>JAABQU010000180.1 GCA_011391285.1 Thiobacillus sp.
TGGACGTAGCTCAGTTGGTAGAGTCCAGGATTGTGATTCCTGTTGTCGTGGGTTCGAGCCCCATCGTCCACCCCACCATTTTTGATCCAGAAGTAGCGACAAGGCCCGCGCAAGCGGGCTTTTCGCATTCCAGGCGGGCGCAACTTGCGGACACCCTCACTCACGAATCTCGCCGTCGACATACAGCCAGCGCCCCTCCATCCGCTCGAAGCGGCTGGTTTCGTGCAGTCTGAACGCGCGGCCATTCAGCTTGTAGTGCGCGATGAATTCCACCGTCGCGTGCGTTTCATCCTGTCGCGAGTGCGCCCTGATCGTCAGCCCCAGCCATTGCGGGCGTGGGGTGGCATCGAGCGCCAGCGCAGCTGGACGGGTATCCGGATGCCAGGTTGCCCTCAGATAGTCTTCGAGTCCCAGCACATACGCGCTGTAGCGCGAGCGCATCAGGCTTTCGGCGTCCTGGGCCACTTTGCCGGCGTGATAGCTGCCGCAACAGGATTCGTAGGCGTGGCCCGATCCGCAGGGGCAGTTGGGATCCATCGTTTTCATTTCAACGGGCAGCGCAGTTGGGGCTTGAGATGAGGCCACACGGCATCGAGCAGGCCGGTCTGACCTCTTTCGTTGGGATGGATGCCGTCGTCCTGCATCAGTTCCGGTCTAATGCCGACCGCGCAGGCGAAGCACGGCACATGCATGACGTTTTCCTCACGGGCTACTTCTCCGTACTGCCTGGACACGGCTTCGGCGTAGGCCTTGCCGTAGTTCGGCAGCACCGGCGCTTCCAGCAGCAACACCCAGGCTCCACTCGTCTTGGCCTCACGCACGAGGGCGAGCAGATTCTGCCGAATCGTGGCGGGCGGGATGCCGCGCAGGGCATCGTTGCCGCCCAGTTCGATCAGCACGCCTTGCGGCCGGTGACGGCCAAGCGCCGGCTTGAGCCGTTGCAACCCGTTCTGCGTGGTGTCGCCGCTCACGCTGGCGTTGACCACGCGCCATTGTGGCGCGGCCTTTTTCAGGCGAGCGTCGAGCAAGTCCACCCATCCTTGCCCTGCTGCCAAGCCGTAGCCGGAACTCAGGCTGTCGCCGACAATCAATAAACCACATTGACTGGCCGCAACCCAACCCGGCAGCCAAAATAACCCCAACAGCATCCACACGCGATAATTCATTCACTCACCTTAACCTGGCTCCATCCCAATGACGCTCCCAGACAGCGCCCAGTTCCCCGCCAAATCGAAGTTGGCATCACATTCGCTCCCCCACCTGCTTGCGGAAGAGGGGGTGGTTAGCGCCCACGCCCTGTCGCAGCGCGTGCCCACCGCCGACGGCATGCTCACCATCCTCAGCGAAGTCGAGCTTGCGGTCAAAGCGGGTGAAACGCTCGCCATCACCGGTGCTTCAGGCTCCGGCAAGTCCACCCTGCTGGGTCTGCTGGCCGGGCTTGACCGCCCCTCGTCGGGTGAAATCGAGCTGCTCGGCCAGCACCTCGGCGATCTCGATGAGGACGCTCGCGCCCGCCTGCGCGCCGGCCGCATCGGCTTCGTGTTCCAGTCGTTCCAGCTGTTGCCGGCACTGACCGCGCTGGAAAACATCCTGCTGCCGCTGGAACTGGCAGGCCGTGATAATGCGCGTGAACGGGCCACTCACTGGCTCGAACGCGTCGGACTGGCCGCGCGCGCCGGCCACACGCCCCGCCAGCTGTCCGGCGGCGAGCAGCAGCGCATCGCCCTCGCGCGCGCCTTCGCCACTGATCCCGAAATTGTGTTCGCCGACGAACCCACCGGTAATCTCGACGCTGACACCGGCGCGCGCATCATCGATCTGCTGTTCGAACTCAACGCCTCGGCTCACACCACCCTGATCCTGGTCACCCACGATGACGCGCTCGCCTCGCGCTGCCAGCGCCGGCTGCATCTGGTCGCCGGGCACATGCACGAGGCCGCACGCGCATGACCTTGATCCGGCTCGGCCTGTGGCTGCTGCGGCGCGAACGCGCCAGTGGCGAATGGCGGGTGCTGCTGTTGGCGCTGATCATCGGTGTCGGCAGCGTCTCCACTACCGGCTTTCTCGGCGACCGCATTCAGCGTGCCATGAGCGAACAGGGCGCCCGCTTTCTCGGCGCCGACCTGCTCGTCAGCAGCCCGCGCCCGATCGAAACCTGGCCCGACCATCGCCTGCGTACCAGCCGTGCGCTCGAATTCGCCAGCATGGTCAGCCGCGGCGATACCTTCCAGCTGGCGACGCTGCGCGCGGTCGACGGCGCCTACCCGCTGCGCGGTGAGGTGCGCATCGCCGACCGACCGTTCGATGCTGGCAAGCCGCACCCGGCGCAGCCGCCGCGCGGCGCGATCCATGTCGACCAGGAACTGCTGACGCTGCTGGACGCGCAGGTCGGCGATGCAGTGCAGATCGGCGAAGCCACGTTCCGCATTGCAGGCGTGGTGGCCGGGGAGCCCGGCCAGCTCGGCGGCGTATTCGGCTTCGCGCCGCGCGTGTTCCTGCGCGCCGACGAAGTCGAACGCACGCGGGTGCTGCAGCCCGGCAGCCGGCTCACCTATCTCTACCAGTTCGCCGGCGAACCCGGGCCGCTCGCGGCTTTCAGCACCGCACTGAAACCCGCACTGGACAGCACCCAGCGCCTCGTCGGTTCGCGTGAAGGTGCCGAGACCCTGCGAGGCGCCTTCGCCAACGCCGACAGTTATATCCAGCTCACCGCGCTGATCAGCCTGCTGCTGTCGGTGGCGGCCATCGCCATCGCCGCCCATCGCCACGCGCTGCGCCACTACGACCAGGCGGCACTGTTGCGCTGCTTCGGCGCCACCACCGCGCAGCTGCGCACGCTCTACG
>JAABQU010000181.1 GCA_011391285.1 Thiobacillus sp.
ATGAGGGTGTCCTGTTCCTGGAGAGTGGCTGGTGTGTCCAGACGGTCTTTCCGATTCCCGCCGCGGCTGTGCCTTGGCGTGAACAACTATTTCGTATGCTTGTTGTCGCGTCATTGATAACATCGCTGCTTTGCCGACTGCGGGGCGGGTCGGTTTCGACTGTCCGCACCAACTCATAGGTTGGCTGGGCGGCAGGAATCCAGACAGGCCGGGCAGGCGGCGGCCGGTGAGCGTTGTAACCGGCGTGATCTCTAAAATCTACGGCATGAATGCCGGGTAAATTGGACAGGCAAATCTAGGCCTGAACCGGCGGTAGTGTATATGAAAATGAAGGACTTAGAGAAAGATTCGGTCCGGCGGCTGAAGATCGACGACAGCGCGGACAGCCAGCGCCTGGATAACTTTCTGATGACGCGGCTCAAAGGCGTGCCGAAAAGCCGAATCTACAAGCTGGTGCGCGGCGGCGAGGTACGGGTCAACGGCGGCCGCGTCGAGGTCGGCTATCGGCTGCAACTGGGCGACGAGGTGCGCATCCCGCCGGTGCGCATGGCCACGCCAGTCATTACGCCCGCCACCCATCTGCCGCAGGGGGGCATCCGCCTGCTGCCGAACATTCTGTACCGCGACGACGCCCTGATCGCGCTGAACAAGCCTTCGGGCATGGCGGTGCACGGCGGCAGCGGCATTTCGCGCGGGGTGATCGAGCAGATGCGGCTGGAACTGCCGGAATGCCGCTACATGGAGCTGGTGCACCGGCTCGACCGCGAAACCTCGGGGGTGCTGCTGATCGCGCTGAAGCGGCGTGCGCTGGTCGGATTGCACGCGGCGATGCGCGACGGCAAGATCGAAAAGCGCTACCTGACGCTGGTGGCGGGGCGCTGGCCGAATCCGGTGCAGCACGTGAAGCTGCCCTTGCACAAGCGCGTCACCGACGACGGCGAGAAGCGTGTCACCGTGCGCGAGGAGGGACAGACCGCCCACACCATTTTTCGCCGCCTGCAAAGCTTTGCCGATTTCACCCTGCTGGAGGCGGAACTGAAGACCGGGCGCACCCATCAGATCCGCGTGCACGCCTCGCATCTGGGATTCCCGATCGCGGGGGATGACAAGTACGGCGATTTCGAACTCAACAAGCGGCTGATGAAGCAGGGGCTGAAGCGCATGTTCCTGCACGCGGCCAAGCTGGTGTTCGAGCATCCCGTTTCGGGCGAGCGCATGACGGTGGAGGCGCCGCTGCCCGCTGATTTGACCCAATTTCTGGATATCTTGAATGCCGAAGCAATTTGACCTGCTGATTTTCGACTGGGACGGTACCCTGATGGACTCCGCCGGGGTGATCGTCGATTCGATCCAGCGCGCCTGCGAGGATATCGGCCTTGCCGCACCGAGCGACCGCGCCTCGCGCCAGATCATCGGCCTCGGCCTGGTGCAGGCGCTGCAGACCCTGCTGCCGGACCTGCCGGCCGACGACTACCCGCGTCTGGTCGAGCGCTACCGCCACCATTATCTGGGGCGTGACGAGCAGATTCCGCTGTTCGCCGGGGTGGCCAGCGGGATCCGTGATCTCCACCAGAGCGGCTTCCAGTTGGCGGTGGCCACCGGGAAAAGCCAAATTGGCCTGTCTCGTGCGCTCGAGTCCAGCGGCCTGGGTGCCTGGTTTGCCGCCACCCGCTGCGCCGACCAGACGCATTCCAAGCCGCACCCGGCGATGGTGCTGGAGCTGATCGACGAACTCGACGCCGACCCCGCGCGTACCCTGGTGATCGGCGATACCAGCCACGATCTGCTGATGGCGTCGAATGCCGGGGTGGCCAGCCTGGGCGTGACCTATGGCGCGCACGTGGCGAGCGACCTGCATCCGCACGCGCCGCTGGCGCTGATCGACAGTTTTGCCGAGGTGCATGCGTGGCTGAACGCGAACGCCTGATCTGTGCTGCGGCCGATCTGCTCGAGCAGGGCCGCGGCGTGCGTTTCGAGCTGACGCACAACGGCCGTTCCGAACCCGCATTCGCCGTGCGCTTCGAGGGTCGCCCGCGCGCCTTCCTCAACCGCTGTGGTCATCTGCCCCAGGAACTCGACTGGCAGGAGGGGGAATTCTTCGACGACTCGCGGCTATACTTGATCTGCGCCACGCATGGCGCGCTGTACCACCCGGCAAGCGGGCAGTGCGTGGGTGGGCGATGTGCCGGGCGTGGCCTGGTGCCTTTGCCGGTCGTCGAGCGTGACGGCCATGTGTACCTGTTGGAAACAGCCTGATGGAAAACCAATGAGCGAACAACAAGAACCGAACTGGGAACGAACCGTCCTGGAGAAACTGGCGCTGTCGGCGATCCAGGAGCAGCGTCGTACCCGCCACTGGAGCATCCTGTTCAAGACGCTGGGCTTTCTATATCTCTTCATCGTGCTGTTCCTGGCCGCCGGCTGGTTCCGTTCGGACGGTGTCTCCCTGCCCAAGGAACATACCGCGCTGATCGATCTGCAGGGTGTCATTGCGGCTGACCAGGCCAGTGCAGACATGGTCATCGGCAGTCTGCAAGGCGCGTTCGAAGACAAGAAAACCAAGGGTGTGATCTTGCGCATCAACAGCCCCGGCGGCAGCCCGGTGCAGGCGGGGCAGATCTACGACGAGATCAGGCGCCTGCGCGCACTGCATCCGAAAATTCCGTTGTATGCCGTGGTCGACGACATCTGCGCCTCGGGCGGCTATTACGTCGCCGCCGGTGCCGACCAGATCTTCGTCGACAAGGCGAGCATCGTCGGTTCGATCGGCGTGCTGATGGACGGCTTCGGCTTTACCCAGACCATGGAAAAACTTGGCATAGAGCGCCGTCTGCTCACCGCC
>JAABQU010000182.1 GCA_011391285.1 Thiobacillus sp.
GCGCGGGAGTAAACAATGAAGCGCATGCTATTCAACGCAACCCAGGCGGAAGAACTCCGGGTTGCCATCGTCGACGGGCAAAAACTCGTCGACCTTGACATCGAGTCCGCCAGCAAGGAACAACGCAAGGGCAATGTCTACAAGGGTGTCATCACCCGCGTCGAGCCCAGTCTGGAAGCAGCATTTGTAGACTACGGCTGCGAACGCCATGGCTTTCTGCCGTTCAAGGAAATATCCCGTGCCTGCCTGCCCGGCAACGGTCGTCCGCAAGATGCCCTGAAAGAAGGCCAGGAACTGCTGGTCCAGGTGGAAAAGGATGAACGCGGCAACAAAGGCGCAGCGCTCACCACCTACGTTTCACTGGCTGGCCGCTATGTCGTGCTGATGCCGACCAACCCGCGTGGCGGTGGCGTCTCGCGGCGCATCGAAGGCGAAGACCGCAACGAACTGCGCGACACCCTGGCGCAGCTCGACATCCCGGAAGGCATGAGCCTGATCGCCCGCACCGCCGGCATCGGCCGTACCACTGAAGAATTCCAGTGGGACTTGAACTATCTGCTGAGCCTGTGGAAAGCCATCGACGGCGCGTCCACCTCGCAAAAAGGCGCGTTCCTGATCTATCAGGAAGGCAGCCTGGTCATCCGCGCCATCCGCGACTACTTCTCGGCCGACATCGGCGAAATCCTGATCGACACCCAGGATATTTTCGACCAGGCACAGCAGTTCATGGCCCACGTGATGCCGGCCAACGTCAACAAGGTCAAGCTGTACCACGACGACGTGCCGCTGTTCTCGCGTTTCCAGATCGAACACCAGATCGAATCGGCGTATTCACGCCAGGTCAACCTGCCGTCCGGCGGCGCGATCGTGATCGACCACACCGAAGCACTGGTTTCGGTGGACGTCAACTCGGCCCGCGCCACCAAGGGCAGCGACGTCGAGCACACCGCCACCAATACCAACCTCGAAGCGGCGGACGAAATCGCCCGCCAGATGCGGTTGCGTGACCTCGGCGGCTTGATCGTGATCGATTTCATCGACATGGAAAACCCGAAAAACCAGCGCGACGTCGAAAATCGGCTAAAGGACGCGCTGCATCACGACCGCGCCCGCGTGCAAACCGGCAAGATCTCGCGCTTCGGCCTGCTCGAAATGTCGCGCCAGCGCCTGCAGCCCTCGCTCGGCGAAACCAGCTACAACCCCTGCCCGCGTTGCCACGGCACCGGCCACATCCGTGGCACCGAGTCGTCGGCGCTACACATCCTGCGCATCCTGCAGGAAGAAGCCATGAAGGACAGCACCGGCGCAATCCACGTTCAGCTACCCGTCGACGTCGCCACCTTCCTGCTGAATGAAAAGCGCGTCGACATCTACACGATGGAGTCGCGCCTCAAGGTCAATGTGGTGTTGATCCCCAACATCCACATGGAAACGCCGCACTACACCATGACCCGGCTGCGTCACGACGAACTGAATCAGCGCGACATCGCCGAGCCGAGCTACAAAATGGCCACCATGCCGGAAACTGAATCCGGCTATCAGGCTGAACAAGCAGCCGCCCCGATCCGTCAGGAAGCAGCCGTCAAGTCGATTGCCCCGCCCAAGCCGGTACCCGCCGCGCGACCCGTTGTCGCAGCTGCGCCGCAGGCACATGGCGGCTTGCTTGATCGCATCGTCGGCTGGTTCAAAAAGCGCAGCGACGACAAGCCTGCTGCCGAAACCACCCCCGCAGAGCCGGTTGCCGCCATTACCCGCAGTGAGCGTCCGAGCGAACGCCGTGAGCGCTCAAGCGAGCGCAAGCCCGGCCAGCGCCGTGGCCGTGGCGAAGGCCGCAATGGTGAAAGCCGTGGTGAAAATCGTGGCGATGTCCGCCAGGCCGAACCGCGGCAGAGCACGCCGCGGCAAAGCGAGGTACGCGGCAACGATACCGACAAGCCCGCGCGTCCGCCGCGCCAGCCGAAGCCGCGTCCCGAGGCTGAAGCGGCGCCACGCATAGCCGAGGCTATCGAAGCGCCACGGGAAAACGGCACTGAAGAAAAACGCGAGCCGCGCAGCCGTCGCGGGCGCGGCAATCGCCGTCCGCGTGAAGCGCGTCCCGAAGGCGCAAGCAGCACGCCTATGGCCATAGTCGAAATCGCCGGCTTCCGCGCCATCATCGAAGTTGCACGCGCGCCCAAAGCTGTTGCTGCACCGCAAACCTCGACGCAACAGGATCTGCAACTGGAAACCGCAGCCGCACCCAGCTTGCCCACCACCGTCACCGCCTCGCCCACCGCCGTTCTGGCAGGCCTGGCTGCCAGTGCTGCCAATCTGCAGCAGGTGGAAACCCAGGGCAGCGCGGCCAGCGCAACCGACACGCAGGATGCAGGACGCCCGCGCCGTCGCCGTCGCCCCGCAGCCAAGCCCGCGACTGAAGCGAGCGGCCTGATGCAGGTGGAAACCAGCGCACCCGTCGCGCCCATCATTGAAACGGCAGTGACAGACGCGCCCCACCCCACGCGTCGTCGCCCGCGTCCCCAGGCGAGCACCAGCCAGGAGCCGCTGGTTCAGGTAGAAACCCGGGCGGAATAAGCCACCCGCATCGCAAAAAAAGAGCCGCATCATGCGGCTCTTTTTCCGTCTGCCTGCAGGCACGCTCATTTCCGCTCACGCCGAAGAGCCCATCGCATTTATCCAGGAAAGTGACCGGCTTTATCGGACGAGGCACATGGCAAAACCGGCGCTGTCAAAATGGCAGACAGCCCAACTGCATCAGGCTGCCTCAATCCCGTC
>JAABQU010000183.1 GCA_011391285.1 Thiobacillus sp.
TGCAACTGCTGACCGAGGCGGGCTGCCCGGTCGATGCCGACGCATTTGCCGAGCAGCTGCACATCACCGAGGCCGAGCGCGACCTGTTCCAGCGCCGCCTCGGCGCGATGCAGCGCGACGGCCAGCTGATGCTCAACCGCAAGCGCCAGCTGTGCCTGCCGGAGAAGCTCGACCTCATCAAGGGCCGTGTCGAAGGCCATCCGGACGGCTTCGGTTTCGTGGTGCCGGAAGAAGGCGGCGACGATCTCTATCTGTCGCCCAAGGAAATGCATCGCGTGCTGCACGGCGACAAGGTGCTGGTGCGCGTCGCAGGCTTCGACCGGCGCGGCCGGCGCGAGGCCAAGATCGTCGAGGTGCTGGAGCACGTCAACAAGACCGTCGTCGGCCGCTACTACCTCGAAGGCGGCGTCGGCTTCCTGATCTCGGAAAACCGCCGCATCAACCAGGACATTCTGGTCCCCGCCGGCAACGCCGGCGCCGCGCAGTCCGGCCAGGTGGTCACGGTGGAAATCGTCACCCAGCCCGGCGCGCACAACGAGGCGGTGGGCAAGGTCGTCGAAATTCTCGGCAGCTTCACCGGCCCCGGCATGGAAATCGAGATCGCGCTGAGGAAGCACGATCTGCCCTATGTGTTCCCGCCCGATGTCGAGGCGCAGGCATCGAAGCTGCCGAACAAGGTGCAGAAAAAGGACATGGCCGACCGCGAGGACATCCGCCATCTGCCGCTCGTCACCATCGACGGCGAGACCGCGCGCGACTTCGACGACGCGGTGTACTGCGAGCCGCAGGGCCGCAGCGGTTTCCGTCTGATCGTCGCCATCGCCGACGTCAGCCATTACGTGAAGCCCAGGGACGCGCTCGACACCGAAGGTTTCGCGCGCGGCAACTCGGTGTACTTCCCGCGCCGCGTCATTCCCATGCTGCCGGAAGCGCTGTCCAACGGCCTGTGTTCGCTCAATCCGGAAGTCGACCGCCTGTCCATGGTGTGCGACATGCAGATCAGCAACACGGGCAGCATCAAGGAATACCGCTTCTACCCGGCGGTGATTTTTTCGCACGCGCGCCTCACCTACAACCAGGTGTGGGACTGGCTGTCGGGCACGGCCAAGCCGGATAAGAAGCAGGCTGCGCTGATGCCGCATCTGGAAGCGCTGGATAAATTGTTCCGCACCCTGCTGAAGGCGCGCGCCAAGCGTGGCGCGATCGACTTCGGTTCCACCGAGACGCAAATCGTTTTCGACGACCAGGGCAAGATCAAGGAGATCGTGCCGGTGATCCGCAACGATGCGCACCGCATCATCGAGGAATGCATGCTGGCGGCCAACGTCTGCGCCTCGGATTACCTGCACGAGAACAAGCAGCCCGCGCTGTTCCGCGTGCACGAAGGCCCCACGCCGGAAAAGCTCGCCGCGTTGCGCGGTTTCCTCGCCGAATTCGGCCTCGACCTCGGCGGTGGCGACAAGCCGCACGCCAAGGATTACGGCGCGCTGCTCGACAAGATCAAGGATCGTCCCGACCATGGCCTGTTGCAGACCGTGATGCTGCGCTCGCTCCGGCAAGCCATCTACAGCCCCGACAACAAGGGCCACTTCGGTCTGGCCTACGAGGCCTACACCCACTTCACCTCGCCGATCCGCCGCTATCCCGACCTGCTGGTGCACCGCGGCATCAAGGCGGTGCTGAACGGCGAAAAGCTGCCCGCCAAGGGGCTGGTGGAAATCGGTGGCCACTGCTCGATGACCGAGCGCCGCGCCGACGACGCCACCCGCGACGTCGACGCCTGGCTGAAGACCTACTTCATGCAGGATCACATCGGCAACGAATACAACGGCACGGTCAGCGCGGTGACCAGCTTCGGCATGTTCGTCGCCATCGACGACATCTTCATCGAAGGCCTGGTCCACGTGTCCGAACTCGGCCAGGACTATTTCCACTACGACCAGGCCAAGCACATGATGCTCGGCGAGCGGACCGGGAAAAAATATCGCCTGGGCGACCGCGTGCGCATCAAGGTGATGCGTGCCGACATCGAAACCAGCAAGATCGATTTCAGCCTGGTCGAGCAGGAAAGTTCCGCGCTCGACATGCAGCGCGCGTTCGAACAGCAGGCATCGAAAAAAACCTCAGGCCCGCGTGCCGCCAAGCCTAAATCCGGCGGCAAGAAAAAATGAGCGAGAAGGCCGCCGAAAAACTCATCTACGGCTTCCATCCCGTCCTCGCGCGCCTGCGCCAGGACCCGAAAGGCATCTTCGAAATCTACCTCGATCTGACCCGGCGCGATGCGCGCGCGCGCGACCTGGTGCATCAGGCCAAGGACAACGGGGTCAGGCTGGCGCAGGTCGAAGCCGACCGGCTGACGCGACTGGTCGGCAAGGCCGCCAAGCATCAGGGCGTCGTCGCCCGCGTCAAACCGGTTGCACTCAGCCACTCGCTCGACGAAGTGCTGGAAAATATCCAGGGTGCGCCGCTGCTGGTCATCCTCGACGGCGTCACCGACCCGCACAACCTCGGCGCCATCATGCGCTCGGCCGATGCCTTCGGCGTGCACGCCGTCATCGCGCCCAAGGACAACGCCGTCGGCATCAACGCCACCGTGGAAAAGGTCGCCTCGGGCGCCGCGGAAACCGTGCCCTACATCATGGTCACCAACCTCGCGCGCACCATCGAAGACTTGAAGGAACACAACATCTGGGTCATCGCCGCCGACATGGACGGCGACCAGCCCCTGTCCGGCATCGACGCCAAGACCGGCATCGC
>JAABQU010000184.1 GCA_011391285.1 Thiobacillus sp.
ACGAGGAGTTGCTGGCCAACGAACTGTTCGGCCACATCAAGGGTGCCTTTACCGGCGCCCACGCCGACAAGAAAGGCCTGCTGGAAGCGGCCAGCGGCGGCACGCTGTTTCTGGACGAGATCACCGAAATGTCGCCCACCATGCAGGTCAAGCTGCTGCGCGTGATCCAGGAAAAGGAAGTGCTGCCGCTGGGCGCCACCACGCCGGTCAAAATCGACGCGCGCTTCATCGCCGCCACCAACCGCGACGTGCAGGACATGGTGAAGCAGGGCGGCTTTCGCCAGGACCTCTATTTCCGCCTCAACGTCGTCAACCTGCACATCCCGGCTTTGAGCGCCCGCAAGGAAGACGTGCCGCTGCTCGCTCACCACTTCCTGCTCAAGCATGCGGCGACGATGGGCAAAGAGGTCACCGAACTGGCTGCCGATACGCTCGACCTGCTGCGCGCCTACGATTTCCCCGGCAACGTGCGCGAACTCGAAAACATCATCGAGCGCGGCGTCGCGCTCACCACCAGCCACGGCATCGACCCCGCCCAACTGCCCGACGACCTGCGCGAGCTGTCCATCCGCACCTTCCGCAAGAAGAAGGGACGGCTCCTCACGCTGGAAGAGCAGGAACAGGATTATATCAACTGGGTGCTGCAGGAGGCCGGTGGAAACCAGACGCTCGCGGCGCAGATGCTCGGTATCGACCGCGTGTCGTTGTGGCGCAAGCTGAAACGGTACGAGGTCGAAAAGGGCTGACGTTCCGGCAGCCCGGCGCGACCAGCGCAGCGTTTAGAACTCGTTGCGGATGCGCTTGTAGCCCTTGACCAGTTCGTGATTGGCCTGCGCCACGCTTTCCGAGAATCCGGTGACGTCGGGCGTGACGGGTTCGATGCGCGCCAGTTCCTCGTCGGAGTGGATGTTGCAGGTGGAGGGAATGTAGAAGCCGTCTGGCACGCTGCAGCCCTCGACCACCGAGTTGTGGCGCACCACCGAACCTTCGCCCACCACGCAGTTGAACAGCACGGAGTTGAAGCCGATGAACACGCGGTTCCCCACCTTGCAGGGGCCGTGCACGATGGAACGGTGGGCGATCGAGGTGTATTCGCCGATCTCGACCCGGCCGCCTGCCTTGGAGTGGATCACCACGCCGTCCTGGATGTTCGAGTGCGCGCCGATGACGATCGGTTCCATGTGGCCGTTCTCATCGACCTCGTCGGCGCGGATCACCGCATAAGGTCCAATGAAGACATTTTCGCCAATGATGATGTGGCCACAGAGGATGGCGGTGGGGTCGACGAATGCGGTCTCGTGCACGACCGGCAGGTCGCCTCGCGGGTTGCGGCGAATCATGGGGAACTCCTTTTTGTTGCGTGAAAGATTAAAGCGATGGCCGGCATCGGCCTGGGGTGCGCCTTGATTCAAAAAAGCGCATGGGAACGGCTTGCGTGTCCCGATCAGACATGCCCCTGTGCTTGCGGATAGAAAAATCCAGCGAGTCGCGCAAAGGCATTGCCGCGATCGATCCGCATCATCTCCGGGCCTTCCTGGCTCGTACGGGCGGGCAGCATGCGGCGTGTCCGTCCATCGCACACGACCAGATCGGGATTCCAACTGCGGATCAGGGCGGACAGGGTGGCGCGCGGTTCACCCCAGATCACGGTGGCCTGAGCCTGGCCCAGACCGTGCCGCATCAGCTCATGCTCAAGCCGTTTTTGCTCCGCCGGGGCGAGGCGCGCGGCGCGCTCGCTGGGCAGATTGGCGGCTGGGCCGTCCGGCTCGAAACCGGATCGGGTGTCGAGCACGCTCACCACCAGCAGATCGACCTCTCCAGACGCGGCGATCTCGCCGGCGCGGCGCAGCAGGGCCGAGCCGCTGTGGCCGTGGGTAAAGGGAACCAGGATGCGTTGACGGGTTTTCATGAATGGGCTCCTACAGGCGTAAAGGAATGAGGTTGGCTGGACGGCTCGACCCGCACTGGCGCGCATTCGCGGAAAACGCGTGCCTTGCAGTTGCGGCAGACATCACGGTCGAGGCGCCGGTAGATTTCGGCGATCGCTTCGGTCTTGGAGTCGAACAGGTTGGCGCCGCCGATCACTTTCAGCGCGCCGCTTTCGGCCAGCTGTTCCTGCACCGTGTCCTTGATGCCGATCAGGTAAAGCCCGCCGCCGGCCGCGCGACGGCGCCGCGCCTCGTCGGCGAGCGCTTCGGCGCCTGCCATGTCGAGGAAGTTGATGCCGTGCGCAATGATCGCCACGTGTTTCTGCTCGGGCCGGGCGATATCCAAGGCGGCCAGCTTTTCGCGCACGTGCGCGGTGGCGCCGAAGAACAGCGAGCCGTCGATGCGCACGAAGCGCAGTTGCGGGCATTGCGGCGCGTGGTCGGCGTCGGTGAACTTGCGCTTCATGCTGTGCGGGTTGGGCGCGCGTTCGCGCACCTGCGGCTTGGAGGTGCGTGCCAGATACAGCGACAGCGACATCAGCACGCCGATGATGATGGCCTCCTCCAGCGTCAGGAACAGCGTCGCGGCGAAGGTGGCGGCCATGATGGCCAGTTCGGAGCGGTTGGTCTTCACAGTATGGGCGATCTCCTTGAAGTCGATCAGGCCCCATGCCACCAGAAACAGGATGCCGGCCATGGCGGCGTTGGGCAGAAAGCGCGCCCACGGCGCCACCAGCAGCACCACCAGCAGCAGGAAGAAGCCCGCCATCATCGCTGCCAGCGGCGTCTTGGCGCCGGCAGCGTAGTTGACG
>JAABQU010000185.1 GCA_011391285.1 Thiobacillus sp.
AAGGCGGCACGTTCGAAGCCCTCCCCGGCAGAGGCGCCGAGCTGGCTCGCCCAGTGGCGGGCGATGGCGAGATAGGCGTCCTGCTCCATTGCATGGAACGGCACCCACAGCCCGAAACGATCTGACAGCGAGACCTTTTCCTCGGTCGCTTCGCCCGGGTGGATTTCCTCGCCGACGTGCCGGGTGGCGAGGTTTTCCGCCATATACTCCGGCATCAGGTGACGGCGATTGCTGGTGGCGTAGATCAGCACGTTGTCCGACGGCCCCGCCAGCGAGCCGTCGAGCGCCGCCTTCAGGCTGGCGTAGCCGGGTTCGTTCTCCGCGAACGTGAGGTCGTCGATGAACACGATGAAGCGGTAATCCGCCTCCGCCAGCAGGTCGAACAGATCCGGCAGGCTGGGCAGCCCGGCCTTGTCCACCTCGATCAGGCGCAAGCCTTTGGCCGCGTATTTGGCATGCACTGCCTTCACCAGCGACGACTTGCCGCCGCCGCGCGCGCCCGTCAGCAGCACGTTGTTGGCGGGCTTGCCGGCGACGAACTGGCGCGTGTTGGCATCGACCCGCTGTTTCTGTTCGTCGATGTCGAGCAGGTCTTTCAGCGCGACCCGCTGCGGATGCAGGATGGGCTTGAGGCCGCCGCTTTGCGCCGACCAGCGCGCAGCGCGCACGGCTTTCCAGTCGAGGGTTGGGGCAGCAGGGGCTTCCAGCCGGTCGAGCAGGCGCGTCAGGCGGGGGATCAGGTCGGCGAGTTCGGTCATAATGAAATTTTAGCCGCGTGCCTTGCCCGCTCTGGAAAAAATTAGGGGCTTCCCGGCAAAAACTTGATCAACGCGCCGATCCGGTTTGGCTACGATGCCGTCATCCGATCGCATCGCGCCCGGATTTGCCGTCGCCCAGCCTGCAGTCGATGACCGACGACGACCTGCGCGTAATTTTCCGCTATGTTTAGCGCCTTGGCGTAAAGGATGATCCGGTGCCGGCTTGCGGGCCGCCGGGTGGCACGATGGTCATGTCTTATCTGGACCTGACGCCGAAGAGCCTGCCACCACTGGCGACGCAGTAAGCTTTTGCCATGCTGAAAAAGGGAGCAAACATGAACTCATCCAGTCGTCATGCCGTCGCCAAAAATCTCAGCCGCGTGTTGCGCAGCCGCGGGCAGCACTGGGTCGGCGACGGCTTTCCGGTGCAAACCCTGTTTGCCTATCCGGACATGGGCACGACGCTCAGCCCGTTCCTGCTGCTCGATTACGCCGGACCGGTCGAGTTTCCGCCCACCCGGCAACGTCTCGGCGTGGGCGAACATCCGCATCGCGGCTTCGAGACCGTCACCATCGTGTATGCCGGCGAAGTCGAGCATCGCGATTCCTCAGGCGGCGGCGGCCGCATCGGCCCCGGTGACGTGCAGTGGATGACCGCCGCTTCCGGCGTGGTGCACGAGGAATTTCACGGGCGCGATTTCGCGCAGCGTGGCGGGCCGTTCGAGATGGTTCAGCTGTGGGTCAACCTGCCCGCCAGAGACAAAATGTCGCCGCCGCGCTATCAAGGCATTGCGGACAGCCAGATTCCGGTGGTGGCCTTGCCGGACGGGCAGGGCAGCGTGCGGGTCATCGCCGGCGAATACGCCGGCGTAAAAGGCCCGGCCCTGACGTTTACGCCGGTTCACCTGTGGGATCTGACGCTGACGGGCGGGCAGCCATTCGAGCTTGCCGTGCCGGAGGGCTATAGCACCGCGCTGGTGGTGCTCAAAGGCTCGGTGCAGCTGCAGGGCGCAGCGTCCGCGATCCAGGCAGCCGAGGTCGGCGTGTTCGAACCAGCGGGGAATGTGCTGCGCATCGAGCGCGCGGACAAGGTGACGGCCTTGCTGCTATGCGGCGAGCCGATCGATGAGCCGATTGTCGGCAGCGGCCCGTTCGTGATGAACACCGCCGAAGAAATCCGCCAGGCGATGAGCGATTACCAGAGCGGAAAGATGGGGCATCTGGCCTGACAGCGCTCGGCCAGCCGCCGCTGCGGCAGGATGGGCAGGACGCTCGCCCGCGACGCGCTACGACCGGTATTCCGCGTTGATCTTCACGTAATCGTAGGAGAAATCGCAGGTCCAGACCGTGGCGTTTACGGTGCCGCGATTGAGCACCACGCGCACCGTGATCTCCTCTTCCTTCATCACCGCCGCGCCTTGCGCCTCGGTATAGCTCGCAGCGCGGCCGCCTTTTTCCGCCACCAGCACGTCGCCCAGGTACACCTTCAGCGTGTTCACGTCGAGGTCGCCGACACCCGCATAGCCGATGGCGGCGAGGATGCGGCCAAGATTGGGATCGCTGGCAAAGAACGCAGTCTTGACCAGCGGCGAGCGCGCGATGGCGTAGGCGATCTGCTTGCATTCGGCGTGGTCGCGCCCGCCTTCTACCGTGATGGTCATGAACTTGGTGGCGCCTTCGCCGTCACGCGCCATCGCCTGCGCCAGTTCGATGGCGACTTCGCAGAGCGTGGATTTCAGGGCGGCGTAGTCGGGGCCGGTGGCGTCGGCGATTTCAGCGTTGCCGGCCTGGCCGGTGGCGATCAGGATAAAGCTGTCGTTGGTCGAGGTGTCGCCATCCACCGTTACGCAGTTGAACGACACATCAGCCACGTCGGTCACCAGTTGCTGCATCAGGGCCGGTGCAATCGCGGCGTCGGTGGCCACGTAGCCCAGCATGGTCGCCATGTTGGGATGGATCATGCCCGAGCCTTTGGCGATGC
>JAABQU010000186.1 GCA_011391285.1 Thiobacillus sp.
CGGGCGAGGGCGAGGCAGATATCTGCCTCAACGCCGTGGTCCTGTACGGTGAGACTCGGCTCGCGCCATCCGCTGTGCGTACCACCTTGCAGCGCGCCATGCCTGATGCACAGGCTTCGGTGCGTGTGCAGGCGACGGTGCCGATCGACGAACCGGTGGTCACCGTGGAACTCCGAGCGGGGTGTACCGCAGCGTTCACCCGTCGCTATGTGTTACTGGCCGATCCCCTGGTCGAGCCGGCGCAGCCCGCCGCACCGCAAGAGGCGGGCGGCGCAGCCTCAGCCAGGCCGCTGCCTGATGTGTCCGTCATCGCTGGCAATGCCTTGCCCGCGCCGGCTGCCAGCGCGCCTGGTAGCGCTGCGGCTGCGCGTGGCACACCCAGTACCGCTGGCGTGGCGCGGGCGCCACGGTCAGCTGCGGAGCGCCCCCGGCCCCCGGCCCGTACGTCGCCACCCCGAGCCAACCGCGTGGTGCGCGAGCGGGCCGCACCACCTCCGGCGGTGGCCGCGCCACGGCTTGAGCTTGATGCCATCGACCTGAGCCCCGCGGTCGAGCGCGACCCGACGCTCAAGCTTTCCCCGTCGTTGCTCAGCGAGCCTGCCAGTTCGGAAGAGGTGCGCGCGGCGGCCGGCGGGATGTGGCGTGCCCTCAATGCCTCGCCGGAAGACGCCCTGCGCGATGCGGACAAGCTCGCGGCGCTGACCGCCGAGTTCAACGCGTTGCGGGCGGCGCAGGCGAGCAGTGAGGCCACCATCAGCGAGCTGTCGGCTCGCGTGGAACAGTCGCGTCAATGGCAGTGGCTGTCCTACGGCCTGGTGGTGTTGCTGGGCCTTGCGCTGCTGGCGCTTTTCTGGCTTTGGCGCCAACAGAAAACCCGCCCGCAATTCGCGGACGAAAAAGCATGGTGGGCGCAGGAAGAGGAATCGAAACGCTCCGCTGCGCCGATGTCTGACGCCTCCAAGTCCGCTTCGCCAGTCGATCTGGATTTCGACCTTTCCCTGACGCCGGAAGCCGCACCCGCGAAATGGCCATTGTCCCGGGCCGGGCAACTTCAGGCCAGTCCGGCAACGGATGGCCTCGACGTCGATCTTGACATCGACAGCACGCCAAGTCCCCTGGCGGTCGATCGGGTCGATTTCTCGGGCAGCCATTCCGCTTCCCGATCCGTGGCGGCAGAAGAGCTGTTCGACGTGCAGCAACAGGCCGACTTTTTCATCTCGCTCGGGCAGGACGAGCAGGCCATCAAGGTGTTGTGCGACCACATAGCCGAGAGCCAGGTGCCCAGCCCGCTGGCCTACCTAGACTTGCTCAAGATCTACCATCGGCTGGACCGCCGAGATGACTATGAGCAGTTGCGTGCCGATTTCAATGGCATGTTCAACGCCGGTGCGCCAGCGTTTGATCAGTTCAGCGACGAGGGTCGGGGGCTTGAGTTTTACGAGCGCGCGCTTGCCCGCATCCAGGCGCTGTGGCCAGAGCCCCGAGTGCTCGATGTGATCGAGCAATCGATTTTCCGCGAGGTCGGCGACCCACAGGCCGAGGTGTTCGATCTCGAGGCCTATCGCGAACTGCTGCTGCTGTACGCGATGGCCAAAGAAATGATCGAGCGTCAGTCGGTTGATTCCAAGCAGCCCAAAGACTTCGAAAACACGAAAGTGCAGGCACTCAAGGCCACGGTGCGGCGCGCTGGCGCGCCGGAAGATGATCGCTCCGGCGACGCCCTGACGTTACCGATGGAGCAGCAACCGCCCGCTTCTCCCAACCTGGGGCTGGACGTCAACCTCGACGATCTCTCCGAATTCTCTGCCTTCGAAGCATCGCTGCCCGAGGTGGACGTGCCGGTGGAGCCGTCCACCGCCCAAGGCGCGCGCCGCGACGATAGCACCGATCTGCAGCTGATCGATTTCGACGTGCTCGACTTCGCACCGCCAGACGAGACGACAACGAAGGACACGCCGGACCGCAAGAAACCCTGAGCGTTCAGGGTGCCTTGAGAGGGCGTTCGGTGTGCGGCTTCATGCCCGCATCGAGCGGGGCCTTATTCGGCGATGTTTTAGCGGCGAACCTGCAGCGCGCCCGGATTCACAATGTTGGTCGGTGTCCCCTTGATGAAATTCACCACATTGTCAAAAGCCGCCGAAAAATACGTCTCGTAGCTTTCCTGCTCGACGAAACCGATGTGCGGCGTGCAGATGCAGTTCTCCAGCCGAAGGAGAGCATGGCCCTGCAGGATGGGTTCAGACTCAAACACATCGACCGCCGCCAGGCCGGGACGACCGCGGTTCAACGCCGCCAGCAGTGCTTCGGGCTGTATTAACTCGGCACGCGAGGTGTTGACCAGCAGAGCGGTCGGCTTCATGCGTGAGAGGTCCTCCAGCGTCACGCAGCCCGTGTTGTCCTCACCCAGCCGAAGGTGCAGCGTGAGTACATCAGACGATTCAAAAAACCCTGCCTTGCTGGTGGCCACGTCAAAGCCGTCGGCCGCGGCCCGCGCCCGCGCGGCATCGCTGCCCCAGATCACCACGCGCATGCCAAACGCACGGCCGTAGTTGGCCACCAGCTGCCCAATGCGGCCATAGCTCCAGATGCCCAGCGTCTTGCCGCGCAGCACCATACCGACGCCAAAATTGGCCGGCATCGAGGCAGCTTTCAAGCCCGCTTGCTGCCAGGCACCGTGTTTGAGGTTGGCGGCGTAGTGCGGAATGCGACGCATGGCGGACATGAT
>JAABQU010000187.1 GCA_011391285.1 Thiobacillus sp.
AGGGCCAAGCCGAGCGCATCGGGAATCAGGAACAGGCGCGGCGGCAGACGCAGGCCGCGCACCGCGAAGAAGATGACCAGCGTGGTGGCAAGGGCGACGATCAGGTAGACCTGGTCGCCAATCCAGAACACTGGGCGCTGCAGCAGCACATCGCGCACCGTGCCGCCGCCCAGGGCGGTGGCGGCGCCCACCATCATCACGCCGATCAGATCCATGTTCTTGCGGCCGGCATCGAGCACACCGGTCAGCGCATTCACCGCGACGGCCAGCATGCCGGCCCAGTACAACAGATTTTCCATTGCGTATTTTCCAGAAAGATGGCGTTGGCGTTGCGGTCGCCGATGCGCGAGTATCTCAAGAATCAAGCCAGCAGGCAGCCGCCACGCCGTCATGGCCGTCTTGCAAGGCTTGCCGGGTCGTCGGATGAATACGCCGGCGCGCGATACAATCCAGTCGACTTCAAGGCCCTCACGAAACTTCGAATGCTGCCTGCCTCCCTCAAACGCTACGCCTGGCTTTCCATCACGGCGGCCCTCGCCACCATCCTGCTCAAGGGTTGGGCCTGGTGGATCACCGGCTCGGTCGGACTGCTGTCCGACGCGCTCGAATCCTTCGTCAACCTGGCGGGGGCGATGATGGCGCTGGCCATGCTGTCGCTGGCGGCCATGCCGGCGGATCAAAACCACGCGCACGGCCACGGCAAGGCGGAGTATTTCTCCAGCGCCTTCGAGGGTTTTCTCATCCTCGTCGCCGCCGTCGCCATCAGCTACGCAGCGATCGAACGCCTGCTCAATCCGCAGCCGCTCGAAGCGGTGGGCATCGGACTGGTGGTATCGGTGGTCGCCTCGATCATCAACCTGGCCACTTCGCAGATCCTCATGGGGGTGGGTAAAAAATACCGATCCATCACGCTGGAAGCCGATGCCCATCACCTGCGCACCGATGTCTGGACGTCCGCGGGCGTCATCGCGGGCGTCGGCCTGGTCTGGGCGACCGGCTGGCTGTGGCTCGACCCCGTGATTGCGCTGCTGGTGGCGATGAATATCGTATGGACCGGCTGGCAACTGCTGCATCGATCCGCTGCGGGACTGATGGACGTTTCCATCCCGGTTGAAGATATCGACGCAATCGAAGGCGTCCTTGATCGCTACCGCAGTCAAGGGCTGGATTTCCATGCATTACGCACACGCCAGGCCGGCAGCCGCGCCTTCGTTTCCCTGCACGTGCTGGTGCCCGGTGCCTGGACTGTCCAGCAGGGGCATGACTGGTCGGAACGCATCGAGGCCGACATCCGCAAGGCTGTGCCCTACGCCCACCTCACCACGCACCTGGAGCCGCTGGAAGATCCGCTGTCACTGGCGGATCAGGATCTGGATCGTCCAGCGGACTAGGGGTTGAGCCGTTCTTCAGTGCCCGGTCATCGCCGCCCGGGCACGCACCAGCCGGCCATCGCGATAGTCGGCGAAGGCCTGCTCGATTTCCTCGCGGGTGTTCATGACGAAGGGGCCGTACTGCACCACCGGTTCGCCGAGCGGCCGGCCCGCAACCAGGATGAAACGGGCGCCCGCCTCGCCAGCCACGATTTCGAACGTGTCACCCGCTCCCAGCACGGCCAGATTGTGCGTTGCCAGCGCATTGCCGGCCACGCGGGCACTGCCCTCGAACACGTAGATGAAGGCGTTGCGCGTTTCCTCCAGCGGCAGGCTGAAACGCGAATCGGCCGCCAGACTGACGTCGAGGTAGAGCACATCGGTGGCGGGGTCGTCGATGACGCCGCGCGTGCCGCCGAATTCTCCGGCCAGCACCCGCACCCTGCCCTGCTCCAGCGCCACCTCGGGGATGGCCGCGGCGGAGAACTCCTGATAGGCCGGGTCGGACAGTTTTTCGCTCGCGGGCAGGTTGATCCACAGCTGGAAGCCGCGCATCAGGCCATTGACCTGCTTGGGCATTTCGGAATGGATGACGCCGCTGGCCGCCTTCATCCACTGCACGCCACCGGCCTTGAGGTCGCCGCGGTTGCCCATGCTGTCGCGGTGTTCCATGTGGCCGTCCAGCATGTAAGTGAAGGTAATGAAGCCGCGATGCGGATGATCCGGAAAACCCGCGATGTACTCGTCCGGATCCTCGCTGCCGAAATGATCGAGCATCAGGAAGGGATCGAGGTTCTTCAGGGCCGGCGTCCCGATACTGCGGTGGACGGTGACCCCGGCGCCTTCGGTCACTTCGAAGGCGGGGACAAGCTGGCGGATGCGTCGTGTGTTCATGGTGGACTCCTTGTCTGCATGTTCATGATGGGCCGGCCGGACGGCGATTTCAAACCGCCTCGGCCAGCGCCGGCCAGTCGCGTTCCAGCAGCCGGGCGACCTGCTCGGCAGCGCTCTGGCGCGCCCCGTCGCCGCGCAGCATGCCGCGATCGGCGGCAATCACCTCGACGTCGGTGATGCCGAGAAAACCCAGCACGAATTTCAGCCACGGCGTGGCGAAGTCGATTGCGCTCCCCACCTCGGTGCCGCCGGTCGCCATCAGGACATAGGCCTTTTTGCCGGTCAGCAGGCCCTGGGGCCCGTGCTCGGTGTAGCGGAAAGTCAGCCTGGCACGAGCGACCTGGTCGACCCAGGCCTTGAGGCTGGCCGGCACGCCGAAGTTGTAGATGGGAGTGGCGATCACCAGCACGTCCGCCGCCATCACCTCGGCTACCAACGCGTCCGATATCGCCAGAGCCTGGCGCTGAGCCGCATCGCGCGCGTCGGGCTCGGTCATGTTGGCCCCGACCCAGGCGGCATTGACGAAAGGCAGACCGGCAGCGACGTCGCGCCGAACTAGCGACAAACCGGGCACGCGTTGGTCCAGTTCACTCAACATCAGGTCGGCCAGGTTGCGTGTGACGGAACCTTCGTGGCGCGCGCTGGCGTCGACTCGCAGTACACGCAGACCGGCATGGGAGAAAGAGGTTTGGTGAGTTGGCATGGCAATGATCTCCTGTGAATTCGACGCCAGCGTGGCGCCCGTGAAATCATTGTCGCCTTTGCCATTGCGCGAATAAAGATCGATCATAAGAACTCACCGTTCTCCATTGGTTAACAATATGGATCGATTCGCCGACATGCAAATGCTCGTGAGCGTGGTGGAAACCGGCAGCATCAGTGCCGCCGCCGATCGCCTGCATCTCGCCAAATCTGCCGTCAGCAGGCGCCTGGCTGAACTGGAGGCGCGCCTTGGCGTCTCGCTCATCCAACGCACCACGCGACGGCTCAACCTGACCGACAGCGGCCGCGCCTACTACGATCGCTGCGTCGTCATCCTCGCAGACCTGGAGGAGGCCGAATCCGCAGTGTCCCAGGCCCACCAAGCGCTCAGAGGCAGACTCAAGGTGGCATTGCCGCATGCCTTCGGCCTGCTGCACCTCGCCCCGCTGATTCAGGAATTCATGACGCTGCATCCCGACGTACGCTTCGAACTGGACTTCAACGACCGCCAGATCGACCTGCTCCAGGAAGGCTTCGACCTGGCCGTCCGCATCGCCACGCTGGCGGACTCCAGCCTGATTGCGCGCCGCCTGGCGCCCATCCGCCACGCGGTGTGTGCCAGCCCGGATTACCTGGCGCGGCACGGCATCCCGCAATCGGCAGCCGATCTCGCCCAGCACGCCTGCCTTGCCTACAGCAATCTGAGCGATCCCGGCCTGTGGACCTATCGCGGGCCGGACGGCCAGCCCGGCAGCGTGCGGGTGCCGGTCCGCCTGTCAGCCAGCAGCGGGAATTTCCTGATACGTGCAGCCATCGCGGGCGAAGGGCTGATCCACCATCCCACCTTCTACCTGCAAGACGCGCTGCGTTCAGGCCGGCTGGTCAAGGTTCTGACCGACCACAGCTGGCCGGAGCTGGCCGCCTACGCGGTCTATCCCCCCACGCGCCATCTGTCCAGCCGGGTGCGCGCCTTCATCGATTTCGTGGCGGACCGCCTGGCGGGTGAACCCTACTGGGATCGCATGAACTGAACAGAGGAATCGCGGCTCACGGCCTGGACGATCGGACACGGGCGGAGCCGGCCACCCCGCCCCGCTGCGTCGTACAGTGGCTATTCGCCGCGATAGATGTGGTCCCGGCTGAATGGATAGTTCGGCTGCTTGCCGTCGACCGGCTTGCCCGCCAGCACCTGCCACAACTCCATCCAGCCGTGGTCGAAGGCATGGGCGGAGCCCGCCATGTAGATGCGCCAGATGCGGTACTTCTGTTCGCCGATCAGGCGGCGGGCTTCGTCTGCATGCTGCTCCAGACGGGTCACCCAGTGCCACAGGGTCTTGCCGTAGTGCGGACGCAGGTTTTCGGCGTCCAGGCATTCCAGGCCGCTGCCTGCAGCGGCACGCATCACCTCGGATGAATGCACCAGTTCGCCACCCGGGAACACATACTCATTGATGAATTCGGCAATGCCGCTGCCGAGTCCGCTGGCCTCGGGCTCGGACGTGGTAATGCCATGATTCAGCACCAGCCCGCCGGGCTTCAGCAGGGCATGGATCTTGGCGAAATAGGTCACGAGATTGAGGCGGCCGACGTGTTCGAACATGCCGACGCTGGCGATCTTGTCGTAGCCGCCCTGTTCGGGCACATCACGGTAATCCATCCTGCGGACTTCGACCTGGCCAGTCAGCCCGCGGGCTTCGATCTGCTGGCTGACGTAGGCATGCTGGTCATCCGACAAGGTGATGCCCACCGCCTGCACGCCGAAGTGCTCCGCCGCGTGCAGGATCAGCCCGCCCCAGCCGCAGCCGATGTCGAGGAAGCGCTCGCCCGGCTGGAGATCGAGCTTGCGGCAGATGTGGTCGAGCTTGGCCACCTGCGCAGCGTCGAGGCTCATGTCCGGGGTCTTGAAATAGGCGCAGGAATACACGCGCCGGCTGTCCAGCCAGAGGCCGTAGAAATCGTTGGAGACGTCGTAGTGATACTGGATGTTCTTGCGGTCCTTGCTGCGCGTGTGGCGCCACCATTTCCAGTTTTCAGAACCGGTCTTCGACTTGCATTCGCCTGCGTTGCAGAGGCGGTCGCCAAGAGCCAGGATGTCGCGGACGTTGCCTTCCAGGTCGAGATGGCCTTCGACGTAGGCCCGCGCCAGGGCGCCCAGACTGGGGTCGGCCATGGCCTTGAGGCTGGCCGACTGATGCAGGCGTACCCGCACGGCAGCATCCTCGATGCTGCCGACCTGCTCGCCATTCCACAATTCGACGACGAACGGCAAGCCGGATGCTTCCACCCGCCGCCGCACCAGATGAACCAACAGTTGATCCAGCATAGCGTCCTCCTCAAAAAGCAGGCGGCGCGATATTGTTTTACCGCCTGGATTTATGTTTAGGACAAATCGAGCACCAATGCAGCGCGGGTGTTCTCCGCCAGCGTCATCGATTCCACCTTGTAGGCGTCGAGATCAATGCCCATGCGAATGGGGCTGCCGCCCTTGGCTGCCGCGATCGAGATGGCGTCGAGCTCGAAACGCAGGAAATGCACCGACGAGGTTTTCTCGTCGTTCTCGCGTTCCAGGTCTTCGTCGGCGATGGCAAACACCTTCGGCTGGTCGGCCACCTGGACCCAGATGCGGTCCTCGATGCCCTTCAGCTTGGCCAGCGCCACCTTGCGCTCGTCCGGGTCGGAGTACTGGATCATCATGGTCGCTTTCCAGTTGGTGCCGTCCGGAACCAGCGGATTGTAGGCGTCGAGCTCATCCTGGATGCCGGCTTCCTCGAAGGTGCGCTCGGCGCGCAGCATCTCCTGGATCTGGTAACGCATGGTCTTCTCGTCTTCGAAAATCAGCGTCACGTGGTCGCCCAGTTCAACCATGCGGTTCTTCTTGTGCGCCATGATTTCGGTGCGCATGTCGGTGCGAACCTTGGCATAGCTTTCCAGGCTCATCAGGCTGTCACGGGTAATGTGCGGCATGTTTCTTTCTCCTTGCTGATGATTTATTCCAGGCCATAGGCAATGCGCAGCAGCGTGATCGGATGCTGCTTCTGCGCGGTGGCGGCCTCGCCCATGCCCTGCAGGATGTGACGCGCGGCGATCGCGCAGTCGGAACTCACGTAGTCGGGTTGCGGCTCGGCCATCTGGCGGAACACCGGCTTCCCGATCTTCATCGACTTGTCGAAGTACTCGCTCTTCACGCCCCAGGTGCCATCGTGGCCGGAGCAGCGCTCGACCATCGTCACCGTGGCGCCGGCCAGCTGCAGCGCGTCGCGCGTCTTGTTGCCGATATTCTGCACCCGCTGGTGGCACGGCACGTGGTAGGACACCTTGCCGAGCGGACGGCTGAAATCGGTCTTCAGCAGACCGTCGACGTTGCGCGCCATCAGGTATTCGAACGGATCCCACATCGCCTCCTTCACTGCCTGTACGTCGGCGTCGTCCGGGAACATCAGCGGCAGTTCCTGCTTGTACATCAGCGTGCATGAAGGGACGGGCGTAAGGATCGCGTAGCCTGCGCGGGCAAGTTTCGCCAGATGCGGGATGTTGATTTCCTTCAGATTCTGCACAGCATCGAGGTCGCCCAGTTCGAGCTTGGGCATGCCGCAGCAGGCTTCCTTCTCCACCAGCGCAGCGGGGATTTCGTTGTGTGCCAGGAGCTTCAGCAGGTCGTGGCCGATGCCGGGCTCGTTGTAGTTCACGTAGCAGGTCGAATAGATCGCCACCTTGCCGGGCGTTTTCTCGCCATCCTTCACCGGAAAATCGCTGCGCGGCTTCGCGGTTGAGCGGAATTTCGCGCTGTCGTATTCGGGCAGCTTGCGATCGGGGTGGATGCCCAACACGCTGTCGACCATCTTGCGGACAGGCTTGCTCTTCAGGCTGGCGTTCACCGCCTGCACCACCACCGGAATCGAGGCGAGCTTGCCCATCGCGTCGGTGCTGGAGAGCAGCTTGTCGCGGAAGGACGTCCCGCCCTTCTTGAATTTGATGGCCTTGGCACGCAGCATGACGTGCGGAAAATCGATATTCCACGGATGCGGCGGCACATAGGGACACTTGGTCATGTAGCAGAGATCACACAGATAGCACTCGTCGACCACCTTCATGTAGTCGGCCTTGGCGACGCCGTCCACTTCCATCGTCGAGGATTCGTCCACCAGGTCGAACAGGGTCGGAAACGCGGTGCACAGCGACACGCAGCGGCGGCAGCCATGGCATGCATCAAAAACACGCTCCAACTCATGGTTGAGCTTGTCTTCGTTATAAAAATCCAGGTTTTTCCAGTCGAGCGGATGACGGGTGGGGGCTTCAAGGCTGCCTTCACGTGTGCTCATGCGAACTCCAGTTGTATATATTCTCGAAAAATCAGAGTCAAAAAAAGCGGGCCGCAATCGACCCGCTTTCAAGCTGGGCCAAATTACGCGCCCAAGGTGTCCAGGGTCTTCTGGAACTTGTTGGCGTGCGAACGCTCGGCCTTGGCCAAGGTTTCGAACCAGTCGGCGATTTCGTCGAAGCCTTCGCTACGTGCATCCTTGGCCATACCCGGGTACATGTCGGTGTACTCGTGGGTTTCGCCCGCGATGGCGGTCTTCAGGTTGTCGGCGGTGGGGCCGAAGGTCATGCCGGTGGCGGGGTCGCCACACTTTTCCAGGTACTCCAGATGGCCGTGGGCATGGCCGGTTTCGCCTTCGGCGGTGGAGCGGAAGACGGCGGCAACGTCGTTATAGCCTTCCACGTCAGCTTTTGCTGCGAAGTAAAGGTAACGGCGGTTGGCCTGCGATTCGCCAGCGAAGGCGGCTTTCAGATGTTCTTCGGTTTTCGAACCTTTGAGTTGCATAACCTGATCTCCTTGATTGACATAGATATGCTTTGCAGCACTGAAAATCCATCCCCTTCGATGTGTCCTGCCCCTGATGTATAGCAGGCCAGCCAGCGGATAGAATCCGGTTTTTAGACTTAGTCTAATACCTGAACGAAGAATAAACCCGTCGTGTTGACGCTGTCAACCTCAGGCGTGTCATATCCGCTCCCGGCCTAGTTTTCAGGGGGCCATCAAGGGAGGGCTGAGCGGAAACCTTTTTGGCGTCATGGGCTTGCATCAACGGCCTGCCGCTTGAATGTAAACTCTTCGGCTACTGGAGATTCGCCATGAGCTTTGACAAATCCAAGACCGACGCCGAATGGCGCGCCGAGTTGTCCCCCGAGCAGTACCGCATCCTGCGCGAACATGGCACCGAACGTGCGTTTAGCGGGCCATACTGGGACCATCACGAGGCAGGCGAATACCGCTGCGCAGCCTGCGGTGAACCGCTGTTCTCGTCCGAGTCAAAATTCGACTCCGGCACCGGTTGGCCGAGCTTTTATCAGGCGCTGAACGCCGATGCCGTGGCAGAGAAGACCGACGCCAGCCTCGGCATGGTGCGGGTGGAAGCCCTGTGTCGTCGCTGCGGGTCGCATCTTGGCCATGTATTTCCTGACGGTCCCGCCCCGACCGGGATGCGCTACTGCATCAATTCGGCTTCGCTCAGTTTCAGCAAAAAGGACTGAGTCTTGCATATTTTCGACGCGCAGATCGCGGCGATCACCGCCGCCACGCCCACCATTCATGCCCTGCGTTTGCGCATTCCCGACGCGACCTTCCGTTTCCTGCCCGGGCAGTGGGTGGATCTCAGCATCGAGATCGACGGCGAAACGCATACCGCGGGCTATTCGATCACCACCTCGCCGATTCACCAGGGCGAGATCGAACTTGCGATCAAGGCCAGTGCGCGCCATCCGGTGGCGCGCTGGGTGCACGAACGCGCAGGCGCCGGCGACCAGGTGCGGGTGAGTCAGGGCCAGGGGCCCTTCGTCTACCTGCCGGAAATGAGCGACAACGTCGTGCTGATCGGCGGCGGGGTCGGCATCACCCCGCTGCTGTCCATCTTCCGCCACGTGCGCGACGCCGGGCTGCCGACGCAGGCGCATCTGGTTTACAGCGTGTCGGACAGCCGTGAAATCCTGTTCCGCGACGAGCTCGACGCGGCCGCGCGCGCGCATGACAACCTGCACGTGAGCATCACCGTCACCCAGCCCGATCCCGACTGGCACGGTCTCACCGGCCGCATCGATCCGGTCAAGCTGCATGCCCTCGACGTGCCGGACGACACGCTGTACTACCTGTGCGGCCCCAAGGGCATGGTCGAGGACATGAGCAACTTGCTGCATGACCTCGGCGTGCCGATGAACCGCATCATTTTCGAGAAGTGGTGGTAGGTCGGTTCAGCCCGACGTGGTGGTTTCAAAATTGCTTATTGCATTGCCTCAACCCGAACGGAGAATATCCATGCGCATCCTTCCCCTGCTCGCTGCCCTCGCCTTCTCCACCCCGGTGCTGGCTGGTCCCAACGACGTGGTCCGACCGTACCCGGCACAGAAGGTCCACGCCGACACCTATGTCATCCACGGTCCGCAAGGCGTGCCGTCGGTGGAAAACCAGAGCTTCATGAACAATCCGGCCTGGATCATCACCGCCGATGGCGTCGTGCTGATCGACCCCGGTTCCAGCGAGCAGGCCGGGCGCATGGTGATGGCCCAGTTGCGCAAGACGACGAAGAAACCGGTGACCCACGTGTTCAACACCCACGTTCACGGCGACCACTGGCTGGGCAATCACGCGGTGCTGGACGTGTGGCCGAAAGCGACCATCATCGCCCACCCCGACATGATTAAGCAGGCGAAGGAAGGCGCCGATGCGTTCTGGCTCAAGCTGATGTCGGATATGACCCGCGGCTATACCGAGGGCACCCGTGCCGTCATCCCCACGATCGAGGCGGCCGACGGCCAGGAATTCAGGATCGGTGGCAAGACCTTCCGCATCCATTCGTCGACCGACGCGCACAGCAAGACCGACCTGATGATCGAAATCGTCGAGGACCGAATCCTGTTCACCGGCGACAATGTCCTGAGCCGACAGGTCATGAACCTGCGCGACGGCACCTTCAAGGGGGTGATGAAAGCCACCGAGCGTGCCCTCGCTCTCAACGCAAAACTCTACGTGCCCGGCCACGGCAAGACCGGCGACCGCAAATTCGTCGAAGAACACAAGGCCTATTTCGATACGCTGATGTCGGAAGTCCGGCGCATGTATGAAGAAGGAAAGAGCGACTTCGAAATGAAGCCGGTGCTCGTCGAAAAGCTCAAGGCTTTCAAGAACTGGGCGGAATGGGAGTCCAACCTGGGACCGCAGATCAGCCTGGCGATACTGGAAATCGAGCAGGAGTAAAACTCGGGGCGACCGCAGCACGCGGTCGCCCGCACAGCTTCAGCGATCCAGCCGGCTGACGCTGGCTGCGCGCCCCATCTGCCACTCGCCATCAAGACTGACCCACTCGACACGATCGCCCAGCATGCGGATCACGCCGGGACGGCGGTTGTCGCCGGTATCGGAAAACTCGAAGCGGTAATCGCGCAGGAACTGCAACTGGCCCTGGCTGTTACGTCCGAAACGGGTTCGGCTCAGGGCCACACTCTCGTCAAGGAACTGCAGGCCGGCATCGGCACAGGCGCGCCGGCCAACTGCGACAGCCTGTTCACGTACCTGCATGCCGGCATACCAATACCAGGCGACTGCGCCGAACACCCCCAGCAGCAGGATTTCCCAGCTCACTGATCGGCGGTATCGGGTTTGACGGGACTGCGGAACAGCGCGGCCACCTGCATTTTGGACGTCGGGCGCATCAGCGCGGGCGCACTTTCAGTCCGCGTGGTTTCAGGCGCCACATAGGGCGCATCGAACAGCGTATCGCGCGAAGCAACCGGTTTGGCGCGCGGCGCACGGTGCTCGGCTGCAGGACGATCGGCGGCACGTTCGGCGCGTGGCGGGCGCGACTGGTAGGCCGGCACGTCGGCCGCGCCGGGTTCAAATCCGGGAACGATCGTCGGCTCGATCGCGCTTCCAATGAGCTTTTCGATGTCCCTGAGGTAGCGCGTTTCCGATTCGCTCACGAGCGAGATTGCCTCACCGAAAGCCCCGGCACGGCCGGTGCGGCCGATACGGTGCACGTAATCCTCGGCGTTGTGCGGCAGGTCGTAGTTGACGACGAAGGGCAGCGCCTCGATGTCGAGGCCGCGTGCGGCTACGTCGGTGGCCACCAGCACGCGGATGGTCCCGGCCTTGAAGGCTTCGAGCGCCTTGATGCGTTCCTGCTGGGTCTTGTCGCCATGGATGGCGTCGGCATGAATGCCGGCCTTGTTGAGTTCATTGGCGAGCCGGTTGCAGCCCAGTTTCGTTCCGGTAAAAACCAGCACCTGCCGCAGGTCGCGGGTCTTGATCAGGTGCGCCAGAAGCTGCCGCTTGCGCTCGTGATGCACCGGGTGCACCACTTGGGTGACTGTCACCGCAGTTTCGTTGCGCGCGACTTCGATGAAGGTCGGGTTGTTGAGGATGCTGTCCGCCAGCTTGCGGATTTCTTCCGGGAAGGTGGCCGAGAACATCATGTTCACCCGCTGCGCCGGCAGCAATGCGACGATGCGCCTCAGGTCGGGCATGAAGCCCATGTCAAGCATGCGGTCGGCTTCGTCGAGCACCAGGGTGTTGACCTGGTTCAGCATCAGCGTCTTGTTCTGCACATGGTCGAGCAGGCGGCCGGGCGTGGCCACCAGGATTTCGACGCCGGTCTTCAGGATCGGGATCTGCGTGTTGATGTTGACTCCACCGTATACCACCAGCGAGCGCAGCGGCACGTGCTTGGTATAGGCCTGCACGGCTTCCTCGACCTGGATCGCGAGTTCGCGCGTCGGGGTAAGAATCAGCGCGCGAATCGGATGCTTGGCCGGCGAGGTGCCGGTATTGGCGAACGGCAGCAGGCGCTGGATCAGCGGCAGCGCGAACGCTGCCGTCTTGCCGGTGCCGGTCTGCGCCGCGCCGAGGATATCGCCGCCCTGCAGCGCCAGCGGAATCACCTGCTCCTGGATCGGCGTCGGTGTCACATAGCCCATCTCGTCGAGGGCACGCAGGATGTCGGGGGCAAGCCCGAGTTCAGCAAAAGTCGTCAAAGCGTTATCCAATCAAATCCTGTCGTCTGGCAGGCCACGCGCACCTCGTCATCCGCACAGTTCAGCACGCGAGCCAGCGCGCGTTGCGCCAATTCGGAAGTGTTGTTCTTTTTCGATACGTGAGCGGCCATCACGCATTGCAATTTTTCATGCTTCAGCCTGTCCAGCAAGGCCGCCGACTGGGCGTTTTCCAGATGACCAAAACGTCCGCCGACGCGCCGCTTGAGGCCGACTGGATACGGCCCGTTTTCCAGCATCGTGGCGTCGTGGTTGCACTCCAGCACCAGCGCATCCACGCCGGCCAGCATGACCTCGATGTGTGGGGTACTGCAGCCCGTGTCGGTCAGCACACCGAGCCGGCGGTTGCCGTCCCCGAACACGTATTGCACCGGCTCGCGCGCATCGTGCGGCACCGGGTAGGGCTGGATTTCCAGGCCATCCACCGCAAACGCCGCGTGGCTGTCGATCACCTGCACCGCCACACCATCGAGATCCTGCGCCATCGCCAGCGTGCCTGCGGTGAGCCACACCGGCAACTTGTGCCTGCGCGCCAGACGTCCTACTCCGCCGATATGGTCGCTGTGCTCGTGGGTCACCACGATGCCGCCCAGATCGGAAGGCTGCAAGCCCAGCCGCGCCAATCGCGCCACGCTGTCGGCCAGGCCGAACCCGCAGTCCATCAGCACCCGGGTCGCGCCAGCCTCGACCACCAGGCCGTTGCCCTCACTGCCACTGCCCAGGCTTGCAAACCGCATCAGGCAGGTTCCCGCATCACTTCAGTTCTTTGTGCAGCAGATTGAGGATACGGTTCTGCGTGTTGGCATCGACCGGCTTGCCCTCGACGCCCGTGACGCTGACCCGGCTCTTCTCGCCCGCGTCGTTGACCACGATCTGCAGCTGCGGCGAGGTCTGCTCCTTCTTGCTGCTCCAGAACGCGAGCTTGGACAGGAAACCTTCGTCTTGCTTGCTGGCGTTGTCGATCTCGGGGTCGATGTAGCGCACGAAATACACGCCCTTGGAGCGGTCACGGTCTTCCACCGCGAATCCGACGCGGTCGAGCGCGAGGCCGACGCGACGCCAGGCGCGGTCGAAGCCCTCGTCCATTTCCAGCACCGAGGCGTCGGCAACGCGGATCATGCGCGCCTGCTCCGGCGTCTGCTGTTTGGCAACGAGGGACTGGGCGCGGCTCTCCTCAACCCCGAAGCGCACCATCAGGCGGCGCAGCATTTCGGCCTCGAGTTCGGGGTCGGACGGGCGCGGTTGCCACTTGGTCTGATCCTTGGCCTCGGTCGCGTAGACCTCCATCATGCCGCGGTGGCTGATGTAGATTTCGGTCCCGCCACTGCCCACTTCGATGCGGGTGCGGAACTTGTCGCGTTCGGCAGTGGAATACATGCTGTCGATCACCCTGCCTATCGTGCGCCGAATCGCGTCCTGAGGAATATTGGCGCGGTTTTCCGCCCAGTCTGTCTCCATCAGGCCGGTTTCCGGGGATTCCAGGTTGATGATGAAACCGGTCTCCTGCCAGAAATCCTTGATCACCGGCCACACCTGCTCCGGTGTCGCCTTCACCAGCAGCCAGCGCTGGGAGCCGGCACGCTCGATGCTGGCTTTTTCCTGAGTGGGCAGCAGGGCTTGCGTACCGCTCGGCGCAGTCTTGCGTTCCTGGCTGTAGGTCGACAGGGTGGCGCTGCCGCTGCCCTGCGTATCGGGAATAGCGTAGCGGTTGTCCCCGGTCGGCGCGGTGAGGTCGGGCGGCACTTCCAGTGTCGGCAGCTTGCTGGCCGATTTGTAATCGATCTTCTTGGATTCGAATGTATCGCAGCCCGATACGGCCAGCACGATCATCAAAGAGAGGGGCAATAAACGCATAAGGGGTCCTAAATTGATGGGCTTAGATCAAACCGGCATGACGCATTGCGTCACGCACGGTGTCGTGCAATCCGGTTGACAGCGGGGTCAAGGGCAAGCGCAGGCCAGCGGGGATCAGTCCCAGTTCGGCGCACGCCCACTTGACCGGAATCGGGTTGGCTTCGACAAACAGCTTGCTGTGCAGGGGCAGCAATGCATTGTTGAGTTCGCGTGCACGTGCCAGGTTCCCGGCGAAGGCCGCCTCACACATCTCGTGCATCAACTTCGGCGCGACGTTGGCCGTGACCGAGATCACGCCATGACCGCCCAGCAGCATGAAGGGCAACGCCGAGGCGTCATCGCCGGTGTACAGCGCAAAATTCTTCGGCACGCGGCGCAGCAGATCAGCCGCACGCTCCATGTTGCCGGTGGCGTCCTTGATGCCGACGATGCCGGGCACCTGCGCCAGACGCAGCGCGGTGTCGTTGGAAAGGTCGGTCACCGTGCGTCCCGGCACGTTGTAGAGGATCAACGGCAGGTCGACCGACTCGGCAATTTTCTTGTAGTGCTGGTACAGGCCTTCCTGCGTCGGCTTGTTGTAGTACGGCACCACCGACAACCCGGCCTGCGCGCCGGACGCCTTGGCGCATTCGGTCAGTTCGATCGCTTCGGAGGTGGAGTTGGCGCCGGTTCCCGCAATCACCGGCACCCGTCCGGCGGCCTGTTCGACCGCCGTGCGGATCAGCAGGCAATGCTCGTCGTAGCTGACCGTGGGCGATTCGCCGGTGGTGCCGACGATGACGATGCCGTCGGTTCCTTCGGCGATATGCCAGTCGACCAGACGACGCAGCGCATCGAGGTCGAGTGCACCGTCATCCGACATGGGGGTGACAATCGCAACCAGGCTTCCTGTGGCCATATTCATTTCTGCCATGCTGTTTCCGCCGCTGTTATTTCTGTGCCGCGCCGGGGTCCGGGCGGGTTCACGATAAATCGCAACATTCTAATCCATCTGGCCCTGGCCCGCGTCATCTTGCGACGAGCCAGCCCAACCAGCCAGCCAGTTGACCGACCCCCAGGCCAATGCCGTGTGCGACCAGCGGCACCGCCCACACCCAGGCAGCCATCAGCCCCAGTGCGGCGATCCCCAAACCGACCGAAAACATGTCCATCCCCGGCGTGGTGCGCGCCACGATGCCGAAGGCCAACTGGATCAACAGCGCCAATGCCAGCAGCGGCAAGGCCAGCTGCACGCCGGTGGCGAACAGCCAGCCCGCCGCCTCGGCCAGTTGACGCAACTCGCCGGCTGCAGGCAGGACCACAAGCGGCATGGCGCTAAAGCTGTCGCGCAACGCGTCGACGATCAGCAGATGGCCGCTCGCACCCAGAAACGCCAGTGCCGCCAGCCATCCCGCCAGGGCCCGCCAGGCAGCATCCGCCGGCGCCGCCTGCTCGGTGGTCAGCGTCAGCAGGCCGCCGGTTGCGGTATGGCCGGTCCACACCAGCACAGCCGTCACCGCAGCAAAGACCAGCCACACGCAAAGCGCCAGCGCCGCGCCCCAAACCACTTCCAGGCTCAAAGCCAGCACGCCTTGCAGGGTGAAGGGGGCAATCGCTTCGGTCGCCAGTCCCGGGGTCAACACCGCGGCCAGCACGGCTGCCAGAAACAGCCGCAGCAGCAGCGGCAGACGGCCGGTCAGCGGGTCGAACAGCGTCCACCCGGCGAGGCGGGCGAAGGCGAACAGCCAGACTGCCAGACTCGCTTCGGTCAGGGGCATCTAGTGGCCTGCTTTCGAAATACCGGAACATGAAACGGCGTCTTTTTCCGCAAGGCGGCGTTGCTCGTCGTTGCCATAGCCCGAACTATGTCGCCTCCTCGCGCCTTGCCCTGCGAAAAAATCCATCCGTTTCATTTTGTCCCCCTATTTCGAAAGCAGACCACGAGCCTCATTCGAGCAAGGCGGGGAAATCGGTCAGCAGGGTGCGTGCAAACTCGACCAGCTGCCCGCCCATCCAGCTGCCCAGCACCGCCAGCACAAGCAGCATGACGATGAGTTTGGGAACGAAGGACAGCGTGGGTTCGAGAATTTGCGTGGCGGCCTGGAACAGGCTGATGGCGAACGCGGTGAGCAGTCCCGCCAGCAATACCGGCGCGGCGATCAGCATCAAGAGCCAGAGCGCGTCGCGGGCCAGGCCTTCCATCAGAAGCTCCCGATAAGCGAGCCGACCAGCAGATGCCAGCCGTCGACGGTGACGAACAACAGCAGCTTCAACGGCAGCGACACCAGTTGCGGCGGCAGCATGATCATGCCGAGTGCGGTCAGCACGGCGGCGACCACCAGGTCGATCACCAGGAAGGGCAGAATCACCATAAAGCCGATCTGGAAGGCGGTCTTGAGTTCGCTGGTCAGGAAGGCCGGCGCCAGCGCAGCCAGCGGCACGCTGTCTACCTTGTCGGGTTCGATGGTCTTGTCGTCGCCGATGAAGAGGTCGAGGTCTTCGGCACGCGTCTGCCGAAGCATGAAGGTTTTCAGTGGCTGTGCGGCCTGTTCGGCCGCCGCGTTGAAGCTCATCGCGCCGGACAGATAAGGCTGATAGGCCTCGGCGTCGATGGTCTTGATCGCCGGCGACATCACGAAAATCGTCAGCAGCACCGCTAGCCCCATCAGCACCAGGTTCGGCGGCGCGGTATGGCTGCCGAGGCCCTGCCGCAGCAGAAACAGCACCACCGCGATGCGGGTGAAGGCAGTGAAGGCCAGCAGCAAGGCCGGCAGGAACGGGAACAGAAGCAGCCAGGGCAGGCTCGCGCCCGGCACACCGATCACCTGCCCGCCTGCGCCGGGCGTCACGGAGAGTAGCGGCACGCTCGTTTCAGCGCCCAGCACGGGTGCGCTCAGACCCAGCGCGATCAGCAGCAGCATCGCCCTCATCGTGCCAACTCCTGCGCCTGCTCCGGTTTCGGCAGGGTATGCAGCAGCCGCACATTGCCGCCGCCCACGCCCAGGAGCAGCCAGGTGTTGTCGACCTCGACCACCACCACGCGCTCGCGCGTGCCGACCGCGGTCGTCCCCACCACCTTGACCGCGCCCTGGGTGCCCATGCCCGGCAGATAGCGGCGGGCAAACCACGCCACCGCAACGAATCCGCCCAGGATCAGCCCCAGGCTCAGCAGCACCGTCAGCACGCTGCTGGCGGTATCCGGCGCGGCCAGTGCAGGCGACGAAACCAGCAGCAACAAGCCTGCAGCTAAAGATTTAACCATGCCGGATCACCTCCCGCGCCCAGCGCGTCATATCAAGGGTTTGACGGGGCAACTGCACGGCAAGCGTCGCCCGCGTGGCAGCTGCCGTGATCTGCCATGCCATCGCGGACGGCAGCGTGAGGGGGGACTTCGCATCCAGCCAGCTTTCCGCCAGCGCGGCATCCAGGGTATGGATCAGGGCCGGGGGCACAAAGCTGCTCGCACCCATCACGCGCTGCCCGCCGAGCCGGCGCGTCAGCCACAGCGTGGCCAGCGCGGCATCAGCCTCCCAGCGGGGCATTGGCGGCGCGTCGGCCGGCGCGTCGACGGCGCGCGCTGCCAGCTCGACCGGCAGGCGCAGGCGCGCGCTCAGCGTCGTGGCAAGCTTGCGGGTCAGCCGCCCCCCCAGACTCTCGGACGAACCGGGCGGCGGCGCCAGAAAAGCGATTTCCGCGGACGTGAGTTCAAGCAGCTGCATGGCTCGCCCTCATCGCCCCCGCTGCTCTGCATACTTGCGGTGCGTCAGCTCGACCAGTTCGTCGTGCTCGCGCTGTTCGATGCGCCTTTGCTGGATGGCGGCCTGCGCCAGATGACGCTGTTCCAGCAGGCGCAGCGCCTTGACCCGCTGCTCGACCTGCAGCCATTCATCCAGTCGTGCCTTCCACTCGCGATGCGCATCATCGATGGCGACCTGGGCGGCCAGCATTTCATCGGCCTGCGCATGCTGCAGACGATTCATTCCCAACAACTGCGCCGCACTCACGCCGCCGCGCAATTCGCCCGCGAGTTGCGCAATATGGGCATCCCGCAACGTGGTCAGCTGCACCTGCCGCCCGCGCGCGCGCAGCCAGTTGCCGTGCGCGAACTTGACCGAACGCGCCAGCGTCTCGCTGCGCCGCTCGGCCAGTTGCAGCACACGGGCCAGGGCGAACGGCTTCATCCGAGTACCTCATCCAGCCCGCTGCGAGCAGACTCCAGGGTCGCGCGTTCGCGCATGCCCTGCATCAGATAGCCCTGCATCCGGGGATACAGCCGTACGCCTTCGTCCAGAACCAGATCGGCGCCCGGCACATAGGCACCGACGGACAGCAGGTCGCGACTGCGCATGTAGCGCGAATAGAGATACTTGAAGCGGCGGGTGCGCTCCAGTGCCTCTTCGGAAAGCAGGTCGGGCTGGACCCGGCTGATCGAGGCTTCGATGTCGATCGCCGGATAGTGCCCGGCATCGGCAAGGTCGCGACTCAACACGATGTGGCCATCGAGGATGGCGCGCGCCGCATCAGCAATCGGATCCTGCTGGTCGTCGCCTTCCATCAGCACCGTGAAAAAAGCCGTGATCGAGCCGCTGCCGCTGCGACCGTTGCCGGCGCGTTCGGCCAGTTGCGGAAGCTTGGCAAACACCGACGGCGGATAGCCCTTGGTGGCGGGCGGCTCGCCGATCGCCAGCGCCACCTCACGCTGCGCCATCGCATAGCGGGTCAGCGAATCCATGATGAGCAGCACGTGCTTGCCCTGGTCGCGAAAATATTCGGCAATCGACATCGCATAGGCTGCGCCGTTCAGCCGCATCAGCGGCGGATGGTCAGCGGGGGCCGCCACCACCACCGCGCGCGACATGCCTTCGGCACCCAGGATGCGATCGATGAATTCCTTGACCTCGCGGCCGCGTTCACCGATCAGCCCCACCACCACCACGTCGGCGTCGGTGAAGCGCGCCATCATGCCGAGCAACACGCTCTTGCCGACGCCGCTGCCGGCGAACAGGCCGAGCCGCTGTCCGCGCCCCACTGTCAGCAGGCCGTTGATCGCACGCACGCCGACATCCAGCGTATCCCGGATCGGCGCACGCTCCAGCGGATTGATCGGGCGGCTGTACAGCGGCACCCGGCGCTCCAGAGACAACGGCCCCATTCCGTCCAGCGGCCGGCCGGCACCGTCGAGCACCCGTCCCAGCAGGCGCTCGCCGACCGGCACCTGACGCACCCGGTCCTGCGCCCGGCGGCGCGGCACATAGCGCATCCCCAATCGCGGCGGCTGGGCTGCCATCGGGTTGTCGGGAATCACCCGCGCCCCCGGCATCACGCCATGAATGTCGGTGGCCGGCATGATGAACAGGCAGTCCCCGGAAAACCCGGCCACCTCGGCTTCGATGCTCTGGCCACCGGGCACCTGCACATGACATTGGCTGCCCACCGGCAGGCGCAGTCCGACCGCCTCCATCACCAGCCCCGATACCCGGGTGAGGCGTCCACTGGCCGCGATTGGCGTCGCCCAGCCGACTGCGCGGCGGCAGTTGGCCAGGTATTCGCGCAGGCGGACGATGCGGTCCACTATTCGATCCAGTTCCGGTTGCTTCCAAGCACTTGAACCACCTGGCGCCAGCGCGCTGGCAGCGTGGCGTCGAGATCGCCCTGTACGGTTTCGATCAGGCAGCCGCCGCGCACGATGCGGATGTCTTCAACAATGCGCAGGCGGTTTTTGTCCAGCACCTGTTCCAGATGGGGGCGCACCAGCGCGGCATCTTCCGGGTTCAGCAGCAAGCGCGCCTCGCGGCTGGTTTCCGCCATCTGTTTCATTGCCTGGTTGATCACATCGAGAACGCGCTCCGGACGCGCTGCCAGCTCACCCGCCACGATCTGGCGCGCCACGTCGAGCGACAGTTCCAGCACCATGTCGGCCAGGCGAAAATCGAAGTTGTCGAGGGTGTTGCCGAAGCTCTCGGCCAGTTGCTTCATGCGCCCGCAAGCCTGTTCTCCTTCCAACCGTCCGGCGGCCAAGCCTTCCGCGTAGCCCTCGGCGCGTGCGGCTTCGCGCAGCCTCGCCAGCTCGGCCTCGGCACGCTCCTCGGGCGTGGCCGCTTCGCCTGCGGTCGCGGCGAGTTCCACCACTTCCCACTGCTCGAATGCCGTGGCCTGATCGGACGTGTTGTTGTCTGTGTTCATGCCGCCTCCTCTTCAGGGAACAGGATCGCTCCCTCTGCTGCCAGCCGCCGCAAAGTGGCGCCGGCGTCGTCCTGGGCGGACTGGATCGTGGTGACCGGCAGCGCCCCCAGAGTATCGAGATCATCGCGCATGCGCTTTGCCGCAGTCGGGCTCATCACTGCAGTCAGCGCGTCGAGCACCTGCCCGTCGCTGCCCTTCAACGCATGCAGCAGGGTGCGCGCGCCAATGTTGCGCAAAAAGGTCTTGCGGCTGGCCTCGGGCAGCCGCGCCAGGTCCTCGAATGCCAGATTGCGCACGCGCAGGCGCGCGGCCAGGTCCGCATCGTTCTGGTCGAGTTGGCTTAGCGCCGCGGCGGCGCTGCCTTCGCTCATCTGCCCCAGCAGGCTGGCGACTGCGGCTTCGCCTTGCGGCAGCGCGACGGGTTCGAGGCTGGCGAGCCAGTCGTCCAGGTCACGCAGCATGTCTGGACTGGGCACATCGCTGTGCGCCAGGCTCAGCAGGGTATCCGCACGCGTTTTGCCGGGCAGCACGTCGAGCACCGCGGCAGCGACGTCGCGCGGCAGTTGCGATATCACGGCGGCAATCAGTTGCGGCGGCTGCGTCTCCAGCAGGCCGGCAGTCTCCGCCGGCTCGCGCCAGGCCAGTTTCTCCACCGCCTTCGCGCCCGCCGTACCCAGGCGTTGCAACATCGCCTGCGCGCGTTCCGGGCTCAGTGCCAGCTTGAGCGTCTCGTCGAGAAAACGTCCGGTGTCCGCAGCAAACCCGGTCTGTTCGACGGCTTCGGCGGCGTAATCGTGCAGGATGGCGCGCACGCGTTCGCGCGGCAGCACTTCCATTTCGCGCATGGCGCTGCCCAGCCGGCTCACCTCCAGCGGGCTCAGAAAGCGGAACACCGCAGCCGTCGCCTCCTCGCCCAAGGCAAGCAGCAGCGCTGCGGATTTATCGATTCCGGCCTGGCTCATGCGCGCATCCACAACTTGATGACATCCGCCGTCACGCGCGGATCGGCCAGCACCTGATTGCGCACAGCATCGAGCGAGGCGTCGAAATCGTCCACCCGGACTTCGGCGGCGGGCGACGGACGGGCACGCAGCCTGCCGATCGCGACGAGCAGGACCAGAATCGCCGCAGCAACAGCCAGCATCCAGGGCTGAAACACGAAAGATCCGGCCTTGTCAGGCGGCGGGTTGACCGGCTCCACCCGGGGGATGCTTAGAGGCACCTGCACCTGGGGGGCTTCACTGGGCGGCTCAGCCTGCGGCTTGGGTGCCGCCACCGGCAGCACATACACGCTCAGCTTGTCGCCCCGCTCCGGCTGCAGCCCGAGCGCCTGATGCGCCATGTGCCGGGCGCGGCCGACTTCGCTGGCGCTGGCATCAAAGCCCAACACCACGATGGCATGGATGCGCTGGATGCGGCCCTCCGGCACGCGCGTGGTGCGCACGGTTTTCTCCAGCGGACGCGCCTGGCCGGCCACCACGACATTGCGCACCCGCTCGACGGTCTGCCGCGTTTCGCTGTCTTCCAGCAAAGCCGTCACCTGAACGCTGACCCGGCCTTCGCCCAGCCAGGGCGTCAGCACCGCCAGTGCCCGCCGCGCCAGATCCTGCTCCAGCGCCAGACGCTGCGATTGCGAAGGCTCGGGCACCGTGCCGCCGAGCAAGACGCCGCTCGGGTCGAGCACCTGAACCTCGGTGCGCTTCATGCGCGGCACGCTGGCGGCCACCAGGGTCTGGATCGTCGTCACCTGCTCCGCCGACAACTGCGCGCCCGGGCGCAATCTCACCAGCACGGCAGCGGTGGCGGACGGCGCATCGCGCAGGAAGGGCGAAACCTTGGGCAGGGCAAGATGGACGCGCGCGAGTTCGACCGCTTCCAGGGCCTGGATCGAGCGCGCCAGATCGATTTCGAGCGCACGCTGAAAACGCTGCTGCTCCTGCAGCGAGGAGGCGCCGAAGCGCGGGGCGCGATCAGCTTCATCCTCTGCATCGGCATCGGATTTGGGCAGGCCGCGCGCAGCTAGGCGGTAGCGCGCCACGTGCAACTGGTCGGCCGGCACTTCGATGGTGCCGTCGGATGCAGACAGGCGATAGGGAATGTCGAGCTGTTCGAGCGCGGTGATGACTTCGCCGCCGGAACGGTCGGACAACTGCGTGTAGAGCACGCGATACACCGGCGGATTGAACCAGATATAGGCGGCGGCCAGCGCCAACAGCGGAAACAGCACCAGCAGGGCAAGCATGAAGCGGCGCACAGGGCTCGCTTCAGCGATCAGGTCGCGCAGACTGCTCAGCCAACCCGGCACTGGTCGCACCTCGTCTGCGTGGCGGGGGTCGGCTGGGTCGCCTGATGCTGGATGGGCTGATTATTCACACGGCGATTATCCCGGATTATTCATCGGGGTGCGAGATGATGGCGAGTGGGTTTGCGAGGCAGTTTTGGCGCTTGCTCGGCGTCCATGGTCATTCCCTGGACGCCGAGCAAGCGTCAAAAATGACCGCAAAGCCGCCGCCAGGGCTCGCACAGGCTCGAAGAGACGCCTGATGAATATCCGGGATCACAACCAGTCAGGCGCGGCCACAGCGCGCAACACCACCTGCATTTGGCTGTCTCGCTCGCGGCCCTGAAACCACCAGATCGCCCCTTTCTTCACGGTCAGGTCGCCGGCCTGTCCGGTCAGCAGGCGCATCGCCACCTGCCCCAGCGTGGGCTGATGCCCGACGATCAGCACCGGATAGGCCGCATTCGGCCAACCGACGGCAGCCAGAATTTCGTCGGCACTGGCCCCCGGTGCCAGCGCGTGCACCACTTCGTATTCCCGCCCCAACGCCTGCGCGGTCTGCCGGGTGCGGGCTGCGGGGCTCGCCAACACCCGGATGTCCGGCGGCAGCCGCGGGTTGAGCCAGTCGGCCATGCGTGAAGCCTGCTTGCGGCCACGCCCGGTAAGTTCGCGGGAAGCGTCGGGGACGGTGTCCTCCGCCTCGGCATGACGCCACAAAATGAGATCCATCCGTTTTACCTCGAATAAAAGTCTGATCCAGAACAGCCCTGTCTATTCTGCGCCAGGCATAAGACGGCCAGATGACAATCCGGCATGTGCGCGGATCACCAGTAAGGCTTCAGCTTCAGGTAATCCCGCATCGTCCCGGCGCTTGCACCGTTCGCTGCCTCAACCTGTTTCGCGGCCAGCCAGCCCAGCACGAAATGCCCCATCGGCCCCGTGTCCACGTGTGCTGTCGTCAGCAGGACCCACGCGACATGCGCGTCGTTGGCGCGCCCCAGACTGTCCTGCGCGGTGCGCAGCACGCGCAGGTAGCGGTCCTGCAGTCGCTTGTGCGCTTTCGGCTGCGCACCGAACAGCGACTGGAAAAACTCGGCCGCGTAGCGCTGGCGCTTGATGGCAATGCGCAGGAGGTGGCGCTTCGCCGGCGGCAGCTTGCCGAACTTTCGCGCACCGCGGACGATCGGCCGATGCCCTTTTTGCAGCGCCCGGCGCGCCCAGACATCCAGCGGCGACAGCTGCACGAAACGCTGGGCCTCCGAAGCTGCGCGCCAGCCGTGCTGCAGCAGCCACCGCTGCATCGCCAGCAGCCAGGCGCCCGGGCGCGCCTGGGCCAGCGCGGCCTGCATGGCCTGGCGCACTTCGGCGCGATGCGCTTCCAGTGCAGACAGCCCGGACTGCCAAGCATCAGAATCGGGATAGTTCGGCGCAATGGCCGGCAGGGTTTCGCCGCACAGCACATCCCAGTCGCGCGCCGGACCCAGTGCACCAGCCAGTTCGCGCAGGCCCGCCATCAGGGCCTCCGGCAGCGCGCACACCTTGCGCGTCAGCCGCAAGCCCGCACGCAGGCGCCGCAGCGACACCCGCGCCTGATGCACGTACTCGATGTCGTCGGACGCCAGCACCCCCGGCAGATTGGCCTGGAACTGCGCCAGGCAGGCCTGAACGATTGCGGCGAAGCCGTCTTCCACGCTCATGCCGTCGTTCAGTGCCAGCGGCGTGGCGCCGACCGGTGCCGCCGCGACCCCATGCGCCAGACGGACGCCACGCTCGGCCTTGCTGATGTCGAACGGCAGGCAATCGAACTGCCCGGCCCACTCGAGCGCGAGATCAAACAGCGCGTCCGGCTGACCGGCCTTCAGCTCAAGCTCGATCTCGCAGATCGGCAGGCTGCGCTTGCCGGCGCGCACCTCGCCGAGATCCAGCGCCATTTCGATCTGCGCGCCGCCACGGCCCTTGAGCAACCAGGCCGTCCGGTTGAAACGGGTTTCGAACACCGGTGCCAGTTCTGCGCGGAGGGCTTCCGGCACGTGCGCCAGCGCTTCGGCTGGAAACCGGCTCCAATCCAGTGCCCCGCGGGCAACCGGCACCTCGTATTCCGCGCGGCGCGACAGCCCGCCCTGCCGTTCGCCTTCGGTCTTCAGCGTTTGCAGCCAGCGCCGTCCGACTTGGCGCAGCCTGACTGCCACGCCTGCAGCGCTCAAGGAAAAATCCGGGGTGTCGAAATAAACCGTACGCAGCGCTTGCTTGGCCGGGGTGACACGACGCCGCGCCATGCGCTTGCGAAAGGCTTCGACCTGATGCGGCGGCAAGGCAAGCTTGAGTTCGATTTCAAGCGGCTGCAGATTTGTCATATAAATGTCATGTCGGGACAAGAGCCGGCGCTTATCATTTGCCGAACACATAGAATACTAGCCCATGAATCTGCCCAGCCCAGACACCCTCATCAATCGTGAACTCGGCATCCTCGACTTCCAGCGCCGCGTGCTGGCGCAGGCCGAGGATCCCACCATGCCCCTGCTGGAGCGCCTGCGCTTCCTCTGCATCGTGTCGAGCAACATGGACGAGTTTTTCGAGGTGCGGGTGGCTGGCCTCAAGGAACAGATCCGCGCCAACACCACCCAGCGCTCGGTCGACGGCATGACACCCCTTCAGCAATACCGCGCCGTATCGGAAGCGGCGCATGCGCTGGTGGCGCGGCAGTACAAACTCTTCAACGACGAAGTCGTCCCCGAACTGGCCGCACAGGGCATCCATTTTTTCCGCCGCACGCACTGGAACGAAGCCCAGGCAGCGTGGATCCGCGATTACTTTTTCCGCGAACTGATGCCGGTGCTGACGCCGGTCGGGCTCGACCCGTCGCACCCCTTCCCGCGCGTGCTCAACAAGAGCCTCAACTTCGCGGTCGAGCTGTCCGGCCGCGACGCCTTCGGCCGCAATTCCGGCGCCGCCGTGGTGCAGGCACCGCGTTCCCTTCCGCGCGTGATCCGCATGCCGGAAGAAGTCGCCGGCTGCGAATACGGCTTCGTGTTCCTGTCGTCGATCCTGCACGCCCACGTAGGCGAACTGTTCACCGGGATGACGGTACAGGGCTGTTACCAGTTCCGCGTCACCCGCAATTCCAACCTCTTCGTGGACGACGAGGAAACCAAGAACCTGCGCGAGGCCCTGCAGGGCGAACTGCCGCAACGGCATTACGGTGACGCGGTGCGGCTGGAAGTGGCCGACAACTGCTCGGAAACCATGGCCAGCTTTCTGCTGGAACAGTTCGACCTGGAACCCGAAGACCTCTATCAGGAACACGGCCCGGTGAACCTGGTGCGGCTGATGCAGGTGCCCGACTGGGTCGATCGTCCCGAGCTCAAGTTCGCGCCCTTCATCCCGGCCCTGCCCGCACGACTGGCCAAGCAGCAGGATCTCTTCGCGCAGATCCGCAAGGGCGACATCCTGCTGCACCACCCCTTCGAATCCTTTCAGCCGGTGATCGACTTCATCGAACAGGCTGCCGCCGACCCCGACGTCGTCGCCATGCGGCAGACCGTCTATCGCACCGGCACCGACTCGAAACTGATGCAGGCATTGGTCCGTGCGGCGCAGTCGGGCAAGGAAGTCACCGTGGTGGTCGAACTGATGGCGCGCTTCGACGAAGAGGCCAACATCAACTGGGCCGCAAAGCTGGAAGAAGTCGGCGCCCACGTGATCTACGGCGTGGTCGGGCACAAGACCCACGCCAAGCTGGCGCTGGTCGTCCGCCGCGAAGAAGGCACGTTGCGCCGCTACGCCCATCTCGGCACCGGCAACTACCACGCCCGCACCGCGCGCCTGTATACCGATTTCGGCTTGCTGACCGCGGACGAGACCATCACCGCCGACGTCGCCAGCCTGTTCACCCAGATCACCGGGCTGGGCAAGGCCGGCAAGCTGAAGCGGCTGTGGCAGTCGCCGTTCACCCTGCACAGCGAAGTCGTCGCCGCCATCAAGCACGAGGCCGAACTGGCCGCCGCCGGCAAGCCCGCCGCCATCGTCGCCAAGATGAACGCGCTGCTCGAACCGCAGGTCATCGCAGCGCTGTATGCCGCCAGCCAGGCCGGGGTGAAGATCGACCTCATCATCCGCGGCGTATGCGCGCTGCGGCCCGGCATCAAAGGGCTGTCGGACAACATCCGGGTGCGCTCGGTGGTCGGCCGCTTCCTCGAACACACGCGCATCTTCTATTTCAAAAACGGCGGCGACGAGCAGGTCTATCTGTCATCGGCCGACTGGATGGACCGCAACTTCTTCCGCCGCATCGAAACCGGCTTCCCCATCCTCAACCCCAAGCTGAAAAAGCGTGTGATTGCAGAGGGGCTCAAGCCCTACCTGCGCGACAACGTCCAGGCGTGGGACATGCTCTCGGACGGCAGCTTCCGTCGCCGCCCCAGGCGACGTGCCAAGGCCTACAACGCACAGGCCGAACTGCTGGCGCTGCTCGCGCGCTGATTCACGCGTCATTGCGAGCGTCGCCTTAGTCCTGTCGTCGTCCCGCATAGCCAGGTGAAGCGTCAACAAAGCTTCACCTGAGTGCCACGCCAGCGTCACATGGCCGTGGCCTGATGGCGGCATGCTGAATCGCGTTACGAACCTGCTCCGCGCGCATCCTGATGGCCCTACTCCGCAGCCATCCGGCGCAGGCTTCTACCCCTCGGGACAGACGGCCAGCTTTCCTCCCGAAGACCCCCCGGTCGAACATCCTTCCCGCCACTACCGCACGCTGTGGATTTCCGACATCCACCTCGGCACGGCCGGCTGCCAGGCCCGCTACCTGCTCGATTTCCTGAAGCACAACGAATCCGACACGCTCTATCTGGTCGGCGACATCATCGACGGCTGGCAACTGCGGCGCGGCTGGTACTGGCCGCGGTCGCACAACGACGTGGTGCAGAAGCTGCTGCGCAAGGCGCGCAAGGGCACGCGCGTGATCTACGTGCCCGGCAACCACGATTCGATGGCGCGGCAGTTCATGGGTCTGGCCTTCGGCGACATCGAGGTGGCCGACGAGGTGATCCACGTCACCGCCGATGGCAGGCGCTTCCTGGTCACCCACGGCGACCTTTTCGACGGCGTGATGCAGCACGCGCGCTGGCTGGCCTATCTGGGCGACACCGGCTACACCCTGATCCTGGCGCTGAACCGCTGGTTCAACGGCTTACGCACGCGGATGGGCTACCCCTACTGGTCGCTGTCGCAATACATCAAGCACAAGGTCAAGAACGCGGTCAGCTTCATCACCGCGTTCGAGAAGGTGATGACCGACGAAGCACGGCGGCGCGATTGCGACGGCGTCATCTGCGGCCACATCCACAAGGCCGAGATCCGCACCCTCGACGGCCTCGTGTACTGCAACGACGGCGACTGGGTGGAAAGCCTGACCGCGCTCGCCGAAACCGCCGACGGCACGCTCGAAATCATCCACTGGACCCACTGCCTGGACGCATCCAGCGCCTCCAGCAAAGTCATCGCAACCGTTCTGGAGACACCATGAAAGTCATGATCGTGACCGATGCCTGGTCACCGCAAGTCAACGGCGT
>JAABQU010000188.1 GCA_011391285.1 Thiobacillus sp.
TCAGGATCAGGGCGAAAATCATGGGCATAAAAATCATCCGAGTTGTTTCACGCATTCGTTGATCAAACCCGGGCCGCGGTAAATCAGCCCGGAATACAGCTGCACCAGGGAGGCGCCTGCCGCGATTTTTTCCGCTGCGTCACGGCCTGACAGGATCCCGCCGACGCCGATGATCGGCACTTCGTTCTTCAGGTGATGCGCCAGCGTGCGGATCACCTGGGTGGACGCCGCGCGCACCGGCGCACCCGAGAGGCCGCCAGCCTCCGCCGCGTTGGGCAGGCCGGCGACGGCATCGCGCGCAATCGTGGTGTTGGTCGCGATCACCGCGTCGATGCGGTGCATCATCAGCAGCGCGGCAATCGCCGCGATCTGCGCCTCGTCGAGGTCGGGGGCGATTTTCAGCGCGATCGGCACGTATTTGCCGTGACGCTGCGCGAGTTCGGACTGGCGTAGCTTGATCGCAGACAGCAGCGCATCCAGCGCCTCGTCCTTTTGCAGTTCACGCAGGTTTTGCGTGTTCGGCGAGGAGATGTTCACCGTGACATAGCGGGCGTGCGGATACACCTTGTCGAGGCAGGCCAGATAGTCGTCCACCGCCTGCTCGTTGGGGGTGTCCTTGTTCTTGCCGATATTGATGCCGAGCACGCCAGTGAACCCGCTTGCCTGAACATTCCGCACCAGGTTGTCGACGCCGAGGTTGTTGAAGCCCATGCGGTTGATGATGGCTTCGGCCGCGGGTAGGCGGAACAGGCGCGGTTTGGGATTGCCGGACTGCGGGCGCGGCGTCACCGTGCCGATTTCAATGAAGCCGAACCCCAGTTCCGCCAGCGCATTGATGTGCGCGCCGTCCTTGTCGAGCCCGGCGGCGAGGCCGACCGCGTTGGGGAAATCGATGCCCATCACATGCACCGGCTTGGCGGTTGCGCGTGGCAGCAGCTTCAGCAGGCCGAGTGTGCGGGCGGCATCGAGGCTCGCCAGCGTGAAGCCGTGGGCGTCTTCGGGGTCGAGCGAAAAGAGCGCGGAACGGAGCAGGGAATAGAGCATGGTCAGGGGGCGGGAGAAGTCGAATAGGGAGGGCGGGTGGCAGCTTCCACCGAGCCGGCGTCGGGATCATCGTAGACCGATTGATCGAACGCATGCTCGCGCTTGGCGACGATGCAGGTTACCGCGCAATCGCCGGTGACGTTGACGGCGGTGCGCATCATGTCGAGCAGGCGGTCGACGCCGATGATGAGCGCGATGCCCTCGACCGGCAGGCCGACCTGGCTCAGCACCATGGTCAGCGTCACCAGGCCGACTGCCGGAATGGCCGCAGTGCCAACCGAGGCCAGCGTGGCGGTCAGCACCACCAGCAGATAATCGGTGAACGACAGGTCGACGCCATAGACATTGGCGATGAACACCGTGGCCACCCCCTGCATCATCGCGGTGCCGTCCATGTTGATGGTGGCGCCCAGTGGCACAGTGAACGAGGCCGCGCTGTTCTTGACACCCAGCCGGTATTCCACCGTGCGCAGGGTCACCGGTATGGTGGCACCCGAACTGGCGGTGGCAAACGCGAAGGCGACCGGGTCGCGCATTTTCTTCAGAAACGTGAGCGGGTTGAGCCCGGCCAACAGTCGCAGCAGCAGGGGGTAGGTGCCGAACATCTGGATCGCCAGCGCAGCCGTGAGGGTGAGGAAATAGGCGGCCAGCGGCAGCAGGATATCGAGTCCCTGGCTGGCAAAGGTGCGTGCGATCAGGGCGAACACGCCATAGGGCGCCAGCCGCATGACCCACTCGACCATGTGCATGATGACCACGTTGAGATCGTTGAAGAGATTGAGCACATGGGCGCCGCGTTGGCCCGACATTGTCACCGCCATGCCGAACAGCAGCGCGAACACGATGATCTGCAGCATGTTGCCCTCGGCCATCGCCGCCACCGGGTTGGTCGGCACCAGGTCAGTCAACACCTGGGTGATCGGCGGCGCCTCCTTGCCGCTGAAGCTGGCGTTGGCCGCGCCGGCGTCGAAGCCCTGGCCGGGGTCGGCGATGCCTGCCACGCCGAGGGCGATCGTCACCGCAATCGCCGTGGTCGCAAGATAGAGCGCCAGCGCCCATGCGCCCATGCGGCCCAGGGTGCGCAGGTCGGACAGCGCGGTGACGCCTGCGACCAGCGAGACAAACACCAGCGGCACCACCATCATTTTCAGCGCCGACACGAACAGCGTGCCGATCACGCCGAGCACGCCGTCGAGCAGGTAAAGCTGCGCCCACGCCGGCGGACCAAACAGGTTGAGCGCACTGCCGAGGGCGATACCTGCCAGCATCGCCACAACGATCCGGCGAGTGAGCGTATGCGGGCTTTTCATTGAAACAGTCGGCTCATGGAGGAGGGGGTAAGTCAAACGTCAAGATTGTAGCGCTGCCGGCCTGCGATCCGCGGGCCGAGCGCAAGCCAATACGACCCGGTGGCCATTTGCCTGCCCATTGCGTCCGGCCTGGTGAAGCGTGTGGTCTGGCGGGATGCACGGGTATCGTCCCGGCTGCGGATTGAACGGCACGCACTGCCGCCACCGGTGAAAAGGTTCGGTCGATGGCGACAAGCGGGTAAAATTCCGGGATTGATTCGCCCCTCCACTGTCCCATTGATTGATCTCGAATGCCCATGTCCCTGCTTGCCCGCTGTGCCTGTGTTTCCCTGCTGCTGCTTTCGTCTTTTTCCGCTGTGGCCGCCGT
>JAABQU010000189.1 GCA_011391285.1 Thiobacillus sp.
CAGCCCGTGCTGGGCGAAGTGATGCTGCAGGTGCGGCATTTGCTGGAACAGTTGGTGACCAACGACGCCGCCGGACTGTGCAAATTTTGAGCATGGCGAAACGTGGCCACATGAAGCTCTACCATGCACTGCAGTCGCAAGGGTTTGGCACGCGCAAGGTCTGCGTGGCGCGTGTGCGGGCGGGCGAGGTCGCAGTCAACGGCGTGGTCTGCGACAACCCCGAGGCCAAGGTTGACCCGGCTCAGCTTGAATTGACGCTGGATGGCGTCGCCTGGCCTTACCGGGAAAAAGCCTATGTGCTGATGCACAAGCCAGCCGGCTACGAATGCTCGCACCACACCAGCCATCATCCCAGCGTGTTTTCCCTGTTGCCGGCGCCGCTGGTGCAGCGCGGCGTGCAGTGCGTGGGGCGGCTCGATCAGGACAGCACCGGCCTGCTGCTGCTTTCCGACGATGGCCAGTTCATTCACCGCATGACCTCGCCGAAAAAAGGCGTGGCCAAGGTTTACCGTGCCGTCTGCGCTGATCCGGTGAGCGACGCCATGCTGGACGCCCTGCGCAGCGGCGTACAGCTCAACGACGAGCCCGCGCCGATTGCCGCGCTGGCGTGCGAAAAACTCGACGAAACCTCGCTGCGCCTGACGCTGGCCGAGGGCAAATACCATCAGGTCAAGCGCATGATCGGCGCCACCGGCAACCGGGTCGAAGCGCTACACCGCGAAGCCATCGGAAACTATGCTTTGCCCGCAGATCTGCCGCCCGGCAGCTGGCGCTGGCTCGAAACCAGTGATCTGCAACAACTTGAGCAGCCATGGCCATCCGCGATGTCCTGAAAATGGGCGACCCGCGCCTGCTTGAACCGGCGCGCCCGGTAGAGGACTTTGCCTCGCTCGAATTAAGACAATTGATCGTCGACATGCATGACACCATGCGGTCGCTCAACGGTGCCGGCCTGGCGGCTCCACAAATCGGTGTTGGCCTGCAGGTGGTGATCTTCGAGGTTGATGCCAACCCGCGTTATCCGGACGCCGAAGGCGTGCCGTTCACGGTGCTGATCAATCCTGTGTTGACGCCCCTGTCCGGCACCATGGAAGCGGGCTGGGAAGGCTGTCTGTCGGTGCCGGGCATGCGCGGGCTGGTGCCGCGGTACACTGACTTGCGCTACCAGGGGTTTGACGCGGCGGGGCAGCCGATTGACCGTCGTGTGAACGGTTTCCACGCCCGCGTGGTGCAGCACGAGGTTGACCACCTGCGCGGCATTCTGTATCCGATGCGCATACGCGACCTGCGCGATTTCGGTTTCACCGAGACCCTGTTTCCGGGCCAGAACCTGCAGGACGATTGACGGATTCTCGACGTGTTCTGGCATGCATTTAGCTAGCCTAAAGTTGTTTCTGTGATCGCCGCTAACTTGTAGCGTAACCGTGGGCGAGGCGCCCCGGTACAGGCAACAAGGACAACAATGAGACCGGAACAACCGATTCTGCAGGCCCCGCGCCGCATCAACCACGCCGACGTCATGATGGGCGAGGCGGTCCAGCTTGACGCCATCGCCGCCCAGCTGATGGCGGTGCAGCGGCACTGGAACGACCCCAACCGCGAACTTCACCTGGCCGCCGCGCTGGAGGCCAGCCGTGGTGCCTGGCATGCGATTCAAGCCGCGCTGGCTGAAGGCGTGCTGACGCTGCCGCTGGACGTGCAGCACAACCTCTTGATTCTGTCTGTGTATGCCGACAGCAAAATCTGTACATGCGAATCCATCCCCAGTGCCGACACGCTGGGTAGCCTGATTTCACTGACGCGCACCCTGGCGGGCAGCCTGAAGGAATGGCAGGTGGCGGCATGAGCCACCCGGCGAGGGCTCCGCGCAGCGGGATCGACGGCCAGACGAATGCCGCCCAAGGCCGAAACGGAATGGGTAGGTCTAGCGCTATTTGTAATGAGGCCGAGCGCATGACGGCGCCGCAGTTCGCCCTGCTGAATCGGGACATCGGTCTGGCCGACTTGCCGGTTGCTGCAGTGGACGTAGGCACAACGGTGCGCCCAGGCCGCGTTCGCAACCGCACCAAGACCGAACTGGACGAAAAGGTCAAGAAACCTGCTGACGGCGTGCGCAAGAAATCGCCGCCTGCCCGCAAGGCCCCTGCGCGCGGGCGTTATGTCGACGAATACGCGCGCCCGTCCGTCTGAGTCACTGCAAAACCTCCCGCACGCTGGCCTCTAGCGCCTGCATTCCGGCAGGCGTCTCAAGGCTGTTCCCCCGGATCAGAAAGGTGTCCTCGACCCGCTCACCCAGCGTGTCGATCTTGGCGGCATAGACGCTCACGTCATGCCGCATCAACACTTCGGCTACCGCAAACAGCAGGCCCCCGCGATCCGCACAGGTGATCGACAGCATGTGGCCGCGTCCCTGCGCATCAGGTTCCACCTGTACCGTGGTCGGGTAGGGGTGGTGCCGCTGGTGGCGCGACAGGCGTCCGCGCGGTACGGGCTGCATCGGGCGTGCCGGATCGAGATCGCGCGTCAGTTCGTGTTCGACAAAGCTCAGGAAATCACGGTAATGAATGCCGCGATTGGCCAGGTCCATGACCTGAAAGCTGTCGAGCGCATAGCCATGCTGGGTGGTGTGGATCTTGGCTTCGAGGATGGTGTACTGGATGCGCGCAAAAAAGCCACAGATGCGGGTAAACAGGTCGGGACGGTCGGGGGTGT
>JAABQU010000190.1 GCA_011391285.1 Thiobacillus sp.
GGCCGCTGCAGCTGAAGCCCGCCAGCTTCAGCCATACCTTGCAGCTCGCACCCTGACTTCGGCCTCAGCTGCCCGACTGATCCGGGTTTTTGCCCTTGAACGGCGCGTAAAAGGCCTTGATCGCCTCCATGTCGCGCTCGATGTCGCCGGTCGGATGGAACACCGGGCCCAGGCCGGACAGCTTGCGCGAATAGTCCATGTAGGCCATCACGATCGGCACCTGCGCGCCCTGGGCGATGTGATAAAAGCCGGTTTTCCAGTAGCGCGCCTTGCTGCGCGTGCCCTCGGGCGGCACCGTGAGCTGCACCCTGCCGTCGGCCGCGCGCAGCGCCTCGACGGAGGCGGCCACCAGGTTGTTCGATTTTTCGCGGTCGACCGAAATGCCGCCGAGCCAGCGCATGAACCCGCCAAACGGCGGCCGGAAAATGCTTGCCTTGCCCATCCAGTACAGGTTCAGCCGCAGGGCGAAGCCGACCATCAGGGTGTAGGGCAGGTCCCAGTTGCTGGTGTGGGGCGCGGCAATGAGCACACACTTGGGGCAATCCGGCGGCAGGCTGCCTTCGACCTTCCAGCCGGTGAGTTTCAGGAACGCCAGCGAGAGACCCCGAAGCAGTGTGTTGACCACCGGGGTGGTGAAGATGGTGCGATGCATGGGCAGCGACTGTAAGTTAAATTCAGGCGACGATGAGCAACTACTGGGCGCTGACGCCTCAATCCGGTGCGGGTTTTGACATCCCGTTGACCCAGGTCACCCACTTGATGGGCAAGATCGGCCTGGCGGGTCGCCATGCGGTGGCCGAAGCGCTGTTGCGCCTGGTCGGGAGCCAGGTGCCGTTGGCGCAGTGCACCCTGTTTTCCTACGAAGGACACACCCGCCCGCGCATTCTGGCGGTCGGCGACCGGGCACGCACCGAAGCCCTGCCGCGCATCTCGCAGGACTACGTCACGCGCTTTTACCCGCTGGACGGCAGCGTGCGCGTGATGCAGGCTGAACTTGCCGCGGCGCGCAGTGCCAGTCCTGCAAACCCCCGCATCCTGCTGCACCGGCAAAAGGGTGCCGACATTGCCCACGCCGAATACCGCGCCATCTGCTACGAGCTGCCGCAGGTGGCTGAGCGGCTGGCGATTCTGGCGCTGCATGAGGGCGAGCGCTGGCTGGCGGTCAATTTCTACCGCGGTGTCGAGCACGGGCCGTTCGACGATGCCGCCATCGCCGTGGTCGAGGCCTTTGCGCCGCTGGTGGTGCAGGCGGTGCGCCTGCATTACGGCGGCCAGGCACTGAGCCATGACCTGGCCGAACTCATGATGGCGCGGGTGATGCGTCGCTGCCCGTCGCTGACGAAACGCGACCAGGACGTGGTGCGCGGCCTGCTCGCCGGCCATGCGACCGAGGGCATCGCCGACCGCATGGGCATCGAGCTGTCGAGCGCGCAGACCTACCTCAAGCGGGTTTACCGCAAACTTGGGATCTCCGGGCAGCGCGAGCTGCTGGGCCTGCTGATGCAGCCGGACGCCAGCGGTTGAGGGCGTTAGCGTGAAATACCCGCACGCAACTGTCATTCCCGGCTTGACCGGGAATCCACGGGCACTGCGGCATGGATCCCCGATCAAGTCGGGGATGACAGAGGAATTTCATCGCCCAGGTTACTGCGCGCTCGAACCCTGAAAGTTTGACGGGCGGACGCCATGTCCCCGTTTGGGGACAGGCCCGGCGTTCGGTCTTTCCTACACTTGGCAGGAAAGGCAGGTTCTTCCTGCCCGCGTCCGCAAGATTCCGGAGACCTCCATGCACCAGCCCCACGCCGAACCCCGGCGCTCGATCTACTACACCTACCAGGTCCACATGCCCTGGCTGCCCTCGGCGCACCCGCCGCAGGACCGCAAGAAGGTCGTCATCGTCGGCGCCGGCCCGATCGGGCTGGTGGCCGCGCTGGAGCTGGCGCGCCTGGGCGTGCCCTGCGTGCTGCTCGAATCCGAGCTGCAGGTCTCCGAAGGCAGCCGCGCCATCGTGTTCACGCGCCGCTCCATGGAAATCCTGCAGCAGGCCGGCGTGGACGCTCCGATCACGGCCAACGGCCTGCCGTGGCGCTTTGGCAATTCGTTTTACCGCGGCCAGCGCGTGTACCGCATGGAAGCGCCGCACGATTCGGACGACCGCTTCTTCCCCATGATCAACCTGCAGCAGCAGTACCTGGAGCAATACCTGACCGAGGCCGTGCTGGCAAACCCGCTGATTCAGATGCGCTGGGGCAACCGCGTGACCCGCATCGACCATAACGAGGGCTTCGCCCGCGTCGAGGTGGACACGCCCGAAGGGCCGTATCGGCTGGAATCCGACTGGCTGGTGGCCTCCGACGGCGCGCGCTCCGGCATTCGCGCGATGCTGGACCTCAAGCTCGAAGGCGCCTCGTACGAGGGCCGCTTCGTGATTGCCGACATCCGCATCGACCTGCCGCTGCCCACCGAGCGCCTGGCCTTCTTCGACCCCGACTGGAACCCCGGCAACACCATCCTGATGCACCGCGAGCCGCGCGGCATCTGGCGCGTGGACTACCAGCTGCCGGCCGACGAGACGCCCGAGCAGGCACTGGCCCCCGAGTCGCTCAAGGCCCGCATCGACGCCCAGCTGGCCATGATCGGCCGCGGCGGCACGCCGTGGGAAATGGACTGGTGTTCGGTCTATTCGGCCCGCGCCCTGACCCTGCCC
>JAABQU010000191.1 GCA_011391285.1 Thiobacillus sp.
TTGCCGGCCTTGGCGGGATCCTTGGTGTCCTTGGGGTACATGAAGATGCCGCCGCGGGTGAGGATGCGGTGCACTTCGGCCACCATCGAGGCGACCCAGCGCATGTTGAAGTCCTTGCCGCGCGGGCCGGTCTTGCCGGCGAGGCATTCGTCGACGTAGCGCTGCACCGGCTTCTCCCAGAAGCGCATGTTGGACGCGTTGATGGCGAATTCGCGGGTCTCGGCGGGGATGGTCATGTTGGGGTGGGTCAGCACGAATTCGCCGACGTCACGATCGAGGGTGAAACCGTTGGTGCCGTGGCCGAAGGTCAGCACCAGCATGGTCGACGAACCGTAGATCGCGTAGCCGGCGCAGACCTGGCGGGTGCCCGACTGCAGAAAATCCTCGATCTTGGCCGGACGCCCGGCGACCGGCGCCTTGAGGATGGAGAAGATGGTCCCGACCGAGATGTTGACGTCCACGTTCGACGAACCGTCGAGCGGGTCGAACACCAGCAGGTATTTGCCGAGCGGGTACTGCGTCGGGATCGCGTAGGGCGCGTCCATTTCCTCCGATGCCATGCCGGCCAGGTGCCCGGCCCACTCATTGGAGCGGATCATGATGTCGTTGGTGATGACGTCGAGCTTCTTCTGCGTTTCCCCCTGCACGTTCTCGGAATCGAGCGAGCCCATCACGCCGAGCAGCGCGCCCTTGTTGACCACGTTGGAAATCGCTTTGCAGGCGGTGACAACGTCGTTCAGCAGTGAGGTGAAGTCGCCGGTGGCGCCGGCAGTGCGACGCTGTTCTTCAATGATGAACTGGGTGAGGGTGGTGCCTGTATGCATGAAGCATGCCCTGTAAATATTAGATAAGCCTAATATTATACATGGTCTAGTTTTTATAGCCCCTCCAGGGCGAGGTGGCGAGTCCGCTCGTGGTGAGCCCTTCGGTTTTCCCGCTAATCGGTGCCGATGAGCTGGTCGGAACGGGTGAACGTCCAGGTACGGGTAATGGAGAGAATGTCGGCCTTTTTCCGCATGTCGTCGGGGAAGGCGGCAAACGGTGCGGCGAGTTCGACGATCTTGATCGCCGCGGTGTCGAGAATCTTGGAGCCGGACGATCGATCGATCTCGACTGCCTCGATGCGGCCGTCGGCATAGATCGAGACGGTGAGCTTGAGGCTGCCGTAGATGCCTTGGCGGCGTGCGACTTCGGGGTAATTGACGTTGCCGACCCGCTCGACCTTGGCGACCCAGTCCTCGACATAGCGCGCAAACGCGTATTCCCGGACGTTGGCGCCGACGAAGGCGCGCTTGGGGCGCTTCTGGTATTCGTCCCACTGCTGTGAGATGCGCGCCTGCAGCTGCACCATTTCGCGCGCCTGCTGTTCGAGCTGGCTGGCATCGAAAGCGGGCTGCACGGGCGTCGGAGGCGCGGTTTGCGGCCGCTCCTGCAACTGCCCATTGGGCTGCAACTGGCTCAGCAGGGTTTTGGCCTGCTGTTCCAGTTCGGCGACCCGCGCCTGCAGGGCGGCTTCCTCGCGACCCGCCTGGGTTTTCGGACTGGCCGGCAGCGGGCTTTTCAGCCGCCGCTCTTCGTCGGTGTTGCCGCCGCCGGCCAGGTTCACCTGCGCCAGGGCATCGGGGCTGAGGGGCGATTCCGTGCTTTTGGCGTTGACCAGCACCACTTCCATGGGCAGGTTGGGGTCTTCGAACAGGCGCGGATTGACCTGCATAAACTGGGTCGACAGCACCATGCCATGTACCGCGGCCGACGCCAGCAGGGCCAGAGCCATGCGCGTACCCTGCTTGGACGGTTCGGCGAGCGTGAGGGGCGGAGCAGACACCATGGAGACCGGAGGGGAAGACAAGCCTGATTTTACGGAAGGCCGGGGCTGCTGTCAGGCGGCGGCGCCACGGTGTCCAGATATTCGGCGTGAAAGTGGATGTCGAGCAGGTCGATGCCGGAAATTGCCAGCCGTACCTTCGAGCCCGGCGCGATGCCCATGACCGACGGCGCACGGGTCACCAGCGGCAGGCTGTCGAACCGCACCAGATCCTCGCGGATCACGCTGGCGGTGACCTCGTGGATGTCCTCCTGGATCAGCCAGCGCAACATCCAGTAGCGCTCCAGTCGCCGCTGGAATTCATTGTAGGCGTCGTACGCCAGTTCGAAATCGCGCACCACCGAAAACAGCGCTTCGCTGCGCGGCGGGTAGACCGGGTCGCTGGCCCGCACCAGACTGATCAGCTGGCGCTGGTTGATCAGATCGACATAGCGCCGCAGCGGCGACGACGACCACGCATATTGATCGACGCCGAGGCCGACGTGCGGATCGGGCGCAGTGGTCATGCGCGTCTTGCCGTTGGCCTGCGCGCGATAGATGCCGGGCACGCGCTTTTCCGCCAGCCAGCCGCCCCAGTGGGCATTGGCGAAAATCATCAGCTCGGACACCACCTTGTCGATCGGGCTGCCGCGCTTGCGCGGCACGATGCTGATGCGTTCGCCGTCGAGCTTGAAGTTGTAGTCGACGCGGTCGACCGTGTCGGCCTTGCCGCGCCCGGCTTCCAGCACCGCGGCGAAGTCGCGCAGCCATTCCAGTTCGCGGCGATAGGGGTAGTCCGGCACATCGGGATTACGCAGGGTGGCGTCGTTGAACAGCACCTCCAGCGTTTCGTGGCGCAGGTTGTCGGCGATGTGCACCATCTCGAGCCGGGTTTCGGT
>JAABQU010000192.1 GCA_011391285.1 Thiobacillus sp.
GGCGTTCTACAGCGCCACTGACACCGGCTTCATCGCCCAGAACGTGTATCTCTATTGCGCATCGGCCGGCCTGGCCGTGGTGGTGCGCGGCCTGGTCGACCGCGAAGCGCTGGGCGCGGCTTTGGGGCTGGGCAAGCATCAACGCGTGACCCTGGCGCAATCGGTGGGGTATCCGGCTGGCGGTGGGAAGTAGGGAATAAGCCCCTGCCGTTGTCAGGCTTCCCGCAGGGGTAAGCAGACGGTCATTCGGACTACCCCGGTTCGATCCCAGCCTTCATAATTCGGCCTCCCGTTCGAGGTCGTTTTTTCATGCGCCGTTTGTCCGTTGTCCTGCTCGCCGTTTTGCTGTCTGCCTGTGCGGCCACGCCGCCACCTGCTCCGCCGCCTGCGCCCACCGTCGTTGCGCCCAAGCCGCCGATCAAGATCGCGCTGGCCTTGGGCGGCGGCGCGGCGCGGGGCTTTGCCCACATTGGCGTGATCAAGGCGCTGGAGGCGCAGGGGATCGTGCCGGACATCGTGGTGGGCACCAGCGCGGGCTCGGTGGTGGGGGCGCTCTACGCGTCGGGCATGCGCGGTTTCGACCTGCAGAAGCTGGCACTGGGGATGGAGGAGGACATGTTCTCGGACTGGACGATGCCCAACCGCGGCGTGCTGAAAGGCGAGGCGCTGCAGGAGTTCATCAACCAGAAGGTCAAGAACCAGCCCATCCAGAAGCTGCCCAAACCGCTCGGGGTGGTGGCGACCGATCTGCAAAGCGGCGAAAAGGTGCTGTTCCGCATGGGCGATACCGGCACTGCGGTGCGCGCTTCAAGCGCGGTGCCGGGGGTGTTCCAGCCGGTGGCGATCAACGGCCGCGATTTTGTCGACGGCGGCCTCACCTCACCGGTGCCGGCGCAGTCGGCGCGCGCGATGGGGGCGGACTTCGTGATCGCCGTGGACATATCCAACGTGCGCCGCCGGGACAGGCTGGTCGGCACGCTGGACGTGTTGCTGCAAACCTTCGCCATCATGGGCCACACCATCAGCCTGCACGAACTGGAGGATGCCGACGTGGTGGTCCGCCCGAAGACCTCGGCGGTGAGCAGCACCAGTTTCGAGGACCGTCACCTGGCCATCCTGGAAGGCGAACAAGCCGCCGCCGCCATCATGCCGGAACTGAAGGCCAAGCTCGCCCGGGCACGGGCGCGCTGAAGGGGGTGCGTTGCAGAAGCATCCCCATAGCGAGACCGACCTGCGCGATCTGACGGCGCGCTTCCCCCATCCGGGCCGCATCGAGGCCATTTACCTGCGCCCGCAACGCCGCGGCGCGGTGGTCGCGGTGGAGTCCGTCATGGCGATCGCCACGTGCGGGCTGGAAGGCGACCATTACGCGCTGCCCTCGCGCAGCCGGGTTGAAGGCGGCAAGCGGCAGGTGACGCTGATCCAGGCCGAGCATCTGCCGGTGGTGGCGGCGCTGACGGCGCGGGAGCAGATCGACGCGGCAGCGTTGCGACGCAATCTGGTGGTGTCGGGTCTGAACCTGTTGGCGGCGCATGCGCTGTTTCACGACCGCCCGCTGGTGCTGCGCATCGGCGAAGACGTGGTGCTGGAGGTGACAGGTCATTGCGATCCCTGCTCGCGCATGGAAGCGGCGCTGGGGCCGGGCGGCTACAACGCGATGCGCGGCCACGGCGGCGTGAACGCGCGGATTCTGGCGGGCGGCCTGATCCGGGTGGGCGATGCGGTGCGGGGTGAACCGGGATAATCCCGGGCACCTAAGCGCATGCCGTTTTTGCCTGCAGCATCGGGTGATCCGGCAGGCGCAGCGCGAGCGCTTCGCGGATTTGCTCAGGGGTCATCGCGGCGGCGGCGTTGGAGGTCAGCGGCGAGAACAGCGGGGCGAACACCTTGAGTCCGATGTGGCGGCCCAGTTCGCGATAGCTTTCGAACTGGTTTTCGTCGAAGAACTGATCGCTGGTGGATTCGTGCGGAAAGCTCGCGTGGCGGTCGGCGTACTGCTTGACGTCGCTCGATTCGTCGCCGGTGAGCGAGGCCTTGATGTAGATCAGCACGCCGGGCTGCGGCGCGTTCGGGTAGCGGATGCAGCCGACGGCGAAGTGCGAGGGGTTGTGCTTGCCGTCCCCTTGCGGTCGCAGCGGGGCGAGGTCGATGTCGACGCGGGTGCCGAAGTCGGTCCAGCACTTGCGGATGGTGTTGGCCAGGTCCTCGAACTGGTAGCCGGGGTCGCAGCCGGCGTCCACCGCCACCACGATGCGGCAGCGTCGCCGCACCAGTTCGTAGATGCCCAGGTTTTCGAAATGGCCGCCGTCGGAAATGTTCAGGAACGACGAGCGGCTGTGCAGCATGCCGAACACTTCCTGGATCAGGGCCAGGCCGCCGAAGCGCGGGCTGGCCTTGCGCCAGGCAGTCTTGTGCAGCGGGTTGCCGGACCAGCGGCCGAGGCGCACGTTGAACACGCTCATCAACGCCGACAGCGGAGCCGAGGTGTGATAGCCCATGTTGGGGTTGGCGGCGGCGCCCGATGTGGCGACGACGTTGCCGAGCAGGATGCCGCCGGGTGCGTTGAGAAAGGCGAACTGGTTCGCCGAATAGTCTTCGGTGCGGCGGTAGGCGCCGACGCGGTCGCCCTCGGAATTCCAGAATTCGAAGCCGGTGTGGCCGGGGGTGAAGGCGAAG
>JAABQU010000193.1 GCA_011391285.1 Thiobacillus sp.
GCCCCGACACCGGATGCAGGGTCTGCGCGGCGTTGCCGATGCGCACCACGCGGTCGGCGGCTTCGCTGCCGACATACGCCAGTTTCAGCGGGAAGGTTTTGCGCGGGCTGGCAGCAAGAAACCTGCCCTGGCGTCCGCCGAAGTGGCGGTACAGCGCTGCCAGAAATTCCGTATCGTCCAGCGCAGCGATGCGTTCGGCGTCTGCATTGCTGGCTGTCCACACCAGGGCGTAGCGATCACCTTTGGGCAGTAAGGCCGCCGGGCCTTCCGGGGTAAACCGTTCGTAAGCCTGATTCGCGTGCGGCAGTTCGGTTTGCACTTCGCACACCACCGCCATCTGTTCGTAGTCGCGTTGCAGTTTGGGCTCGGGTGCATCGTCACCGCGCCCGCCGTCGGCCACTATCACCAGCGGCGCAGTGTGGCTGCGGCAATCGTCGGTATGCAGCGTCGCGGCCGCGACAGCCGACTCAATACGCGTGACGGCCACGCCGTATTCGACCGCAATCTCTGCATCGGCCAGCGCCTGCTTCAATGCGGCGGTCAGCGTGGCATAAGGCAACACATAGCCCAGTGCGGGTACGTTCACGTCCTCCGCCGACAGCCGCGCCACGCCGAGCGCGCCGCGCTGCGAAATGTGGATGCGGGTAATCGGCGTCACACCTTGCAGTCGGCTCCACACGCCGAGCCGCTCCAGTATCAGCTGCGAGCCATGCGACAACGCCAGCGTGCGGCTGTCGGCGCGCGCCTCTTCGAGCTGCGCCTCAAGCACACGGGCAACGATGCCCTGCTGCTGCAGCGCCAGTGCACACACCGCACCGACCGGCCCTGCGCCGACGATCAGCACGTCAGGCATTGCGCATCCAGTCTTCAATTTCTGCCACCGTTTTTGGCGGTGAAGTCAGCACCTCGCAGCCGGACCCGGTCACCGCCACGTCGTCCTCGATGCGGATGCCGATGTTCCAGAAGGCCTCGGGCACGTCGTCCCCTGGTCGGATGTACAAACCCGGCTCGACCGTCAGCGTCATGCCCGGCACCAGCGGCCGCCATTCGCCGTGCAGCTTGTATTCGCCGGCATCGTGGACGTCCATGCCCAGCCAGTGGCCGGTTCGGTGCATGTAGAAACGCTTGTAGGCGCCCGATTCGATCAGGCCGTCGACCTCGCCTTGGAGCAGACCAAGGTCGACCATACCCTGCGTCAGCACGCGCACGGCCGCATCGTGCGGGGCGATCCAGGGCGCGCCCGGACGCACCTCGCCGATGGCCGCCGCCTGCGCGGCCAGCACCAGTTCGTAGGCATCCTTCTGCGCCGCCGAGAAGCGGCCATTCACCGGGAAGGTGCGGGTGATGTCGGCCGCATAGCTGCCGAACTCGGCTGCGGCGTCGATCAGCAGCAGGTCGCCATCGCGCAGCGGCTGGTTGTTGAAGACGTAGTGCAGCACGCAGGCATTGGCGCCGCTGGCGACGATGGAGGTATAGGCCGGCGCCTCGGCGCCGCCGCTGCGGAAGGCGCACAGCATTTCCGCCTCGATCTCGTATTCATGACGGCCCGGCCGGGTCGCGCGCATGGCGACGCGATGCGCGCCGGTGGAGATCTCGGCGGCGCGGCGCATCAGGGTGAGTTCGTGGCCATCCTTGATCAGGCGCATTTCGTCCAGCCAGACGCGCGCGTCGACCAGGCGGTTGGGCGCGTGCACGCCGCCGCGCGCCTTGCCGCGCACCGCGTTGAGCCAGCCCATCATCTGCGTGTCCCAGGCCATGTCGCGGCCGATGATGTAGGCCAGCAACGGCTGGTTTTCCAGCAACTTCGGCAACTCCGCATCCAGCGCGTCGTAGGTGAAGGCGTCGTCGAAAGCGAAGGCCTCGCGGGCCGCCGCCGGGCCATAACGGAAACCGTCCCAGATCTCCCTTTCTTCGTTGCGCTCGCGGCAGAACAAAATGTGGCGCGGTGCGGCGCCGCCCACTAAAACCACCACCGCCTCGGGCTCGTTGAAGCCGGTCAGCCAGTAGAAGTAGCTGTCGTGCCGGTAGGGATAGTGAGTGTCGCGGTTGCGCGGTACCTCCGGCGCAGTGGCGATGACCATCACCCCTTCGCCCATCTGCTCCAGGACCCGCTGACGGCGGGCGCGGTAAATTGCGGAATCAGGCTGCATGGTGTTGTCTCAGTTCCTCGTCCAAGGCGGCGAGGCGAGCCGGCGTACCGACGTCTACCCAGCGCCCGCCAAAATGTTCGCCACTGATCCGCCCGGTGTCGATCGCCTGCCGCAGCAGCGGCGCCAGCGGCGCTTTTTCGCCTGCCGGGGTGCGGTCGAACAGCGCACGGTGATAGACACCGATGCCGGAGAAGGTGAAGCGTGCCGGATGCGGCATAAGCGGTGAGGCCGTCACGCGGCCCGCATCCAGCACGAAATCGCCATTCGGATGCTGCGGCGGATTATCGACCAGCACCAGATGCGCCTGGTCGTGCCCCGCCATCAGCCGCGCCATCGGCTCGGCCAGACGGCTGAAATCGTATTCGCAGTAAATGTCGCCGTTGACCACGGTAAAGACCTCGGCATCGATCAGCGGCAGCGCAGTGGCAATGCCGCCAGCCGTTTCCAGCGCGTTGACTTCACGCGAATACTCAATCGACACGCCAAATGCGGCACCATTCCCCAGCGCGTC
>JAABQU010000194.1 GCA_011391285.1 Thiobacillus sp.
CCGTCGCGCATTTCGACGTCGGCCGGGTTGAACCAGATCTTTTTGCCGTCGGGCGTTTCGCGGTAATAGGTATCGGCGATCACCATGCCCTGCGTGAGCAGGTTGGCAAAAGGCTCGTCGCTCGCGACCAGGCCCTCGTCACGCATCAGCTTGTGGAAGAAGCGCGCGTACAGGAGATGCAGGATGGCGTGCTCGATGCCGCCGATGTACTGGTCGACCGGCAGCCACTGGTTGGCGCGCGCATCCAGCATGCCGCCGTCGAAGTCGGGGCAGGCATAGCGTGCGTAGTACCACGAGGACTCGACAAAGGTGTCCATGGTGTCGGTTTCGCGTCGCGCTGCACCGCCGCACTTCGGACACCTGCAATTGACGAAGTCGGCACGCTTGTTGAGCGGGTTGCCGGAACCGTCAGGCACCACGTCCTCCGGCAGCACCACCGGCAGCTGCTCGGCCGGCACCGGCACGTCGCCGCAGGTGTCGCAGTGGATGATCGGAATCGGGCAGCCCCAGTAGCGCTGGCGCGAGATGCCCCAGTCGCGCAGACGAAACTGGGTTTTCTTTTCGCCGAGGTTAATCGTGGCGAGATCGGCGGCGATGGCGTCGACGGCCTGTTCATAGTTCAGGCCGTCGTACTTGCCGGAGTTCACGCAGCAGCCACGCGCCTTGTCGCCGTACCATTCCTGCCAGCCGTCGAGCGAGAAGGTTTCATTCTCGACGCCGATGACCTGCTTGATCGGCAACTCGTATTTCCGGGCGAAGCCGAAATCGCGCTCGTCGTGTGCCGGCACCGCCATCACCGCGCCCTCGCCGTAGCTCATCAGCACGTAGTTGCCGACCCACACCGGCACCTGTGCGCCAGTGAGCGGATGGGTGACGCTGAGGCCGGTGTCCATACCCTTTTTCTCCATCGTCGCCATGTCGGCTTCGGCGACGCTGCCCTGCTTGCATTCGGCGATGAAGGCTCCGAGCGCGGGGTTGCTTTCCGCGGCGCGGGTGGCGAGCGGATGCTCGGCGGCGACCGCGCAGAAGGTCACGCCCATGATGGTGTCGGCGCGTGTGGTGAAAACCCAAAGCTGTTCGTCCTTGCCATCCAGCTGATACGGAAAGGCGAAGCGCACGCCGACGCTCTTGCCGATCCAGTTGGCCTGCATGGTCTTCACCCGCTCGGGCCAGCCCGGCAGGGTATCGAGGCCGGACAGCAGTTCGTCGGCGTACTGGGTGATGCGGAAGAAGTACATCGGGATGTCGCGCTTTTCGACCAGCGCGCCGGATCGCCAGCCACGGCCGTCGATCACCTGCTCGTTGGCGAGCACCGTCTGGTCGACCGGGTCCCAGTTCACCGTCGCCATCTTCTTGTAGATCACGCCCTTCTCAAACAGGCGGGTGAAAAGCCACTGCTCCCAGCGGTAGTAGTCGGGCTTGCAAGTGGCGAGCTCGCGCGACCAGTCGATGGCGAAGCCCAGCGCCTGCAACTGGGTGCGCATGTGGTCGATGTTGGCGTAGGTCCACGCCGCGGGCGGCACGTTGTTGGCGATGGCGGCGTTTTCCGCCGGCAGGCCGAAGGCGTCCCAGCCCATCGGCTGCATCACGTTGAACCCGCTCATGGCGTGGTAGCGCGCCAGCACGTCGCCAATGGTGTAGTTGCGCACGTGGCCCATGTGCAGCTTGCCCGACGGATAGGGGAACATCGACAGGCAGTAGTATTTCGGACGGTCGGAATCGTCGCGGGCGCGGTAAGCCTGGCTGGCCGTCCAGCGCGCCTGTGCGGCGCGTTCGATTTCCAAGGGAAGGTATTTTTCTTGCATCGCAAAAACCGCACAAAATCAAGGCGGCTGATTATACCCGCCTGCCCCGCTGCATCGCCCGCGCGCAGGCGTATGGTTCAATCTTCGCCTTCCGCTGACGCGGGTGATCTTTTAAAGCTCGGTCGCGCCGGCGCTTAACCCACAACCAGGAGATTCCATGAAAACGCTGCTTCCGCTCGTCCTGCTTTCCGCTGCCCTCCCCACCCACGCCCAGACCGACGTCCTGCCGGTCAAGCAGATTGGTCTGGAGCTGGCGCGCGACATCGCCATGGCCTCGGTCGAGGCCTGCCGCAGGGACGGCTACAACGTCTCCGCCGTGGTGCTCGACCGCGCCGGCAACGTGCAGGCGGCGCTGCGCGACACCCTGGCCGCCCGCCATACGCTGGAAATCGCTGAACGCAAGGCAGGCATGAGCATCATGTCCGGCACGCATTCCGGCGAATTCCGCGCCGCCCGTGGCGATATCCGCCCCGAGCTGAACCATATCAATGGACTGATCGTGATGGACGGCGCGCTGCCGATCCGTGCCGCCGGCAGTCTGATCGGCGCCGTCGGGGTTTCAGGCGCGCCCGGCGGCGAAAAAGACGCCGCCTGTGCCGCCGCTGCGCTGAAAAAAGTCGAAGAACGCCTGGAATTCGCCCTGTAGGCCCCCGCAGGCAGAACTTCCGCGCACGGGTGACAAGCCCCGCCCCGCACGGGTAAAATGCTGCGGTTTCGCTTAATCATTACCCATCCTTCAGGGAGTCCCACATGTCCAAGAAGCATCCCGTCATTGCGGTCACGGGTTCGTCCGGCGCCGGCACCACCACCGTCAAGCGCGCGTTCG
>JAABQU010000195.1 GCA_011391285.1 Thiobacillus sp.
AGTCGCGCGCCTGTCCGAGCGCGGCGGCCAGTGCGCACAGACCGTCCATCAGGTCTTGCGGCAGCACGCACGCCCCGCGATACAGCCGCAGCCCCGCACGCAGCCGCCGCAGCGCCACGCGTGCCTGATGCACGTATTCGATGTCGTCGGATGCCAGCACGCCGGGCAGATTGGCCTGGAACTGCGCGAGGCAGTCCTGGCAAATCGCTGCGAAACTGTCTTCCACGCTCATGCCGCGATTCAGCGTCAACGGCTCGGACTTGACCGGCGCGGCCTCGAGTCCATGCGCCAGGCGCACGCCCCGCTCGGCCTTGCTGACATCCAGCGGAATGAAGTCGATCTGTTGTGCCCAGCCCTGTGCCAGCGCGAACAGCGCGTCGGGCTGGCCGGCCTTGAGTTCGAGTTCGATTTCGCAGATCGGCTGGCTGCGTTCGCCAGCTTTTATGCCCTTGGGTGCGCACTTCGCCCACATCCAGCGCCACTTCGATGCGTGGCCCGCCGCGGCCGCCGATCAGCCAGGTGGTACGCTCGAAGCGTGTGTCGAACACCGGCACCAGCTGTTGGCGCAGCGCTTCCGGCACCAGCGCCTGCGCCTCGGCAGGAAAACGGCTCCAGTCCGGCGCGCCGCGCGTGACCGGCGTTTCGTACTCGGCACGTTGCGACAACCCGCCGCGCCGTTCGCCCTCGGTCTTGATCGTCTGCAGCCAGCGCCGCCCTGCCCGTCGCACCCGCAGCGCGACACCCTGCGCGCTCAGGGCAAAATCCGGGGTGTCGTAATACAGCGTGTGCAATGCCTGCTGTGTCGGCGTGCTGCGCCGCCGTGCCATCAGCTTGAGGAAATCCGCGACCTGCTCCGGTGGCAAAGCCAGCTTGAGTTCAATTTCAACCGGATGGGAAATTGTCATAGTTCTGTCATGTCAGGTTAAATACTGGCGCTTATCATTGCGGCACCCCACGGATACTAGACCATGAACCTCCCCAGTCCCGATACCCTCATCAATCGCGAACTCGGCATCCTCGCCTTTCAGCGCCGCGTGCTGGCGCAGGCCGACGATCCCAACATGCCCGTGCTGGAACGGCTGAAGTTCCTCTGCATCGTCTCCAGCAACATGGACGAGTTCTTCGAGGTACGGGTGGCGGGCTTGAAGGAGCAGATCCTTGCCAACTCCACCCAGCGCTCGCCCGACGGCATGACACCGGGCCAGCAATACCGGGCAGTTTCGGAAATGGCGCACGAACTGGTAGCCCGGCAATACGAATTGCTCAATGGCGAAATCATTCCGGAACTGGCCGAGTGCGGCATTCATTTCATCCGCCGCACGCAGTGGAACGAAGCTCAGGCCGCCTGGATCCGCAATTATTTCCTGCACGAACTGATGCCGGTGCTGACGCCGGTCGGTCTCGATCCCTCGCACCCTTTCCCGCGCGTGCTCAACAAGAGCCTCAACTTCGCGGTCGAGCTGTCCGGACGCGACGCCTTCGGCCGCAATTCCGGCGCCGCCGTGGTGCAGGCACCGCGCGCGCTGCCGCGCGTGATCCGCATGCCGGAAGCCATCGCGGGTTGCGAATACGGCTTCGTCTTCCTGTCGTCGATTCTGCACGCCCATGTCGGCGAACTGTTCGCCGGGATGACCGTGGAAGGCTGCTATCAGTTTCGCGTCACCCGCAACTCGGACCTCTTCGTCGACGACGAAGAGAACAAGAACCTGCGCGAAGCGCTGCAGGGCGAACTGCCGCAGCGCAACTTCGGCGCTGCAGTCAGGCTGGAGGTCGCCGACAACTGCTCCGAGTCAATGACGGCTTTCCTGCTCGAACAGTTCGAGCTGGAACACGACGACCTCTACCAGGTTCACGGCCCCGTCAATCTGGTGCGCCTGATGCAGGTGCCGGACTGGGTCGACCGGCCCGAACTCAAGTTCGCCCCGTTCGTCCCGGCCCTGCCCGCGCGTCTGGCCAAACAGCCCGACGTCTTCGCCCAGATCAGAAAGGGCGACATCCTGCTGCATCACCCCTTCGAATCCTTCCAGCCGGTAATCGACTTCATCGAGCAGGCCGCCGCCGACCCTAATGTGGTCGCCATGCGGCAGACGGTCTACCGCACCGGCACCGACTCCAAGCTGATGCAGGCGCTGATACGCGCCGCGCAGTCGGGCAAGGAAGTCACCGTGGTGGTCGAGCTGATGGCGCGCTTCGACGAGGAAGCCAACATCAACTGGGCCGCCAAGCTGGAAGAGGTCGGTGCGCACGTCGTGTACGGCGTGGTCGGCCACAAGACGCACGCCAAGCTGGCGCTGGTCATCCGTCGCGAGGAAGGCGAGCTCAAGCGCTACGCGCATCTCGGCACCGGCAACTACCATGCCCGCACCGCGCGCCTGTACACCGACTTCGGTCTGCTGACCTGCGACGAGGCCGTAACCGCCGACGTCGCCAGCCTGTTCACCCAGATCACCGGGCTCGGCAAGGCCGGCAAACTGAAATGCCTGTGGCAGTCGCCCTTCACCCTGCACAGCGAAGTCATGGCCGCGATCAAGCACGAAGCCGCTCTGGCTGCCGCCGGCAAGCCCGCCGCCATCGTCGCCAAGATGAATGCGTTGCTGGAGCCACAGGTCATCGCC
>JAABQU010000196.1 GCA_011391285.1 Thiobacillus sp.
GCACCATGCTGCTGGCATTCGCCGCTGGCGCGACGGGAATAGGGGGGGCGAGTTGTTCAAGTGGATGCAGGTGAGACAAGCAGGCAAGCGGTAGGCAGATTGACCCCGTGTCTTCCTTGGCGGGGACTTGAAAATGCAATATTTCCCTATATTTACTAGGCTTATTGAATGCATTGAATAGGAACGCCACATGCCTGCTACCCGACCCGCCGCCGTTGCAGGATTGTTCTACCCGGACAACCCGATCGAACTCAAGCACACTCTGACCGACCTGCTGGCAAACGCCAAGGCAACCACGTTGCCGCGTCCACCCAAGGCGCTGATCGTGCCGCATGCCGGTTATATCTATTCGGGCGCCGTTGCCGCCAGCGCCTACGCCCGGTTGGGCGACTTGCGTGGGCGCATTCGTCGGGTGGTGCTGCTCGGCCCAACCCATCGCGTCTATGTTCGGGGACTGGCGCTGCCCGAGGCGGAGCGCTTTGCGACACCGCTTGGCGAAGTGCAGCTGGATCGCGCGGGCATGTTGCAACTGTCCAGCCTGCCGCAAGTGACCCAAAGCGCAGCGGCGCACCAGATGGAGCATTCGCTGGAAGTGCAGCTGCCTTTTTTGCAGCAGGTGTTGGGCGATTTCCAGTTGCTGCCGCTGGCGGTGGGCGAGGCGACTGCGGCCGAGGTGGCCGAAGTGCTGGAAATGGTGTGGGGCGGCGACGAGACGCTGATCGTGATCAGTTCCGACCTGTCGCATTTTTTGCCTGACGCTGTCGCCCGCAAGGTGGACGGCGGCACCGTGGACGCCATCCTGGCGCTGAATTCCCATCTTAACCACGAACAGGCTTGTGGTGCCACGCCGGTCAACGGCCTATTGCTGGCAGCGCGCAAGCATGGCCTGCGTCCAGTTGCGCTGGACGTGCGCAATTCCAGTGACACCGCCGGCGACCCTGAGCGGGTGGTCGGCTACGCTTCATTTGCCTTCGAGGCTGAGGTTGATGCGGATCAGCCGGATACGGAAAAGGGATCGACACTCTTAAAACTGGCGCGCTCCGAAATCGCCTCGAAGCTAGGACATGAGACTGCATTTCCTACTCAGGCGAGTTGGCTGCAGGAGCCGGGCGCCAGCTTCGTCACCCTTACCCGGCAGGGCGAGCTGCGTGGATGCATCGGCACCCTGGAAGCACACCGGCCGCTGGGTCTGGATGTGAGGGAAAACGCCGTGGCGGCGGCCTTCCGCGATCCGCGCTTCATGCCCTTGACCCGCGAGGAGTTCGACGACATCCGGGTTGAGATTTCACTGCTGTCACCAACCGAAGCCTTGGCGGTGGCGAGCGAAGAACATGCGCTGGCCACGTTGCGGCCCGGCATCGATGGAGTGGTGTTCGAGTATGGGCATTACCGCAGCACCTTCCTGCCGCAGGTGTGGGAGCAACTGCCCGAGCCGGCCGAGTTTCTCTCACACCTGAAGCGCAAAGCCGGCCTGTCGATGGATTTCTGGTCTGAAAGTGTGCGCCTGTCGCGCTATACGGTCAGCAAGTGGAAGGAGCACCTCGCATGAGCATTCCCGAATCGCATTACCCCGCACGCTGGTGGCATGCGCTGCCCGATGGCCGCATCCAGTGTGACCTGTGTCCGCGTGACTGCAAGCTGCACGAGGGACAGCGCGGCCTGTGCTTCGTGCGCAAGATGGAAGGCGGACAGATGGTGCTCACCACCTATGGCCGCTCGTCCGGCTTTTGCGTCGACCCCATCGAGAAAAAACCGCTGAATCATTTTTACCCCGGCTCGTCAGTGTTCTCTTTTGGTACCGCCGGTTGTAACCTCGCCTGCAAGTTCTGCCAGAACTGGGATATTTCCAAGTCGCGCGAGACCGACACCATGGTCGATCAGGCCATGCCGGATGAAATCGCCGCTGCCGCCGAGCGGAGCGGCTGCAAGAGCGTGGCCTTCACCTACAACGACCCGGTGATCTTCGCCGAATACGCGATGGACGTGGCCGACGCCTGCCATGCGCGCGGTCTCAAGACCGTGGCGGTCACCGCCGGCTACATTCATGACGCGCCACGGCGAGAGTTCTACGCCAAGATGGACGCGGCCAACGTCGACCTCAAGGCCTTCACCGAGGATTTCTATTTCAAGCTGACCGGCGCGCACCTGCAACCGGTGCTCGACACCTTGATCTATCTGAAGCGCGAGACGAATGTCTGGCTCGAGATCACCACGCTGCTGATACCCGGCCACAACGATTCCGACGCCGAAATCGAGGCGATGAGCCAGTGGATCATGCGTGAACTCGGGCCCGACGTGCCGCTGCATTTTTCTGCCTTCCATCCCGACTGGAAGATGCTGGATGTGCCACCCACTCCGGCATCCACGCTCACGCGCGCGCGAGACATCGCGCTGAAGGCCGGGCTGCATTACGTCTACACCGGCAACGTGCACGACACCACGGGCGGCACCACGTCGTGCCCGAGCTGCCATGAGCCGCTGATTGTGCGCGACTGGTATCGCATCGACCAATACAGCCTGACGCCCGACGGCCATTGCCCGCACTGCGGCAGCGCCATCGCCGGCCAATTCGGCGCG
>JAABQU010000197.1 GCA_011391285.1 Thiobacillus sp.
CAGGCTGGATTGCTTCGGCTACGCCTCGCAATGACAGCGAGGGTGCTGGAAACAGCCTGATCAGTGCCCGCGCGTGCCCGGCTTGGACGAAAACAGGGCCGCCTGCGGACGCGGTTTGCGCGGCTGGTTGGACGGCGTGGTGCCATGCGGGGTCGGCGCAGCGCGACTGGCAGCAGGTTTCGCACCGCCTGCTGCCGGTTTGCCCTGCGGCGCGCGCCCAGAAGCATTGCGGCCGCCACCGGGTTGCCCCTGACGCTGGCCGGCGTTCTGCCCCGGACGCTGGCCGCCACGGCCTTGCGGCGGACGCGGCGGACGCTCGTCGGACATCAGGTCGGCCTTGGCCGGCGGCACGAAGCCGGGTTCGATTTCGACCCGCACGATCGAGCGCTTGATCAGCTTCTCGATGTCGCGCAGGTAGCTCATTTCCTCGTCGTCCACCAGCGACAGCGCCGAGCCGGTGGTGCCGGCACGGCCGGTGCGGCCGATACGGTGGACGTAGTCTTCCGGCACGTTGGGCAGTTCGAAGTTGACCACCTGCGGCAGCTGGTCGATGTCGATGCCGCGCGCGGCGATGTCGGTCGCCACCAGCACGCGCACGCTGCCGTCCTTGAAGCTGGCCAGCGCCTTGGTGCGCGCCGGCTGGCTCTTGTTGCCGTGGATCGCGGCGGCGGTGATGCCGTCCTTGATGAGCTTTTCGGTCAGTTTGTTGGCGCCGTGCTTGGTGCGGGTAAACACCAGCACCTGTTGCCAGTCATGGTGCTTGATCAGGTGCGCCAGCAGATCGCGCTTGTGCGACTGCGGCACCCGGTGCATCGACTGCTCGATGACTTCCACCGTGGTGTTGCGGCGCGCGACTTCAACGCTTTTCGGGTTGTGCAGCAGGCCGTTGGCGAGCGCGCGGATCTCGTCGGAGAAGGTCGCCGAGAACAGCAGGGTCTGGCGCTGCTTCGGCAGCACCGCGAGCACTTTCTTGATGTCGCGGATGAAGCCCATGTCGAGCATGCGGTCGGCTTCGTCGAGCACCAGGATCTCGACGCCGGACAAGTCCACCGTCTTCTGTCCCAGGTGATCGAGCAGGCGGCCGGGGGTGGCAACGAGAATATCCACGCGCGACTTCAGCGCCTTGAACTGCGGATTGATGTTGACGCCGCCGAACATCACCATCGAGGTGAGCGACAGGTATTTGCCGTAGGTCTTGACCGATTCCTCGACCTGCGCGGCGAGTTCGCGCGTCGGCACCAGGATCAGGCAGCGCGGACGGCCCGGCCTGGAGGCATGCGCGGCGCGCGTCGACAGATGGTGCAGGATCGGCAGGGTGAAGCCGGCGGTCTTGCCGGTGCCGGTCTGCGCGGCGGCGAGCAGGTCGCCGCCCGCCAGTACCTGCGGGATCGCCTGGGCCTGAATCGGAGTAGGCGTGGTGTAGCCGGCATCGGCAATCGCACGCGTGATGGGTTCGGCCAGGCCGAGCTCGTTAAAGCCGGGGGTGGCAACGGATGTTTCAGTAGTCATGGTATTTTTTCCTGCGACGGCCTGTTGCGCGGGTTGGATTAAAACGGCGGCAACACCAATCGAGGCAGACGAATAGGGGATCGTGAGATCGGGGTAAAAGAGCCGCGCACCGATTGGCTGGGTGCGGGAGAGCGCACTATACCGGCTGGGCCCTGATGCGGCAATGCATTTCTGCCGCCGGCATGGGGAATGAAAAAGGACCGACATGCGCCGATCCTTTTTCGATGTTCGGGCTGGTGGGCAGTACAGGGTTTGAACCTGTGACCCCCGCCGTGTGAAGGCGATGCTCTACCGCTGAGCTAACTGCCCCGAAGCGGCGCGAATTAAACCACAACCCGACAGCCAAGGTCAATTTCGCGGCGGTCGGCCGCGTTAAACGCAGTCCGGTAAAATGGCGCCTTTTCCCATTTGGCCCCGCCATGATCCGCACCCGCTTCGCCCCCTCCCCCACTGGTTTTTTGCACATCGGTGGCGCACGCACCGCGCTGTTCTCGTGGGCGTTCGCGCGTCATCACGGCGGCCAGTTCATCCTCAGGATCGAAGACACCGACATCGCGCGCTCGACCCCCGAGGCGGTGCAGGCGATCCTCGACGGCATGGCCTGGCTGGAACTCAACCACGACGAAGGTCCGTTCTACCAGACCAAGCGCCTGTACCGCTACAAGGAAGTGATCGAGCAGATGCTGGCCAACGGCCAGGCCTATCTCTGCTATTGCAGCACCGAGGAGCTCGACGAAATGCGCGAGGCGCAGCGCGCGCGGGGCGAAAAGCCGCGCTACGACGGCCGCTGGCGCCCCGAGCCCGGCAAGACACTGCCGGTCGCGCCGTCCGGCGTGCAGCCGGTGGTGCGCTTCAGGAATCCGACCGGCGGCACGGTGTCGTGGAAGGACCTGGTCAAGGGCGTCATCGAGTTTGCCAACGCCGAGCTGGATGACCTCATCATTGCGCGCGGCGACGGCACGCCCACCTACAACTTCTGCGTGGTGGTGGACGACTGGGACATGCAGATCAGCCACGTCATCCGCGGCGACGACCACGTCAACAACACCCCGCGCCAGATCAATAT
>JAABQU010000198.1 GCA_011391285.1 Thiobacillus sp.
ACCTGATGCGGAATCCCGTGCGCCGAAGCCAGCTCCAGCACCACGTCATAGGTGATACCGGTAAGCATTAGATTCGACGGGGGGGGGGCCCGCAGGATGCCGTCATTCACCACGAAAATGTTGCTCGCCGCGCCCTCGGTCAGGAAGCCGTCACGCAGCATCACGGTCTCGGCACATCCGACGTCGATCGCCTCTTGCCGCAGCAGGATGTTGGCCAGCAGCGAGATGGCCTTGATGTTGCAGCGCAGCCAGCGGTTGTCGACCGCAGTGACGGCGCAGACACCCGCGGCTTTCTGCTCGATTGACACTGTTACCAGTGGTTGCGAGAACATGAACACCGTCGGTGGCACACCCATGGGAAAGGCATGGTCACGTGGCGCGACGCCGCGGGTGACCTGGATATAGAGCGACTGGTCGGCAAAGTCCTGCAGCGCGATCAAGCGCAGGATGCATTCGCGCCATTCGTCCATCCCGTGCGGGTTGGCCAGGCGGATATTGTCGAGACTGCCCTGCAGGCGCCGCAGGTGCTCGTCCAGCCGGAACGGCTTTTTCGAGTACACCGGCACCAGTTCGTAGACGCCGTCGCCGAAGATGAATCCGCGGTCGAGCACGGGAATCTTCGCCTCGGCAAGCGGCAGGAACTGGCCGTTGAGATAAACACTCATTGCCCGAAGAACAGCCGGATCGAATCCCAGCCACGACCGAAGATGCCAGCCACGGCAACGTCATGCAGCGCGACCAGCGGATAATCGCCGAGTGGCTTGCCATCGAGCAGCAGCCGCAGCGCGCCCATGCGCTGCCCCTTGCGCACCGGCGCGACGATCGGCTGCCGGGTGATGACTTCGGCCTTGACGCGGGCCGCGGCCCCCGCCGGTATCAGCAAGTGAAAATCCTGCAGAAAACCCACGCTTACCGATGCGCGCGTACCACGATACAGGTTGACCACCTTGACCGGCTGTTGCGCGCGGTAAAGCAGCACGCTATGGAAATTCTCGAAACCATAGTTCAGAAGGCGCAGCGCATCCTGAGTACGCTGCGCATCGTTGCGTCCGCCCAGCACCACCGCAATGCGCGCCTGGTCGCCGCGCTGGGCCGAGGCCACCATGCAGTAGCCGGCCTGAACAGTGCGCCCGACCTTGAGGCCGGTCACGGTGCTGTCACGCCACAGCAGACGGTTGGCGTTGTAATAGGTCACGCCCCCGTAATCCAGTTCCTTCTGCGTGAAAAGTGTCTGCCGGTCAGGGAAGTCGCGCAGCAGCGCAGCAGCAAGCAGGGCGAGGTCGCGCGCACTCGACTCGTGCCCCGGCTCGGTGAGCCCGGTCGCATTCCTGAAACGTGATTTGCTCATGCCGAGCCGCCGGGCTTCGCGGTTCATGCGTTCGACAAAAGCCGCTTCGCTGCCGCTGGTTGCCGTCACCAGGGTGAGCGTGGCGTCGCCGGCCGACTGCAACAGCATCGCCCGCAGCAGGGTGTCGACGCTGACCTGATCGCCCGCCCTGAGAAAAATACGTGCGCCATCGACCCGGGTGGCGGCTTCCGGCACGATGAGCAGCTCGCCCAGGCTCAGCTTGTTCTTGCGAACGTCGCCCAGCAGCACATAGGCCGTCATCAACTGCGTCAGCGAAGCCGGCGCCAGTGGCAGGTCGGCCTGATGCGAAGCCAGTTCCTGTCCGCTCGTCTGGTCGACCACCACCCAGGCGCGCGCGTTCACCCCGCTGGGCGCGGCCCACGCAGACGTGGACAGCAGCAATGCCAGCCACAACCCTATCAATCTCATTCCTCGCCCTTCGATCAATCGCGTCTGACCATGACTGCGTTCAGGGCGAGACGTTCCCGTAACCGCTCACGATCCCCATGCGCTGCTTCCTCGCTGGAATAGGGTCCGACCTGGACACGGTGCAGCGAACTGTTGAGCACCACACGTGTGCGGTCGGCGTCGAGCTCAAGCGTGCGCGCCAGGCGGTCGAGCAGTTGCTGCGCATTGTCGGCATTCGAGAATGCGCCCACCTGAAGATAGATCCCTTGGCCGATTGCCGCACCCTGCGTGTCATAAGCGGCAGGGTCGAGGCTTTCCACGCGCACCCGGGTGCTGCCGCGCCGCAGGTAGCCCAGCTTGTGGGCAGCCGTGTAGGAAAGATCGATGATGCGGGATGAATGAAATGGCCCGCGGTCGTTGATGCGAACCACCACCGACTTGCCATTGTCGAGGGCGGTGATCCGCGCATAGCTCGGGATCGGCAAAGTCGGATGCGCGGCTGTCATCGCATACATGTCGTATTTCTCGCCCGACGCGGTTTTCCTGCCGTGGAAACGGCGCCCGTACCACGATGCCAATCCCTCCTGGCTGTGAGCGCGGCGTTCGGTCTGCGGCGTGTAGCTGTTGCCGAGCACGGCATAGGTGCGATTGGCAAAACGGTGCAAGGGTTCGTTGCGCGGCACCGCATCGGGAACGGCGTCAAGATTCGGCGGCGGGTTGGCCTCCGGGCCATCGTCGAGATAGTAGCCGCCGCTTTGGGGTGGCGTGGACGCCTGCTTGACGGTTGGCGTGCTGCCGCAACCGGCAAGCGCCAGTCCAAGCAGTGCCGCACTCAGGATCAGGGATGCATTCATGGCGCTATTTTAGCCTGTCATGATTTATTGAGCTGGCGATGCGTCGCCACGCTCATCAGGATACCCATGCCCAGCAGCAGCGTGATGAGCGCCGTGCCTCCATAGCTCATCAGCGGCAAGGGCACCCCCACCACCGGCAGGATGCCGGACACCATCCCCATGTTGACGAACACATAGGTGAACAAATTGAGGCTCAGTGTGGCCGCCATCAATCGCCCGAACAGGGTCGGCGCCCGCGCCGCGATGACCAGGCCGCGCGCGACGATGGCCAGATACAGCCCCACCAGGAAGATTGCGCCGACGTAGCCGAATTCCTCGCCGAACACGGCGAAAATAAAGTCCGTCGTACGCTCCGGAATGAAGTCGAGCTGGTTTTGCGTGCCCTGCATCCAGCCCTTGCCGAACAGTCCGCCGGAGCCGATCGCGATAGTCGACTGAATGATGTGATAACCGGCACCCAACGGATCGGAACTGGGATCGAGCAGGGTCAGCACGCGACGCTGCTGGTAGTCGTGCATCAACCCCCACACCACCGGGAGGCTCGCCGCACCCAGGGTAGCGCCGCCGAAAATCACCTTCCACGGCAGGCCGGCAAAGAACAGCAGATAGAAGCCCGACGCGCCGATCATCAGCGCCGTGCCGAGGTCGGGTTGGCGCAGGATCAGCACAAACGGCACCACCAGCAGGGCGCCGCCGGACAGGAAGTGCCTGGCGCGCAGTGCGCCCTCGTTGCGCTGGAAGTACCAGGCCAGCATCAGCGGCAAGGCAAGCTTCAGCAGTTCCGATGGCTGGAAAGCCATGAAACCCAGGTTTAGCCAGCGCCGTGAGCCGTTGCGGATCTCGCCGAACAGCGCCACCCCGATCAGCAGCACCACCCCCGCCGCATACAGGGGTGGACCCACCTTGGACAGCAGATGTGGCGGCACGTTGGCCATCACCAGCATCACCGACAGCGCGAGCCCGATATTGACGAGATGGCCGGTGATCCGCGCCGGGCTCTGCCCCGAGGCGCTCGCCACCACTGCCAGGCTGACGCCCAGCAGCGCCAGCACCAAGACCAGCAGGATGCCGTCGAGATGGCTTAGCCTGCGCACGATCCAGTGGCTAGTCCGCGGCATCGTCGGCCTCCAGTTCCTGCTTCATGTTGCCGGGACGTTTCCCGGTCAGGTAATAATCGAATACCGCGCGCGCGATCGGTGCCGCCGTGCCGCTGCCCGATCCGCCGTTTTCCACCATCACCGCCACCGCAATGGTGGGGTTCTCGGCCGGCGCATAGGCAATGAACAGCGCATGGTCGCGATGCTCGCGGGCCAGCCGGCTGGCATCGTAGCGCGCGCCCTGCTTGATCCCGACCACCTGCGCTGTGCCGGTCTTGCCGGCAATCGTGTAAGGCGCGCCGGACGCCGAGGCGGCGGCGGTGCCACCAGGACGCATCACATCCATCATGCCCTCACGCACCAGCTCGAGATGCTTCGGAGCGATCGCCACCAGGGCGGGCGACGGGGTGGGCTGCAACTGCCAGGTGTGGGCAAGCGGGTCGCGCACCGCCTGCACCAGGCGCGGTTCGATGCGCTTGCCGCCGTTGGCGAGCATGGCGGTGGCCGCCGCCAGTTGCAGCGGAGTGGTCAGGTGATAGCCCTGCCCGATGCCTGCAATCACGGTCTCGCCGGGATACCAGGGCTGCTTCCAGCGGCGCTGCTTCCAGTCGCGCGAGGGCAGCAGGCCGCCCGACTCGTTTTCAAGGTCGATGCCGGTCTTCTCGCCCAGGCCGAACTGCGCCAGGTAGTCGTGCATGCGGTCGATGCCCATGTCCACCGCAAGTTTGTAGTAATAGGTGTCGCAGGACTGCGAGATGGACCGACGCAAATCGACCACGCCGTGCCCGCCACGTTTCCAGTCGCGGAACTGGTGGCGACTGTTGGGCAGGCTGAAATAGCCGGGGTCGACGATGCTGTCCGACGGCTTGCGCAGCCCCAGCTCCAGCCCGGCCAGCGCCATGAAGGGCTTGATGGTCGATCCGGGCGGATAAATGCCGCGCAGCACGCGGTTCACCATCGGTCGCTCGGGCGATTCGTTGAGCAATTTCCAGGTTTCCGGGTCGATGCCGTCGACGAACAGATTGGGATCGAACCCCGGCTTGGAGACCAGCGCCAGCACCCCGCCGGTGTTGGGGTCGAGCGCCACCAACCCGCCGAGGTAGTCGCCGAAGGCATGTTCGGCCACCGCCTGCAGTTCGAGATCGAGATGCAGGCGCAAATCCTTGCCCGGCACCGGCGGGATGCGCGACAGCATGCGCACCGCGCGGCCGCTGGCGTCGGTTTCCATCTGGTCGAAGCCAGTGCGGCCATGCAGCAGGGATTCGTAGCTTTGCTCCAGTCCGGTCTTGCCGATATGAACGCTGCCCCGGTAGTTCTGCTCGCGGCCAGCCTCGCGCAGCTGTTTCAGGTCGCGGTCATTGATGCGGCCGATGAAGCCCAGCACATGCGCCATGCCGGGACCGGCCTGATAGTTGCGAAACAGCCGTGCCTTCACATCCAGCCCCGGCAGGCGATAACGGTTGGCGGCCAGGATCGCCACTTCCTCATCGGTCAGTTTGCTTTTCAGCGGGACGGTTTCGAATTCGTGCGACTCGGCGAGCAGGCGGCGAAACCGTCGCAGTTGGCCCGGCGTGATCTCGACCAGCTTGCCCACCTCGGCCAGCGTGGCGTCCAGATCGCCGAGCTTCGAACGGGTCACCTCCAGCGTATAGGCCGAATAGTTTTCCGCCAGGATGCGACCATTGCGGTCCAGGATCAGGCCGCGGTTGGGTGCGGTGGGCACCAGCGAAATACGGTTGCTTTCGGCACGTTGGATATAGTGCTCGTGCTGCATGACCTGCAGATAGAACGCACGCATCAGCAACGCGGTGGCCAGCAGCGCGACGAAAACCGCGCCCACTTTCACGCGCCCATGAAAGCGGGCCAGCTCACGGTCCAGATTTTTAAGCGGCGTGGCGAGTCTCATCCCGGATCAGGTCCGATCCTGCATGCCCTTGCCATGCCACAGACGCAAAAAACCTGCCACCAGATACCACAGCACCGTGCTGCCCAGCACCGGCAACAATATGACCAGCCCCGCCGGCGGGTTGACCGCCAGCCAGCCGACCAGCAACACCACCAGTTGCACCGCCAGCAGAACGGGAAACAGCTGCGCCGCCTGACGGAACGGATCGAACTGAAGCAGCCGCAGCCGCAGATACAGCACCATATATACGCCGATCACATATGCGAGAGCATGCTGACCGAACACCACGCCATCCTGGAAGTCGGCCATCAAGCCAAGGAAAAACGCTGAAGCAAAACCAATTCGCGCGGGCTGGTGCAGCGTCCAGAACAACACGCCCACCAGGACGAAATCAGGCCGCAGGATCAAGGCCCACCCCGCCCAGGGCAGTTGCTCCAGCAGCACGGCCAGCATCAGGCTGCCGAGAATGTGACGCCAGCTGCCGATCTGGTTGGGCGCGTTCATTGCGGGGTCACCTGTGGCTCGGCGATCAGCACCAGCACGGCACGGGAACGGTCGAGCCCCGCCAGCGGCAGACATTCCACCCGCAGATAGGGGCTGGATTGCGAACGGGACACCCGGCTGACGCGCGCCACCGGCATGCCCGCCGGATACACCCGGTCGATCCCCGAAGTCAGCAGACGATCGCCAGGCCGGATGTCGGTCTGGGCCGGCATGTAGCGCAGCTCCATCTGGTTTTGCCCGCTGCCGGCAGCCAGCCCGCGCTGCCCCGTGCGTTCGACGAATACCGGCGTCAGTTGTTCCCGGCTGCTGACCAGCGTCACTTCACTCGACCGTGGATAGACCCGTGTCACCTGCCCCACCAGCCCGGCGGCATCGACGACCGGCAGACCGCTGCGCAGTCCCGCACCGCCCCCCTGATCCAGCGTGATGCGCTGGGCAAACCAGTCATGCCCCCGATACAGCTGGGCGGCATGCACTACCTGTTGGCCAGGGCGGGTCTGCAATTTCAGCAGGGCGCGCAGTTCAGCGTTTTCGCGACGCAACTCCCTGGCGGCGCTTACGTCGACCATCAGCCGCGCACGATCAGCCAGCAGGGTGTCGCGTTCTTTCTGCAGGAGACGGTGGCGGGTAAAGAAGCCGCCAAGTTCGGCGGCGACATCGGGTGGTGCACGCAGCATGGCGCGCACCGGTTGCAACAACAGCGAGAATCCGCTGCGCAGGCCGTCAAGTGCGTGATAACGGCTATCGAGAACAGCAAAGCCCAAGCCGATCAGCAGCCAGATCAGCAGGCGCGCCGTCGGACCCAGCCGGTGGGTGTACGTAAGCTGACCGGGCACCGCCATCAGCTACCCCTATTCACGACACCGGTTGCGACTGCGTTCACTCGTTGGTGAAGACCGACGCCAGCTTGTCCATTTCTTCCAGCGCGCGCCCGGAACCGCGCACCACGCAGGTCAGCGGGTCGTCGGCGACGATGACCGGCAGGCCGGTTTCTTCCATCAGCAGACGGTCGAGGTCACGCAGCAGCGCACCACCGCCGGTCAGCACCATGCCCTTTTCGGCGATATCGGCGCCGAGTTCGGGCGGCGTCTGTTCCAGCGCCATCTTCACCGCGCTGACAATGGCGTTCAGTGGTTCGGTCAGGGCTTCGAGGATTTCATTGGACGATACGTTGAAGCTGCGCGGCACGCCTTCGGCGAGGCTGCGGCCCTTGACTTCCATTTCCAGCACTTCGGCGCCGGGGAAGGCCGAGCCCATTTTTTTCTTGATCTGCTCGGCGGTCGCCTCGCCGATCAGCATGCCGTAGTTGCGGCGGATGTAGTTGATGATGGCCTCGTCCATGCGGTCGCCGCCGACTCGCACCGAGTTGGCGTAGACCACGCCGCCCAGCGAGATCACGCCGACCTCGGTGGTGCCGCCGCCGATGTCGACCACCATCGAACCGGTCGCCTCGGCCACCGGCATGCCGGCACCGATCGCCGCCGCCATCGGCTCCTCGATCAGATACACCTGGCGCGCCCCGGCGCCGATCGCCGATTCGCGGATCGCGCGGCGCTCCACCTGGGTCGAGCCGCACGGCACGCAAATGATGATGCGCGGGCTGGGACGCAGCATGCGGGTGTCATGCACCTTCTTGATGAAGTACTTGAGCATCTGCTCGGTGACGGTGAAGTCGGCGATCACGCCGTCCTTCATCGGGCGGATTGCCTGCAGGTTGCCCGGGGTGCGGCCCAGCATCAGCTTGGCCTCCGCGCCGACCGCCTGCACGGTGCGCTTGCCGCCCCTGCCGCATCGGTGCGGATCGACACCACAGAGGGCTCGTCCAGCACAATGCCGCGGTCACGCACGTAGATCAGCGTGTTGGCCGTGCCGAGGTCGATTGCGAGATCGGTGGAAAAATACTTGGTGAAAAACTTGAACATGGTGGCGGCAACGCCCGCGCCAGGCGGGCGAAAGGGCAGAAAAAACAAGGGGGCTATGATACCCTAACGGGCTTCGTTCCCGTAAGATATCCAGGTCCTTCCATGTCCCTCACTCCGGACGACGTCAAGCGCATCGCCCGCCTTGCACGCATCGAAATCAGCGATACCGAGGCGCAGGCCACGCAAGGCCAGCTCAACAGCATTTTCGACCTCATCGCCACCATGCAGGCGGTGGATACCCGCGACGTCAGCCCGATGGCGCACGCGCAGGAAGTCACCCAGCGCCTGCGTCCCGACGCGGTGACCGAAACCGACCGCCACACCGCCTTCCAGGCGATCGCGCCCGCGGTCCAGAACGGCCTGTACCTCGTGCCCAAGGTGATTGAATGAACCCGTTCGACATCTCCGTTTCCGCGCTCGCCGCGCAACTCGCGGCGAAGCAGGTGTCCAGCCGCGAGCTGGCGCAGGCCTACCTCGACCGCATCGCCGCATTGAACCCGACGCTAAACGCCTTCATCACCATCGACCCCGCGAAGACGCTGGCGGAGGCCGCCGCCGCCGACGCGCGCATCGCCGCCGGCCAGGCCGGCCCGCTCACCGGCGTGCCGATCGCCCACAAGGACATCTTCTGCACCGACGGCTGGCTCACCACCTGCGGCTCGAAGATGCTGCACAACTTTGTCGCCCCCTACGACGCACACGTGATCGAACGCTTCAAGGCTGCCGGCATGCCGAGCCTCGGCAAGACCAACATGGACGAATTCGCCATGGGCTCGTCGAACGAAACCAGCTTTTTCGGCGCGGTGAAGAATCCGTGGGATACCGCTCGCGTGCCGGGCGGCTCGTCTGGCGGCGCGGCCGCCTGCGTCGCTGCACGCATGGCGCCGGCTGCCACCGGCACCGATACCGGCGGCTCGATTCGCCAGCCCGCCGCGTTCACCGGCATCACCGGCCTCAAGCCCACTTACGGCCTGGTGTCGCGCTACGGCATGATCGCCTTCGCTTCCAGCCTCGACCAGGCCGGACCGATGGCCCCATCGGCCGAGGACTGCGCGCTGCTGCTGAACGTGATGACCGGCTTCGATCCCAAGGATTCGACCAGCCTCGAGCGCGAGAAAGAGGACTACACGCGCGACCTGAACCAGCCGCTGGCCGGCCTGCGTGTAGGACTTCCCAGGGAATTCTTCGCCGAAGGCCTCAACAGCGAAGTCGCCGCTGCGGTCGACGCCGCGATCAATGAACTCAAAAAACTCGGCGCGACGACCGTGGAAATCTCGCTCGCCAACTCGAAACTCGCGATTCCCGTCTACTACGTGCTGGCACCCGCCGAGGCATCCAGCAACCTGTCGCGCTTCGACGGCGTGCGCTACGGCTACCGCGCGCCGGACTACGCCAGCCTCGACGACATGTACTGCAAGACCCGCGCGCAGGGCTTCGGCGCCGAGGTCAAGCGCCGCATCCTGATCGGCGCCTACGTGCTGTCGCATGGCTACTACGACGCCTACTATCTGCAGGCGCAGAAGATCCGCCGCCTGATCGCCGACGACTTCAACCAGGCCTTCAGGACCTGCGACGTCATCCTCGGCCCCACCGCGCCAGGCACCGCGTTCAAGCTCGGCGAGAAATCCGACGACCCGGTCGAAATGTATCTCAACGATCTCTACACCATTCCCGCCAACCTCGCGGGGCTGCCCGGCATGAGCCTGCCGTGCGGCTTCGACAGCAAGGGCCTGCCGATCGGCCTGCAGCTCGTCGGCAATTACTTCAGCGAAGCGAAAATGCTCAACGTCGCACACCAGTACCAGCGCACGACGGACTGGCACGCCCGTCGTCCGGAGGGCCTGAAATAATGAAGTGGGAGACCGTCATCGGGCTGGAAGTCCACACCCAGCTCGCCACCCAGTCGAAAATCTTCTCCGGCAGCAGCACTGCCTTCGGCGCCGCGCCCAACACCCAGGCGAGCGCGGTCGACATCGCGCTGCCCGGCGTGCTGCCGGTGCTGAACAAGGGTGCGGTCGAATGCGCGATCAAGTTCGGCCTCGCGATCGGCGCCACGCTCAACCGCGTCAATGTGTTCGACCGAAAGAACTACTTCTACCCTGACCTGCCGAAGGGCTACCAGATCAGTCAACTGGCGAAGCCCATCGTCGAGGGCGGCGCGCTGAAAATTGTGGTGGATGGCGAAGAACGAACCATCCACCTCACCCGCGCCCACATGGAAGAGGATGCCGGCAAGTCGCTGCACGAGGACTTTCACGGCATGACCGGAATCGACCTCAACCGTGCCGGCACGCCGCTGCTGGAAATCGTCTCCGAGCCGGAGATGCGCTCCAGCGCCGAAGCCGTCGCCTACGCCCGCGCGCTGCACACGCTGGTGACCTGGATCGGTATCTGCGACGGCAACATGCAGGAAGGCAGCTTCCGCGTCGACGCCAACGTCTCGGTGCGCCCGGTGGGCCGGGCCGAATTCGGCACCCGCCGCGAAATCAAGAACCTCAATTCGTTCAAGTTTCTGCAGCAGGCCATTGATTATGAGGTCCGCTGGCAGATCGAGACGCTGGAAGACGGCGGCCGCATCGAGCAGGCCACCGTGCTGTTCAACCCCGACACCGGCGAAACGCGCATGATGCGCAGCAAGGAAGACGCGCACGACTACCGCTACTTCCCCGACCCCGACCTGCTGCCGGTCAGGCTCGACGAGGACTGGATCGATGCCGTGCGTGCCGCGCTGCCCGAACTGCCTGCCGCGATGCAGGCACGCTTCCAGAGCAACTACGGCGTATCGGCCTACGACGCTGCTGTTTTGACGGGATCGCGCACACTCGCCGCCTACTTCGAGGCGGCGGCCCAGAAATCAGGACAGCCCAAGCTCGCCGCCAACTGGGTGATGGGCGAACTCTCGGCCGCGCTCAACAAGGCCGATCTCGATATCGTGCAAAGCCCGGTTTCCGCCGCCCAGCTCGGCACCCTGATCGCCCGCATCCAGGACGGCACGCTGTCCGGCAAGCTCGCCAGGCAGGTGTTCGAAGGGCTGTGGGAAGGCGCCGGCGAAGTCGACGCCATCATCGAGGCACGCGGCCTCAAACAGATGTCCGACACCGGCGAACTGGAAAAGATCGTCGACGAGGTGCTCGCCGCCAACCCGAAATCGGTCGAGGAATTCCGCTCCGGCAAGGAAAAAGCCTTCAACGCCCTGGTGGGACAGGTGATGAAAGCCAGCCGTGGCAAGGCCAACCCGGCTCAGGCCAACGACCTGCTGAAAACCAGGCTGCAGAACTGAAAAAGCGAATTGACAGGGCGTCCCGTCAATTCGCTTCAGTTCATTTTCCTTGCCCCACGCCGCTGCAAGTACGCGGCATGCGTGCCGCCGAAGCTTATCGCTTGCCTGCTGACAACTCAATGAAACGCGCCTTGTCGGCTGCGTATTTCGCACGCACTTTCTCCATGGCTTCTTCATTGTTGAGAATGGTGCGTTTGAGGTCCAGGCTTTCTTTGGTGCTCTGCGCCAGCTGCTCCTGCAGTCCGGCCCCCACCGGGCGGCCGGATTTCTCGATACTGGAAATACGCGTCCTCAGGTCGGCAAGGTTCTTTTCCACCGCCTCGGTGCGGATTTCCGCGCCCCTGATCGCCAGCTTGTGGTGTTCCAGCGCGCGGTCGCGCGCCAGGTCGATTTCCGCTTCGGTCGTGTAGGTCTGGGTCAGCGCACGATCGAGCTGCGTCTGTTTTTGCTGCTCCGCCTCAATGCGCTTCTGTTCGGCCTGGCGCTCGGTTTCCGCCTTGCGCTCGGCTTCGGATTGCGTGCGCTTGATGATCAGCCCCTGCTTGCTCAGTTCGGCACCGCCACTTTTCTGATAAGTCATCGGTGGCGTATCGCTGTAATGCACGCGGCCGCTGCCATCGACCCAGCGGTACATCGTCGCCTGCGCCGTACCCACCACCAGCAGCAAAGCGACAGCCAGCGCGCTACACGCCATATTGTTGGCGGTAGCCTGCCACAGATTGCAATTCAGCTTGTCGGTTTGCATCACGTTCCAGAAACTCCACCAGATTGTCCAGCGTAACCACCGCCACCACTGGAATGCCATACTGCTCGCGCACTTCCTGCACCGCCGACTTCTCGCCCGTGCCACGTTCCATCCGGTCCAGCGCGATCACCACGCCAGCCGGCTCGGCACCTGCGTCACGAATCAGATCCACCGACTCGCGCACCGAAGTGCCCGCCGAGATCACATCGTCGACGATCAGCACCCGGCCCTGCAGTTTCGCGCCGACCACTGTTCCGCCTTCGCCGTGATCCTTGGCTTCCTTGCGGTTGAACGCAAACGGCACGTTTTTCCCCATGCCCGCCAGCGCAATTGCAATGCTCGCCGCCAGCGGAATGCCCTTGTACGCCGGGCCGAACAGCACATCGAAGCTCACCCCCGAGTCGACAATGGCTTTCGCGTAAAATTCGCCCAGCCGTTTCAGCTTGTCGCCGTCGTTGAACAGCCCCGCGTTGAAAAAGTAGGGGCTCATTCGCCCCGCCTTGGTCTTGAATTCACCAAAACACAGCACCTGCGATGCAATGGAGAATTCCACAAACTCGGCTTTGTAATCGGACATTTCCTGACTTTTCTTGAATAGATAAACGCGATGCGCATTATATCGGCCAACCTCAACGGCATCCGTTCCGCCGCCACCAAGGGCTTCTTCGACTGGCTGCCCGGCCAGTGCGCCGACGTCGTCTGCGTGCAGGAACTGAAAGCCCAGGCCGCCGACCTCAAACCCGAATTCATCCAATGCGACGGCTTGAGCGGCGCCTTCCACTATGCCGAGAAAAAAGGCTACAGCGGCGTCGGCGTCTACACCCGCACGCCGCCGCAGCGCATCGTCGAAGGCCTGAACGTCCCCGAATTCGACGCCGAGGGCCGCTACATCGAAGCGGATTACGGTCACCTTGCCGTCATCTCGCTCTACCAGCCCTCCGGCTCCAGCAGCGACGAACGCCAGCAGGCCAAGTTCCGCTTCATGGAACAGTTCTTCCCGCATCTCGAAGCGCTGATCAAAAGCGGCCGCGAAATCGTCATCTGCGGCGACTGGAACATCGCCCACCGGGAAATCGACCTCAAGAACTGGAAATCCAACCAGAAGAATTCCGGCTTTCTGCCCGAAGAGCGCGCCTGGATGACCCGCCTGTTCGACGAACTCGGCTGGGTCGACGTCTACCGCAGCCTCTACCCGGAGCACACCGGCGAGGCCTACACCTGGTGGAGCAACCGCGGCCAGGCGTATGCCAAGAACGTCGGCTGGCGCATCGACTACCAGATCACAACGCCTGGAATTGCGAAAACCGCCACCTCCGCCAGCGTCTACAAGGACCAGCGCTTTTCCGACCACGCGCCGCTGATCGTCGATTACGATTACGCCCCATGACCATAAGTGCCCACCCCTGGCTCGCCGCCCTCAAGATCTACACCCACCCCCGCGTCGTCGGCATGCTGTTCCTCGGCTTTTCCGCCGGGCTGCCGCTGCTGCTGGTGCTGGGCACGTTGTCGTTCTGGCTGTCGGAAGCGGGCATTGCGCGCGCGACCATCGGGCATCTCTCCTGGGTGGGGCTGGCGTACGGCTTCAAGTTTTTGTGGTCGCCGCTGGTGGACCGGCTGCCGCTGCCCTTGCTTACCGCCCGGCTGGGCAAGCGGCGTGCGTGGTTGCTGCTGTCTCAGGTTTGCATCGCCGCCGCGCTGCTGGGAATGGCGAACACCGACCCGGTGCTGAACCTGACGCATACGGTGTTCTTCGCGCTGGCGGTGGCGTTCGCCTCGGCGACGCAGGACATCGCGCTCGACGCCTACCGCATCGAGGCGGTGGAAACCGAAAAGCAGGGCGCGATGGCGGCGACCTACCAGGCCGGCTATCGCATTGCGATGATCACCGCCGGCGCGGGCGCGCTGTGGATCGCGGCGAGCGTCGATCCCAGCGAGGCGACCTACGACTTCCGCCCCTGGCAGGTGGCGTACACGGTGATGGCGGCGCTGATGGCGGTCGGCATGCTGACCACGCTGATCATCCGCGAGCCGGAAAAGAAGATTTCCAGCGTCACCACCGAGCGCGAGGTGCACACGCGGGAACGCTTCGCCGCCGCCGGGCTGTCGGGCTGGCTGCTGACCGCCACGGCGTGGTTCTACAGCGCGGTGCTGTCGCCCTTCATCGACTTCATCCAGCGCTACAAATGGCAGGCACTGCTGATGCTTGCACTGATCGCGGTGTATCGCATCTCGGATGTGGTGATGGGGGTGATGAGCAATCCCTTCTATCAGGAAATGGGCTTCACCAAGGATGAGGTGGCAACGGTCTCCAAGGTGTACGGCGTGATCATGACCATCGTCGGCGCGGGTCTGGGCGGCATCCTCACGCTGCGCCTCGGCGTGATGCGCACGCTGTTTCTCGGCGCGGTGCTGTCCGCCGCGACCAACCTGCTGTTCGTCTGGCTGGCCGGACGCGGCCATGACGTCGGCGCGCTGGTGTTCACGGTGTCGGCTGACAACCTCTCGGCAGGCATCGCATCAAGCGCATTCGTCGCCTATCTCTCCGGCCTCGTCAATCAGGCGTATTCGGCCACGCAGTACGCGCTGTTCACTTCGGTGATGCTGCTACTGCCCAAGTTCATCGCCGGCTTTTCCGGAGAGTTCGTCGATGCGTATGGCTGGGCGAATTTCTTTACCGGGACGGCGCTGATCGGGGTGCCGGTGCTGCTGCTGGTTTGGCTGGTGGGGCGACAACGACAGCCGGGCTGATGTGCTAATCTTTTGTCATGCCTAATCACGACGCCCTCACCCAACTGCCTCTGGCCGAACGTCTGGCCGCGATGGAGTCATTGTGGGATTCACTGTGCCACGACGATGCAGCCGAATTGAGCCCACCGTGGCACGCGGCCGTGCTGGAAGCGCGTCTGCGCGAACTGGCAGACGGCCAGCATCGTGACTGGCAGGCTGCCAAAAACGCGCTGCGCAAGCTCACCGAACGTTGAGTCCCGCCCATGCATGACGTGCGGATCGGCGCTTCTGCCGAACGGGATCTGCTGATCGGTTTCGACTTCTACGATACCCAGGCCGAGGGGCTCGGCCAGTATTTTCTCGACAGCCTGTTCTCCGACATCGATGCGCTCGCGCTGTTTGCGGGTGTTCACCCCAAACCCATCTCGGGGCTGCATCGCAGCCTGTCCAAACGCTTTCCCTTTGCCATTTATTACGATTTCGACGGCCACACCGCCATTGTCCTCGCCGTGCTCGATTGCCGTCGCAATCCACGCTCGATACGCGGCACACTTGGCACGCGCGGAAACAAACTGAAAAAATGATCGAACTCTCTCTGCTCACCGCCCTGCTCGCCGGCCTGCTCGGTGGGGTGCACTGCGTTGGCATGTGCGGCGGCATCGTCGCGGCCTTTTCCTTTCGCGCCGACGGCACGCACCCGCCGTTCCGCCTGCATCTGGCCTACAACCTGGGGCGAGTGTCGTCGTATGTGATCTTCGGCGCGCTCGCCGGCACGCTGGGCGCCTCGCTCAAGCTGGCCGGGTTCATGCCGGTGCAGACGCTGCTGTTCGTGCTGGCGCAGGGGGTGATGATTCTGCTCGGCCTGTATCTGGCCGGCTTCAGCCAGTGGGTGCTGGTGTTCGAACGCGCCGGCGGCGTGCTTTGGAAAATGGTGAAGCCACTGTTCCAGAAACTGCTGCCGGTGAAGTCGGTGCCGCAGGCACTGCTGGCGGGCATGGCCTGGGGCTGGCTGCCATGCGGGCTGGTGTATTCGGTGCTGGTGTCGGCGCTGGCAGCCGGCAGCGCCACCTCGGGCGCGGCGCTGATGCTGGCGTTTGGCCTGGGCACCCTGCCCAACCTGCTGGGAATGGGCCTGTTCGCCCGGCAAGTCCAGCCCTTCATGCAACAGGTATGGGTGCGCCGCGCGGCGGGGCTGACGGTGGCGGGGTTCGGGGTGTGGGGGCTGCTGACGCTGATGTATTCGGCCTTCACCAAGGCCTGACCACCGGTCGTTACCGCGACAGCAGGCAAAAAAAAACAGCCCCGGATCCGGGGCTGCGGGCGTGCCGGGCTTACTTGAAGAACTGCTGGTTGAAGACCATCTCGCGCGTCGGTTCACCGGCCACTTCGACGGTGGCGGTGAATTTCAGGGTGTCCGGCGGCGCGACACGGAATTCGCCGAGGTAGTAAATCGCAGTGCCTTCCTTGATCTCGCGCATCTCCACGTGGGCCAGCTGCTGATTGAGGTTGGTGACATAGACCTTGAGCTTGGCCGGAACCGGCGAGGGCGCGCCGATCCTGTTCTGCTTCAGCACCGACATCGTGACCAGCCCGCGTGTCTTGCTGCGCTCGATCTTGTAGGCGCGGGCGACTTCGGGCAGCAGCTCGTCGGTGGTCAGTGCGTTGTAGTGGATTTCGAGCGGGCCGAATTTCTGCGAGATTTCGGCATGGGCAACCGCAGCGACGGAACACAGGCACAGGACGGCAAACAGGCGCTTCATGGTCTCTCTCCTCTTGTTGTGGGTGATGCCTTATCGGGCGTGTTCACGCGCCCTGATTCATTGTAGGTACTTATTTGAGACTGGCGAGCCAGGCGGTCAGCTCGTCGAGCGTACGGCCGACCGCCAGGCTGGACGCCTGCGCGGCACCATCTGCGTCGTAGCGGGTCAGCGGCACCTGCTGCTCGAACATGTGTCGGCCCAACACGCTGCGCTGCTTCAGATCGACCAGTTCGGCGCGCAGCACCAGCCGCACCTGGCCCGGTTCACTGGTGGCGTCGTGATAGAACTCGACCAGCTCGGTATCCAGCAACATGTCGCCGCGCACGTAGCCGCCGGCAGCGCTGACGCGCCACGCACCCTGACTGTCGAGCCGCGCGCGCATGAGGTCGGCAAAGCGTTTGCCGGGACGTTCGGTCCAGCGCGCAAACTGGTATTGGCCACGGGTGCCGGCGCTGCGGCTGAAAACGAGCTGATCGTTGTCGTAGAAGCCGCCCGCGGTGGTGTCGAGCACCAGCAGGGTCGGGGTGGCGGCAGGAACGGGGGCAGCGGCGGGCGCGGCCGGCGCGGTGTCGTTCAGCACGTAAAACACCACGGCGGGCGCGTTGGGCTGTTCGCCGAAGTTGACGCAGCCGGCCAGGGCCAAGCCCAGCATGGCGAGTGGCAGACTTTTCTTCATGGCAGTTTTTCTCCGGGGCCGAGCTGCTGGTACCCCGGCCCGAACAGGATGGCGCGCGGATTGGACAGGCGCTGCCCGGCATTGGTGAGGACGTCGGCGCTGGTGCGCACGTCGCGGCTGACGTTGGTCAACTCCAGCGTGCCGGTTTCGGTGAACTGCTGGATCTGCCCGGAAATCAGGCTGGCATCGCGTTGCAGTTTCTCCATCGCGACGATGGCTTCCTTCAGCGCGGCGTCGGCGTTCTGCCCCACGCCAACGATGCTGCCTTCGGCCCGGGTGGCGGCCTGGCTGATGCTGGCGCCGGCAAAGCGGAATTCGTCGGACGCGTCGCGGATGCCCTGCACCACGGTTTCCAGGCTCTGCTTGTTGGCGGCAAGGTGGCTGGACAGTTCGTTGAGGTTGGCCAGCGTCTGGCTGAGGGCGCGCTGGTTCTCGTCGGACAGCAGGGTGTTCATGCGCTCCAGCACCTGCGCGCCGTTGACCGCCAGCCGCGAGACGGCGGTGGCGACCTTGTCGATGTCCGAACTGCCTTCGGAGATGACAGGATAACGCTCGCCCTGCGGCACCTCGATCAGCAGGGGGTTGTCGCTCGGACCGTTGTTGATTTCCACGGCCGCGATACCGGTCACCAGATTGCGCTTAATATAGGCCGCTGCACCGACATGCACCGGCACACCCTCGTCGATGCGGGTGATGACGCTGACGGCCTCATCGCCGCCTCTTGCGAAACGGTAGCCATCGACCACGCCGACCTTGATGCCACGCATTTTCACCTGACTGCCGACTGCCAGGCCATCGAGCGACTGCTGCTTGAAATAGATGGTGTAGGTCTGATAGGCGATGGTGTCGGCCACGCCTGCCAGCCACAGGATGGCCAGCGTCATCAGAGCGATCGACGCCAGCACCAGCGTGCCCACCAGGGTATATCTGCCTTCAGTTTCCATGCATGGTTTCCTCGTGCCTCGACCGCGCGGCGAAGTAATCCCTGAGCCACGGGTCATCAATGTGCCTGAGCTCGGCCACCGTGCCGCTGCCGAGCACGCGACCGTCCGACAGCACGATGACACGGTCGATAATCGAAAACAGTGTATCCAAGTCGTGGGTAACGAGGAATACGGTGAGGCCGAGGCTGTCGGCCAGCAGCCGGATCAGCGCGTCGAAGGCGCGCGCCGAAATCGGATCGAGGCCGGAAGTCGGCTCATCCAGAAACAGCAGTTCGGGATCGAGTGCCAGCGCACGCGCCAAGGCCACCCGCTTGCGCATGCCGCCGGACAGTTCGCTCGGGCGCTTCCTGGCGGCATCGGGCGGCAGTCCGGCCAGCGCGAGTTTCAGGCGAGCCAGCTGGCGGCAGGTGGTGTGCGGCAGATCGGTATGCTCGAACAACGGAGTGGCGACGTTGTCTTCGACGGAAAGCGAGGAAAACAGCGCGCCGTCCTGAAACAGCACGCCAAAGCGCCGGCGCAGCCCGTTCATCTGTTCGGGCGTGCTGTCCCACACCGACTGTCCGAACAGCTCGATACGGCCTGCCTGCGGTTTCAGCAGGCCGATGATTTCGCGCAGCAGCACCGACTTGCCGGTGCCGCTGCCGCCGATCAGGGCGATCACCTCGCCGCGCGCGACGGACAGGCTCAGATTGCGATGGATGCTCTGCCGGCCCAGCGTGGTCGACACATCGCGAACATCGAGCACGGATTCAGACATCAGATATCCAGCCTGACGAACGACACCGCGAAAATCGCGTTGAGGATGATGATGGCGACCAGGCTCTGCACCACGGTGGAGGTGGTGTGGGCGCCCACGCTGCGGGCGTCGCGGGTAACCGACAGGCCCATGCGGCAGGCGATCAGCGCGATGAAAATGGCGAACACCGGCGCTTTGCACAGCCCAACCAGCAGGGTTTTCAGCAGCAGCACGTCGGCCATCCGGTCGACGAACATGTGATACGAAATATCCAGCTGTTCCTGCGCCACCAGCATGCCGCCGGCAATGCCGGCAACATCGCCGATGAACACCAGCAGTGGCATGGCGAGCAGCAGGGCGAGCATGCGCGGGATCACCAGCACCGCCAGCGGCGACAGGCCGAGCGTGGTGATGGCGTCGATTTCCTCGGTGACCTTCATGGTGCCGATCTGTGCGGTGATGGCAGCGCCGGTGCGCCCCGCCACCAGGATCGCGACGATCACCGGGGAAATCTCGCGCAGAATCGCCAGCAGCAGGCCGTCGACGACAAAGATGTTGGCGCCGTATTGCTGGGCCTGCGAGCCCAGCAGGTAGGCGAACACCACGCCGAGCAGGAACAGCATGCCGATCACGATGGGAATCGCGCCGACGAAGACCGTGCGCACCTGGGCGCCGAATTCGCGCCAGCGCCAGCGCCCCGGGCTGGGCATCAGCGCGGCCAGTTCGAGGAACAGGCTGCCGACGAAACTCACCAGGCCGATGACATGCCCCCACATCGCCAGGGTGCCGCGCCCAGTGATCATGCGCACGCCTTCACGCGGGGGTTCGGCTTGCGCCCTGGTGGTCGCGCAGTGCTGCGCCACCAGTTGCAGCATCGCCAGGTGCTGCGGCTGGAATGCACGCAGTTCGGGCATCGGGTCGCTGGGCTGCGCACGCGCGGCGGTGAGCAACAGCCACGCGCCGTTGGTGTCGAGCTGGGTGACGCCGGCGCCGTCGAGGATGCGCACGCTCCTGCCGGCGAGATTGGGCAGCGCGGCCGCAGCATCGGCCTGCCAGACGCCGCTGGCGATCAGCGCGCCTTGGCTCTCGTCGAAATGCGCGTGCGCGTCTGTCATTCCGTTCCCAGATCAAAAAGCTCGCGAAGGCGAGCCGCAGACAGTACATCCAGTACGGCAAGGCGATGCCGACAATGAGATTTTTGATCTGGGAACGGAATCACGCCAGTCCCAAGGGATTGTTGGGGTCGATGCCGGGCATGAACGGCAGGCCGCGCTCACGGTGAGTGACCTGGTAGACGCAGCCGATCCAGTTGCCGACCACCGCCTCGGCGGTGTCATGCCAGGTGTTGTCGAGCAGCGGCAACACCTGCGTTTCCGGGAAGGCCAGCGTCTCGCCCGCCCGCATGCGGCTGCCGAACTCGGCCAGCAACGCCTGCGCCTGACGATTGAAATAACGCACCGGGAACGGCGGAAACGCAGGCAGCTTGCCGGCGGCGGCCAGCAGCAGGTCGCGCTTGTATTCCTTCAACAGCGACACCGTGTCGTATTCGGGGTGGCCCTGGAAGAACACGGTGCGCAGGCCATCGTGGCTCACCGCCAGATGCACGCCGGCATCCGCGCTTTCGACCAGCACCTTGACGCCGGCCGCCTCGAACTGCGCGCGCGAGACGTCGTTCCAGCGCGAATGCGGCACGTCGAAGCGGGTGTTGACGTCGGCCACCAGCGGGTGGCCGACGTCGGTCACGCGGTGCTCGAACACGCCCCAGATCTTGGCGGGCTGCTTCACCCGCGTCTGCCCATGGCGGAACTGCATCACCGCATGGGTGGCGAGGCAGGAACACAGGGTCGAGGTGACATGATCCCAGGCCCAGTCGATCACCTCGATCAGCGGCTGCCAGAAGGGCTCGTCGGCCAGATTGGGGTGGCTGACGTTGGCGCCGGTGATGATGAGCGCATCCAGTCCCTTCTCGCGGATGGCGTCGAAGCTTTCGTAAAACAGCGCGATATGCGCCTGCGCCGCCTCGCCGCGCGGCAGCGTCGGCAGGGTGAAGGGGTGCATGTAGAACTGCGCGATCGGGTTGGATTCGCCGACCAGCCGGTAGAACTGCCGCTCGGTCGCCTCCAGCGCGGCGTCCGGCATCATGTTCAGGAGACCGACGTGCAGTTCGCGGATTTCCTGGTGGGCCGCGCGCTCGGTCGCCAGCACCGTGATGCCGTCGCGACGCAGGCGGTCGAAGGTGGGCAGGGCATTGTGCGCGACCAGCGGCATGTCAGCCTCCCTTGCGCGCGATGGCGGTTTCCAGCAGCGCCATGAAATCACGCTCGTCGCGCACCTGCGCCACTTCCTGCGAGGTCACGGTGTAGCCGTGCGGCTGCGCGATCGCCTCGTAGCGCGGAATGCGCGAATGGAACAGGCGCGGAAACACCCAGCGCGCGAAATCGTTCGGCTCGATCTGCGCGACGAATTCGAGGCCCTTTTCCTTCAGGTACACCGGCAGCTGCTCGGCGAGGAAAGCCGGACGAAAATACAGCGGCTTGGGATCGGACTGCGCGCGTTTGATCAGCGTGTCCTCCTCTTCGCGCGTGGTGGTCTGGATGTAGAGAATCAGGGTGTGCTCGGCCAGCAGCTCGACCACGCCGGGTTCGTCCAGTTCGCACAGGCTGCCGCCGACATCGTTGACGAAGTGCGGATAGCCGTAGATTTCCTGGCCCTTGCGAATGAAGCCGGGCACGTCGCGCATGGCGGCAATCTCGCCGTCACGGTAGGCCGCCTGGCGGCGCGAGAACTCGTCGAGGCTCAATCCGCCCCACTCCGGTCCGCCGAGCTTGCCGACGAAGGTGAGCACCGGGCCGAGGTCGTGGATCTTGATGTTGTTCTTGATGTCGATCCAGTCGTTGCGCAGCAGGTCGCGCAGGAACGGCACCTGCATCGCCTGCTGCTTGATCAGGTCGAGGATGGGCTCGTCGAGGTAGCGCGTGCCGATGCGGTAGTCGCCGGAAAAATGGAACCAGTCGTGGCCGCGCAGCATGGACGAAATGTGCGTCTTGCCGACGCCGGACATGCCGAGCAGGGTAATGCGCTTGGTTGGCCAGGCGCGGAAGGAATCGGGGGTGAAGTGCATGGGATCGGTTTTCCTGAGGCTAGCGCGAAGCCTACCGAAAAGCCACCCAATTAAAAAGGGCGCGGGAGGATCCCGCGTTGCAGGCGACCTGGCACCTACGGCGCTTGGCTATTCGCTGGGGGGGATGTCCGCTCGATCAGATCGCGGAAGGCATCGATATCGCCACGAGCGCCGATGACCACCAGCACGTCATCGTAGTCGAGCTTGTGGTCGATGCCACGGGTGCTGAGGATGAGGTCCTTGCCATGTTCCAGATCCACCACGCCGAGCAGGATGAGGTTCTGCGTCATGACCTTCCTGAGCGCCGAGAGATGCACGCCGTGCAGCCAGGAATGGCGCGGGATGGTGATCTCGGCGGCGTTGAGGTCCTGCTGGCCGAACACGGTCTGTTCCAGCAGCTCCACCACTTCGGGCCGCTCGATCAGTTCGTGCACGCGGGCGCCGCTAATCTCGTAGGGATCCACCACCTTGTCGGCGCCGGCAGCCAGCAGCTTGGGGGCGGCCTCGGGTGCCTGGCACACGGCGACGATGCGCAGATGCGGATCGAGCGCGCGGGCCGAAATGACGAGGAAAACGTTTTCCGAGTCTTCGGTAAACAGGCCGAACATGCCCTCGATGTGCGTGCCGATCCCTACCGAGCGCAAGGCCTCGTCGTCGGTGTAGTCGATCAGCTCGGCAGCCAGACCCTCCTTGTTGGCCGCGTCGACCAGCGCCGCATCGCTGTCGACCATGACGAAGGGCGTCTTGGACAAGGACAGGCGCCAGGCCACCTCGATGGCCAGGGGATTGCAGCCGAACACGGCAAATCTAGGCTTCATCCGCGCTGCCTCCTGCTTTTCCAGGCGGAACGGTGCTGTCCGACGTGTTCCTTGAACTGGAACAGGCTGGCCTCGTAGCCCACGAGCATCAGGATGTCGTGGGCGTGCAGCGGGAACTCCGGCCTCGGGTTGAAATAGAAGTGGGCATCGCGCAACTGGTAGGGGGCATGGCCGTCGGCGGCGGGCGAGGCATGCGGACGAATGACGCCGAACAGCATCAGGTGCCAAGCGGCGAGGTCGATGTCGCCGACGCGGCGTCCATCCAGCCAGGCGCCCAGGGAGACGGTCAGCGGCTCCAGATGGACGCCGCGGGCCCGGGTGACCACATCGTAGAGGGCGTCGAAGGCCACCGGCTGGCCGATGAATTCCGCCGCCATGCGGGCCACCACCTCGTAGGGCCGCACCACATGATTGGCGCCGGCCTGGGTCAGCTTGCGCACGGTCTCCGCCTTGTTGGCGCGGGAAATGATCAGGATGCCGGGGGCGGCCTGACGCGCCGTCAGGGTGATATAGACGTTGCTGACGTCGTCGTGGGTCAGACACAGGATGCGCGAGGCCTGGCGCCCTAGCCCCAGGTTCGCCAGCAGGGTGTTGCCGGTGGCATCGCCGGCCACTGCCTGATAGCCGTGGCGGCGGGCCAGTTCCACGGCTTCGGGGCTGCGGTCGACGATGACGAAGGCGTCATGGCTGGCGGCCAGCCGCTTCGCCACCACCTGCCCGATGCGGCCGTAGCCGCACACGATGGTCACATCGTCGTGCCGCTCCACCTCGGCGAACACGCGGTTGTCGTGCAGTTCGCGCATCTTCTCGTGGAAGGCCATGACGATGATCGAGGTGGCGAAGGAGATCACCGCGATGCCCGCGAACACCAGCACCATGGCGACGATGCGCCCTTCCGTGGTCTGCGGCACGATGTCGCCGTAGCCCACCGTGGTAATGGTGATCACCGCCCAGTAGAGGGCGTCCATCAGGCTGGACACACGGGGCTGCGGCTGTTCCGCCTCGAACAGGTACATCGCCACGGTGGCAATGAGCACCACCGAGCCGACGAAGATCGACAGGGTATAGAGCTCGAAGCGTTTTTCCACCAGCACCTGGCCGAACACGCTGAGATTGCGGGTATAGCGGAACAGCTTGAGCAGGCGGAACAGCAGGAAGATGCGCAGGAAGCGCAGCGGACGATAGCTCGGCAGGATGGCCAGCAGGTCGATGATGGCCATCGGGGTGGCCATGTAGGCCAGTTTCTGTCTGAACATGGCCCACAGCACAGGAGGCAAGTGGAAGCGCATGCCCACCAGTTCGGCGCGTTCCCAGTGCTCGATCAGGATCCGGTGGCTGTCGTTGTACAGCCACATGCGCAGCAGATATTCGATGATGAACACCGTCACCACGAAAACTTCGAAACCATCCGCCCAGGCCCCCACTTCGTGCCGTACTTCGTAGATCAACAGGAACACACTGCTCAGCACCAGCGTGATCATGAAACCATCGAACACCACCCGGCGATGGGAGCGGGGGTCGGTGAGCAGCGTGCGGAAGAAGCCCTTGATGCCGGCGTAGCGCACCGAGGCCTGCAGCCAGTAGGCGAAGCGGATCAGGGGGGCAGTCATGGATTTGGGCTGGCGCGGTGGTCAACCCCAATCACCCGGCTGGAGAGATCGGCGGGGAAAAGCATGCATGAATTATACGCATCGCAGGCGCGGGCATTCCCTGCATCCCTCGCAGCGGGATTGTTGGATCAAACCCATCTGGCGCCAGCTTCGGCCCCCCAGGAAAAAACCCGGGACAAAAAAGGGGCGCTCCGCAGAGCGCCCCAGCTTCCTTCGGAGAAAGGATGGTTTACATCGTGTAGGCACGTTCGCCGTGAGCGGCGGTGTCCAGGCCTTCGCGTTCATGCTCTTCCGGCACGCGCAGCCCCATGGTGAGATCGATCAGCTTGTAGAGCACGAAGCTCACCACGCCCGACCACACGATCACGGTGCCGACACCCCACAGCTGGCTGATGATCTGGCCGCTGGCGTTGAACTCGGCCACCGCGCCGGCAGCGTAGTCGTACACGCCGGAGCCGCCCAGAGCCGGGTTGGCGACGATGCCGGTGCCGATAGCGCCGACGATGCCGCCGATGCCGTGCACGCCGAACACGTCGAGCGAGTCGTCATAGCCGAGTGCACGCTTCAGACCAGTGACGCCCCACAGACAGGCGACACCTGCCACCGCGCCGAGAACGATCGCCGCCATCGGGCCGGCGAAACCGGCAGCCGGGGTGATCGCCACCAGACCGGCGACCGCACCCGAAGCGACACCCAGCATGGAAGGCTTGCCGCGGATCATCCACTCGGTGAACATCCACGCCAGCGCCGCACCCGCTGTCGCGAGAACGGTGTTCAGCAGCGCCAGCACGGTGGTGCCGTTGGATTCCAGGTTGGAACCGGCGTTGAAGCCGAACCAGCCCACCCACAGCAGACAGGCGCCGACCATGGTGAAGGTCAGGTTATGCGGCGCCATCGCTTCTTTGCCGTAGCCGATGCGCTTGCCGATCACGAACGCACCCACCAGCGCAGCCATGGCCGCGTTGATATGCACCACGGTGCCGCCGGCGAAGTCGAGCGCACCCTTGGCGAACAGGAAGCCGGCCGGTGCGTCGTAGGCCGACGGACCGCCCCAGAACCACACCATGTGCGCCATCGGCAGGTAGGAGAAGGTGAACCACAGGGCCGAGAACACCAGCAGCGAGGAGAACTTGATGCGTTCGGCGAAGCCGCCGACGATCAGAGTGGTGGTGATGGCCGCGAAGGTCAGCTGGAACACCATGAACAGCATCTCGGGAATGACCACGCCCTTGGAGAAGGTTTCCACCGTGACGCTGGTGTCGACTCCGGAGAGGAACATCTTGGAGAGGCCACCGATGTAGCTGTTCATGCCGCCGCCGTCGGTGAACGCCAGGCTGTAACCGTAGATCACCCACAGGATGGCGATCAGGGCGAAAACGGCGAACACCTGGGTCAGCACCGACAACATGTTCTTGGCACGCACCAGGCCACCGTAGAACAGCGCCAGACCGGGAATGGTCATCAGGATGACCAGGATCGTGGAAATCAGCATCCAGGTGGTGTCGCCTTTGTCGGGCACCGGCGCCGCAGCTTCTTCGGCCGGAGCTTCCGCCGCAGGCGCGGCTTCGGCCGCAGCAGCTTCAACCGGCGCAGCCGCTTCAGCAGCCGGGGCGGCCTCGACTGCAACCGCTTCTGCCATGGGCGCAGCGGCCGGATCTTCTGCCAGAACCAGGTTGGGAGACAACAGGGCAAACATCAGGCCCAACGAAGCAAATAGCTTTTTCATGGTCAGCTCCTCACAGGGCGTCAGGGCCGGATTCGCCCGTGCGGATGCGCACGACCTGTTCCAGACTGGTGACAAAAATCTTGCCGTCGCCGATCTTGCCGGTGTTGGCGGCTTTCTCGATCGCCTCGATCACGCGCTCCAGCAACTCGGCCTTGATAGCGACCTCGATTTTCACTTTGGGCAGAAAATCGACCACGTATTCCGCACCGCGATACAGTTCGGTGTGGCCTTTCTGCCGCCCGAAACCCTTTACTTCCGTAACCGTCAGGCCGGTGACGCCGATGGCGGACAACGCCTCGCGCACTTCGTCCAGCTTGAACGGCTTGATGATTGCCGTTACGAATTTCATACCGCTCTCCCGTTTAAACAGTGTTTCCGGCTTCGCTCCACCCCCGCGTG
>JAABQU010000199.1 GCA_011391285.1 Thiobacillus sp.
TGCCGACATGCAGCCGCGCAGCGAGTCACTGCATTGTCCGGACACGGACGTGCGCTACGCGCTGGAAGTGCGGCAGGGCGAATTTCAGCGCCGCGACATCTCGACGGGCATGCAGATCGAAGGCCTGCCCCGCTAGGGTCCGGCTCCGATCGACCGCACCACCAGTTCCATTGCGTTGCCCTTGCCGTCGCTCTGCCGCACCCGCAGCGGCAGGTAATGCCGGTCGACCGCCAGCCAGATCTCGAAGCGGCCATCGCCGTCGGCCATCCGTTCGAGATGCAGGGCGCGCAACACACCGAGCGCGGTTTCCAGCATTTCCTCACCGCGCACGTCATAGCGGTAATTGCGCAGCTTCTTGCCGTTGAACACCGTGTAGGCGATTGGGCTCTCCGGCGGCGGCGCGGTCAGCGCCAGCTGGAAAAACAGGCTGAGGGCATCCTGCACGCCCTCCTGATAGGTGAAGTGGCGTGGCGCGCCGTGTGCCGGACTCAGCGTCACGGTGTTGCTCGCCGCATCGAAGCGCGCGCTGCTGCGCTTGTCGCCGCGCTGATCCCAGAATTCTTCGGGCACCAGGCCGCGCGGCGTGATGCGGCCGCGGCTGGTCTGCACGAAACGGCCGCGGTAGAACACGCCGGCCAGGCCGGTGGCGCTGGCCACGCTGGTGATCGTGTAGTGCTCGCCGTCATTGATCCACACCAGCGTCTGCTCCCCGCTTGCCAGCCCGTAACGCAGATCAAAGCGCAGGTCGAGACGCGGCGGCAAGTCATTCAGCGGCGGCTCTGTCGCTTCGGCCTCCACTGCTGGCGGGTTTTCCGCGACCGCTTCGATTTCGGGCAGGTCATCGGGCATTGCCTGGATCGGAACGGGCACCGCTGTAACGGTGGCGACTTCAGGCTGGACCGCTTCGGCGACGGTTTTGGCCGAAGGTTCCGACGGCAGCGCCGGCCTCGGGCGTGGTGGCGGGCGTGGGGAATTGACGGGAGGCGGCGGCGGCTCGACACGCTTCACCGGCATCAGCCGGGCTTCGATGGGAGACGATACCTGCGGGTCCTGCCCCTGCGGCAAGGTCCACGACCATGCACCGAGAAGCCAGGCGTGCAGCAGCAACGATCCCGCCAGGGCCAGCCACCACAGACGGGTGCCGCGGTTCACCTGACGCTAGCCCTTGACGCTGGCGCGCACCAGGCGCTGCTCGAGGGTGACGCCGTCTTCGGTCACGCGGATCTGCACCGGCAGATTGTTGCGCGCAGGCGCGACCCACACTGTTATGGCTTTCTGGTCGGGCTTTTGCGTGATGCGCTGATATTGCCGGGTGTTCAATACGCCCAGCGGTGTCTTGATGTCGCCGCCGTCGCTGCGGGCATAGTGATAGTCGTTAAGATCGCGCCCACTGATCACCTGCAGGTTGAAATCGGCGGGCATGGCAGGGGCAAACATGAACTGGTAGAGCTGCGACAGCTGATCCTGGGCGCCATTCTGCAGGCCATTCACTTGCCATGACTGGCCCTTGTACTGGTAGGTGATGCTGCGTTGTTTCCAGTCAAGCTGCGCAGTCGCCAGTTTGTGCGGCGCATCACTGCGTGCATGCCGGAATTGCGTGGGGCGCAGGCCCTGCGGCGTCACCAGCCCGGCACTTTCGAGGCGAATGGTGCCCGGAAACAACATTTTCAGTGAGCCGCTAGCGCGTGTTTCGCTGCTGAGGGTATAGCGGTTGCCACTGCGGGAAAGGGTATCGGTTACCTGGCCGAGCTTGAGGCCATTGCGGTAGAGGTCGTACACCAGGCTCATGTGCTGCGGCGCCGCATACGACTCAACACGGGCTTGAGCCTTTGGCGTATCGGCGTCCTTTGGGGCTGCCTGGGCCGTGACGGCAAACAGGCTGGCGGCCAGCAAAAACGATTTGAGCATGGTCACATTCCGGTCGAAAACACGGACTGTGACGTCAAATCGTCCTTCAAGTTTACGCGGCCCTGATGAATAGCCAGATGCCCTTCGGCAAACCACCTGATGGCCCGGGGATAAATGCGGTGCTCCTGTTCCAGCACCCGCGTGGCGAGGGTGCCGGGCGTATCGTCCGCGCGGACCGGCACCGCGGCCTGGATGACGATGGGACCATGATCCAGGTCAGCGGTGACGAAATGCACGGTGCAGCCGTGAATTTTCACGCCTTCTGCCAGGGCGCGCTCGTGTGTATTAAGCCCAGGGAACATGGGCAAGAGCGAGGGATGGATGTTCAGCAGGCGGCCCTCGAAGCGCGCGATGAAGGCCGGGCTGAGGATGCGCATATAGCCAGCCAGCACCACCAGATCAGGCTGGTGGCGCTGGATTTCGTCGGCCAGAAGGGCATCGAAGGCTGCGCGGTCGGGGTGTTCGGTGTGGTCGAGCGCGACGGCAGTCATGCCATGCTCACGCGCGTACGCCAGCCCCGCTGCCTGGGGCCGGTTGCTGATGACGGCTACGACCTCGATCGGCAGCTGCGCCTCGGCGATTGCCCGGAAATTGCTGCCGCGCCCGGACAGCAGCACGACGACG
>JAABQU010000200.1 GCA_011391285.1 Thiobacillus sp.
TCGGCATTTCGCTGACGCCGTGGGCGCCGCAGAAGGAGGTGCTGCTGGGTGTGATGGTTACCCTGTTCGCGGCATTCTGGCTGCGCTGGGCAGCATTGAGCGGCGGGCTGCGGGTGTGGCACCTGTTCGTCAACGGGGCCTTGTATGTGACCTATCTGACCGTAGTGCTGATTTAGGACCTGCTAACAGCCGTTTCACGCCTGAAAGGGCCTTCCATCTCGTCCATGTAGTGGGCGATAGCGTCGGTCTCGCGTTCCAGGAAAAGGTCGACTGCCTCGCGGAATTCGGCGTTCTCCAGCCAGTGCCAGGAATGGGTTGCAGTGGGGACGAGCCCGCGTGCGAGCTTGTGTTCGCCCTGCGCGCCGCCTTCGAAGACCTTTAGCCCGTGCGCGATCGCATATTCGATGCCCTGCTGGTAGCAGGTTTCGAAGTGCAGGCCGGGCACGTATTCCAGCGTGCCCCAGTGGCGGCCGTATAGCCGCTGGTCATCCTTGATGCAGAACGAGCAGGCGGTGGGTTCGCCGTGCTTGTCCGCAATGATGAGCAGCAGATTGTCCGGCATCGTCTCGCGCAGTGCGGCGAAGAAAGCGCGGTTGAGATGCGGCTCGCTGCGATGGCGGGCGTAGGTGTCGGCGTAGCAGCGGTAGAAATGATCCCAGTCGGCATCGGTGCTCTCCCTGCCTTCCACCCAGCGAAACGTCACCCCCAGCGCATTCAGCTTCTTCCGCTCCTGGCGAATCTTCTTGCGCTTGTCGTGCGTCATCGCAGCGAGGAAGTCGTCGAAACTGCCATAGCCCGCGTTGTGCCAGTGGAACTGGAAGCCGCTGCGATGCAAGAGCGGCGTCGCGTTGAGCGCGGCATGGTCGGGCTCGGTGGGGAACAGGATGTGGAGGGATGAAAAACCCAGTTCCTGCGTGAGCTTCAGTGCGGCCTGGATCAAAGCAGCGCGATCGGCGTCGTTCTTCGCCAGCAGCCGCGGGCCGGGCACCGGGGAGAACGGCACGCAGCACACCAGCTTGGGATAGTAGGCGAGCCCGTGGCGGCGGTAGGCATCGGCCCACGCCCAGTCGAACACGAATTCACCCCAGGAATGGTGCTTCACATACAGCGGCATCGCGGCTTCCAGCCGGTCGCCGCGGAACAGCGCCAGATGCACTGGCTCCCAGCCGATAGGGGGGGCGACGCACTCGGTGGCTTCCAGCGCATGCAGAAAGGCGTGCTGCACGAAGGGCGAATCGCCGGCCAGGGCATTCCAGGCGTCGGCCGGCAGTTCGGCCATGCGCGGAACGACGCGGATGACGGCTTCCGCATCGGAGGGCTTTGCTTCAAAATGCACGTTTTGGCGAGCTTCCATCGAAAAATACATGAACCTGCACGAATTCCAGGCCAAACAGATATTGCGGTCGGGCAACATTAACACGCCGCGCGGCATCGCTGCGGCGAGTGCCGACGCCGCGGTCAACGCCGCCAGCGAGCTGGGCGGCGACGCCTGGGTGGTGAAGGCGCAGATCCACGCCGGCGGACGCGGCAAAGCGGGCGGGGTCAAGGTGGTCAAATCCTTGGATGACGTGCGCGCGCTGGCCGCATCGCTGCTCGGCAAGTCCTTGGTGACGAATCAGAACGCGCCCGACGGCCAGCCGGTGAACCAGGTGCTGGTGGAAGAAACCCTGCCGATCGCACGCGAACTGTATCTGTCGCTGCTGGTGGATCGCGAATCCGAGCGCGTGGCCATCGTCGCCTCGGGGGCGGGTGGCATGGACATCGAAGCAGTCGCCCACGCCACGCCGGAAAAAGTCCTGACCGAAACCTGCGATCCGCTCCTGGGCGTGCAGGATTTCCAGTGCCGTGCGCTGGCCTTCGCGCTGGAGCTGACGGGCGAGGCCTACAAGGATTTCTGCCGTCTGCTGCCGCAGCTGTACCGTGTGTTCATTGCCAACGATTTGAGCCTGCTCGAAATCAATCCGCTGGTGGTGACAGCCGACAACCGCGTGCTGCCGCTCGACTGCAAGATGAGCGTCGACGACAACGCGCTGTACCGCCGCAAGGCCCTGGCCGAGCTGCGCGACGACAGCCAGATCGATGCCAAGGAAGCGGCAGCCAACGCGGCCAATGTCAATTACGTCGCGCTGTCCGGCAACATCGGCTGCATGGTCAACGGCGCGGGTCTCGCGATGGCGACGATGGACCTGATTCAACTGGAGGGCGGCACGCCCGCCAACTTTCTCGACGTCGGCGGCGGCGCCACCCCCGAGACTGTGGCCCAGGGCTTCAAGATCATCCTGCTCGATCCCAACGTGCGCGCGGTGCTGATCAACATCTTCGGCGGCATCGTGCGCTGCGACGTCATCGCCGAAGGCATCATCCAGGCGGTGAAGGAGGTCGGTGTGAAGGTGCCGGTGATCGTGCGGCTGGAAGGGACCAACGCCGAGCTGGGGCGGAAGCTGCTGGCCGAATCGGGGCTGGCGATCCTTGCCGCGGAAAGCCTCACCCACGCCGCCAAGCTCGCCGTGGAGAAAGCCCA
>JAABQU010000201.1 GCA_011391285.1 Thiobacillus sp.
AACGACCCCCACCATGTCAAGGTGGTGCTCTAACCAGCTGAGCTACGCGCCTAATGCGGGGCGCATCATAACCGAAACGCTACGCGACTGTCGAGTCGATGCGGCTTTTTTTAGTGTTGATTCATATCGAGCGGCCAGCGCCAGATCACTTCGTAATGCGCGCCGTTGGATTCGGTGACGGATTTCACCAGCACAAAATCGTTGATCGGCCAATGCACCGGCATACATTCCGGCACCTCCCCCCCCAAGGACTTCCTCAGCAAGGTGACGTGCGGCACATGCGGGCGCGCATCGACGGGAAACCCCGCATCCTGCAGGGCGGTATTCAGGGCGCCGACCAGGTCGCTGTGTTGCGGCGGTGTTTCGCTCGCGCCCAGCCAGCCGATACGGTTGTGGCGCCAGTAGCCGGCCTGGTCGAGGATGAGCTCAAAGGCCTTGGTCTTGACCGCATCGGCACAGGTGGCCAGCCGACCCAGTTGCTCGGCCGGCGTGCTGCCGAGAAAGGCCAGCGTAATGTGCAGGGTATCGGCGCGCATCCGCCGGCCGCCCCAGTGCTGGTGCAGCCACTTGCCGGTGCGGTTGAGGGCGTCGCGGGTGGCGTCGTCCGGCCACAGGGCGAAGAACAGACGCAGCGTGTCCTGCTGGGCCGGACGGGGTTCAGTCGGGCCCGGTTCAGTCACGCACGATCAGGCACACCGCTTCGGCAGCGATGCCCTCGCCGCGTCCGGTGAAGCCGAGCTTTTCGGTGGTGGTGGCCTTGACGTTGACGCGGTCGAAGGCAATCCCGAGGTCGTCGGCGATGTGCGCCGTCATGCGCGCGATGTGCGGCGCCATTTTCGGCGCCTGCGCGATGATGGTGGCGTCGACGTTGCCGACGCGCCAGCCGCGCGCCTGCAACTGCTCGGCGACCCGGCGCAACAGGATGCGGCTGTCGATGCCGGCGAACGCCATGTCGGTATCGGGGAAATGGCGGCCGATGTCGCCCAGCCCGGCCGCGCCCAGCAGCGCATCGCAAATTGCGTGCAGCAGCACGTCGGCGTCGGAGTGGCCGGCCAGGCCCAGGTCGTAGGGAATGTCGACGCCACCGATGATGAACCTGCGCTTCTCGGCGAAGGCGTGCACGTCGAAGCCGTGCCCTACTCGAGTGTCACTCATGCAGCTTCCCCAGAATCAGTCCTGCCAGTTCCAGGTCCTGCGGATACGTGACCTTGAGGTTGCGGCTGTCGGACTCGACCAGCCGGGGCTGCAGGCCGAGCTGTTCAATGGCCGAAGCCTCGTCGGTCATGTCGCTGCCGGCCGCGCGCAGCGCCTGGACCAGCGTGCCATGGCGGAACATCTGCGGGGTCTGCGCCTGCCACAGGCCGGCACGCGGCACCGTGGCCTCGGCCCGCGTGCCGGATGCCGACTCGGCAGCGGCGCGCTTGAGGGTGTCGGCCACCGGCACGGCGAGCAGACCGCCCACCGGGTCAGCAGCGACTTCGTCCAGCAACTTCGCCAGCATTTCGTCCGGCAAACAGGGGCGAGCGGCATCGTGCACCAGGATCCAGTCATCGGCGGCACAGACCTTGGAGATGGCGTCGAGACCATTCAGCACCGTTTCGGCACGGGTCGCGCCGCCACAGCGCAGCACTTCGATGCGCTCTTCCCAGCCCTGCCACGCGTAGTTGTTCCAGCGCTTGTCGGTGGGCGAGAGCACCACAAAAATCTTGGCGATGCGCGGCTCGCGTGCCAGCACCATCATGGCGTGCGCGATCATGGGTACGGCATTGAGCGGCAGGTACTGCTTTTCGACATTTCCGCCCATGCGCGAACCGGACCCCGCTGCGGGAATCAGCGCGTAAAAACTCATGCCTCTCCCCCCGGCGCGAGCACGTCACGGTTGCCGTTCGACTGCATCGACGACACCAGGCCGGCGCGCTCCATGTCCTCGATCATGCGCGCGGCGCGGTTGTAGCCGATGCGCAGCTGGCGCTGCACCGAAGAAATCGAAGCGCGGCGCGACTTCAGCACGTAGGCCACAGCCTGGTCGTACAGCGGGTCGGCTTCCGCTGCCTCACCGTATTCGCCACCACCCTCGCCCGCCTCTTCGGGTGATTCGAGCACGCCTTCGATGTATTCGGGCTCGCCCAGAGACTTCAGGTAATCGACCACGCGATGCACCTCGTTGTCCGAGACAAAGGCGCCATGCACGCGCTGCGGGTGTCCGCTACCCGGCGGCAGGTAGAGCATGTCGCCCTGCCCCAGCAGCGCCTCGGCGCCCATCTGATCCAAAATCGTGCGCGAGTCGATCTTGCTGGATACCTGGAACGCGATACGGGTCGGGATGTTGGCCTTGATCAGGCCGGTGATGACATCAACGCTGGGGCGCTGCGTGGCCAGGATCAGGTGGATGCCGGCGGCGCGCGCCTTCTGCGCCAGGCGCGCGATGAGCTCCTCGACCTTTTTGCCGACCACCATCATCAGGTCGGCGAGTTCGTCGATCATCACCACGATCATCGGCATGGTTTCCAGCGGCTCGGG
>JAABQU010000202.1 GCA_011391285.1 Thiobacillus sp.
GACATCGCGCCGCTCTACACCGTGGCACAGGCGCAGGCCTCGTTGAAGCATTTGGACCCGGTCGCATACAACGAGGAAATCACGCCGCATCCGCAGGTGCGCTGCATCTTCCGCGACGCCGGCCACATTCTCGGTTCGGCGATCGTCGAGGTGTGGGTAGGCGAAGGATCGCGTCGCCGCAAGATCGTGTTTTCCGGCGACCTCGGCCAGCCCGCGCGGCCGCTGCTGCAGGACCCCACGCACATCCATGACGCCGACTACCTGGTGGTCGAATCGACCTACGGCAACCGCGACCACAAGAGCATGGAAGCGACGCAGGACGAACTGGTGGAAGCAATCAACGACACCATCGAGCGAAAAGGCGGCAACGTCATCATTCCCGCCTTCGCGGTAGGGCGCACGCAAGACATGCTCTACCTGCTGGCCGACCTCACCCGGCAGGGGCGCATCCCCAAACTGACCGTGTTCGTCGATTCGCCGATGGCCACTGCAGCCACCGAAATCACCTACAAGCACATGGCGTTGCTCGATGCAGAAACCCACGAACTGATGGGCCGGCACGGCGGCGCGGCGCATTTCCGCAAGCTCAACTTCGTCGAGGATGTCGAGGAATCGAAGTCGCTCGACCGCATCACCGGCGGCGCCGTCATCATTTCGGCCAGCGGCATGTGCGAAGCCGGGCGCATCAAATTCCATCTGCGCGCCAATCTGGGGCGCCGCGAATCCACCATCCTCATCACCGGCTTCCAGGCCGCCGGCACCTTCGGCCGCCGCCTGGTCGACGGCGCCAAGCGCGTGCGCCTGCTGGGCGAGGACATTCCGGTGCGCGCCGATCTCTACACGCTGGGCGGACTGTCCGCGCATGCCGACCGCACCGCGCTGCTCGCCTGGCTGGGGCACTTTCGCAGCAAGCCGCGCCAGGTTTTCGTGGTACATGGTGAGGAAACGGTCGCGACGGGCTTCGCCACCGATCTGCAAAGCCAGCTTGGCTGGAACGCGATGGCCCCGACACCCGGCCAAAGCGTCAATCTCGATTAGGAAACGTGTGACCGAATTCAGCAAACATCCCTTTGCCGCTCTCCCGTTGGCTGTGCTGTGCGCCGGCCTGTCGGGAGCAGGTCATGCGCAAGTCACCTCGGTGGCCGAATGGGAAAGCTGCAGCGCGATTCTGGCGGACATCGATCGCCTGGCTTGCTACGACAAGGCATCGGGGCGGGCGCAGCCCGAGGCAGCGTCCGCTCCCCAGACAGAGGCTGCCGCCACGCCGCCGCCCGAACCGCCCGCAAAGGTGGCATTACCGGCACCCGATGACCCCCAGCTGCTGTCCGCGCTGTCGCGCCACTGGGAACTCGACGACGACGCCAAGCAGGGCGCTTTTCTGTTTCGCCCGCACCGGCCCAATTATTTTCTGCCGCTCAAATACAGCAACTCACCCAACAACACCCCGTTCATGGGCGCGTTCTCGACACCGGATCTGGGGCTCGACAAGCTTGAGACCGAATTGCAGCTGAGCTTCAAGGTCAAGGCGATGGAGGGCGTGTTCGGCTACGACAACGTTGACCTGTGGGTGGGCTACACCATTACCTCGTTCTGGCAGGCCTACAACGAAACCATTTCCTCGCCGTTTCGCGAAACCAACTACGAGCCGGAAGCGATGCTGGTCTTGCGCACCAACTATGAAATTGCCGGATTTCGCGGTCGTTTCATCAATTTCGGCTTCTCGCACCAGTCGAACGGCCGCCCCGAAACCCTGTCGCGCAGCTGGAACCGCGTCTACGCCCAGTTCGGCTTCGAGCGCGGCGATCTGGCCTTGATGGTTCGCCCCTGGTATCGCCTCCCGGAGAGCGCCATCGACGACGACAACCCCGACATCGAGGATTACATGGGACACGGCGACCTGTTGGCGGTCTATCGTGACGGCAGCAACGCCTACTCGCTGTTGCTGCGCAATAACTTCAAGCGCTCGGACAATCGCGGTGCACTGAAACTCAACTGGAGCTTTCCGCTGTATGGGCGCCTGAAAGGCTACGTGCAGTATTTCAATGGTTACGGCGAATCGCTGATCGACTACAACCACAGCCAGCAGTCCTTCGGCCTCGGCGTCAGCCTGACCGAAGGCATGTAGACCCGGCTTACTTCTTTTCCGCCAGCGCCCGCTCCAGCAAGGCATGCACATACTTCACCGGTATGGCATAGCTGAGCCCGCTGGGCGTGGTGAGCGCGGTTTCTTTCGCGCCTTTGACATACACCGAATTGAGCACGCCCAGCACTTCACCGCTGTCGGGGTGCCACAGCGGACTGCCACTGTTGCCGGGATAGGCGATCGCATCGAGTTCAAACACCTCATACGCGTCGCCCGCCTGTTTGAGGGCGCGCACATTAAGCTGCGCCGCGCTGGCAACCGGCGTGAAGATGGGGATGATTGCCGCCAGACCCGCACGATGCGTAGACGGGTTCAAACCGAGCACCGAGCCGATCGGATAGCC
>JAABQU010000203.1 GCA_011391285.1 Thiobacillus sp.
CCGCGCGCGCGCAAAAAAAGCTGATTGCCGTCCCTCTCGCATGTGAGCGTTCACACACGCGAAAGGCTCGGTTTTACATACCCTTCAGGAATGGCGATTGCCGCCGATTCCTTCCGTATGAGCGCCGATCCCCGCACACTTTTTTCAAGCCAGGCGCAGCGCTTGCGCCTGGCGCAACTCAGCATCCAGGGTCGTGTCACGCTGGCGGTGATGCTGGTCCTGGCGACGGTGTTCGCCCTGGCTACCCAGCAGGCCCTGCACATCGCCCGCCAGGATGCCGATGCGGCGCTGCGCCAGCAGGCTTCGGCGCAAATCGCCGTGCTGACCCACATGGTGTTGGACGCGGCGACCACCCGGGACTACAGCCGCCTGGAAGCCCAGATCCGGAACCATGTGGAGCGGGGTCATCTGCTGTATGTCGCCTACGATGCTCCCTCTGGCTACAGCCTGCGCGAGCGGGCGCCCGTGTCGCAGGTGGATCGCCCGGACTGGTTCGCCAGGCTGACCGGCCTGGAAATGCCGGTGTCGCAGAGCACCCTCGTCATCGACGGCACGCACTATGGCCGCCTGGCGCTCCAGCCCTCCTCGCTCGCCTATGAAGATTTCCTGTGGCATCTCGGCACCCGCCTGTTCATGCTGCTCGCGATTGCCTTCCTCCTGCTGGGCTGGCTGACCCATCTGCTGCTGAAAATCAACCTGAAAGCCCTGATCCCGCTGCGCGCGACGACACGCCGCATCGAAGCGGGCGATTACAGCGCACGCATTGCGATCCACCCCAACGGCCCGCCCGAACTGCAGGAAACCACGCGCGCCTTCAACACCATGAGCGCGTCGGTGGAACAACTGCTCACCGACCTCAACGAGCAGCAGAAGGCCCTCGATAGCGCAGCCAGCGTGTCTGAAGCCGACCTCGCCGGCAATATCACCTACGTCAACGATTTGTTCTGCATCGCCAGCGGCTACCTGCGCGCGGAACTCATCGGACAGAATCACCGCATCGTCAATTCGGGCCTGCACGCGCCGGAATTTTTCCGGGAGCTGTGGGAAACCATTTCAAGCGGACGAACCTGGCGTGGCGAAATCTGCGACCGCGCCAAGGACGGCCGACTGTTCTGGACCACGTCGACCATCATCCCGATCAAGGACGACGACGGCCTGCCCATGAAATATCTGTCGATTCGCTTCGACATCACGCAACGCAAGCTCGATGAAGCGGCGCTCAGCGACGAAAAGCAGCGCTGGCAGGTCACCCTGCAGTCCATCAACGACGCGGTGATCGTGACCAACTCCCGCAACCGGGTGACGTATCTCAATCCCACGGCCGAGAGCCTGCTCGGCATCGCCCATGAGGAAGCCGTATCGCGCCCGCTGAGAGAGCTGTTCCAGCTCGAACCAACCAGCAGCGAGGAAGACCCGGTCTGCTTCCTCTCGTCCCGCCCCCCCGCCCATGGCCGCACCGGCTCGGCACGCCTGCGGACCCGCCTGGGACAGTTGATCGACATCAGCTTCAGTTGTGCACCGCTGGCCGGCAACGGCGGCTTCGATGCGATTTATGTGCTGCGCGACGAGACCGAGAAAAAACATCTGCTCGACAGTCTGCGCGACATGGCCTTTCACGACACGCTGACCACGCTGCCCAACCGCCGGGCGGTGGAGGGTCGCCTGGCACGCGCCCTGCGCACGGCGCGCGACGAGATGCAGCAGCATGCGTTCTGCTATATCGACCTGGATCAGTTCAAGCTGGTGAACGATACCTGTGGTCATTCGGTCGGCGACGGGCTGCTGATGGATATTGCGCAAACCATGAAAACCACCCTGCCCGACGAGGCCTACCTGGGCCGGCTGGGCGGCGATGAATTCGGCCTCATCCTGTTCGACACCCGGCCCGCGGAAGCGATCCAGGTCTGCCGGCAACTGGTGCAGCGCATCCGCGACTTCCGCTTCGAGCACAAGGGGCGCCGCTTCACGCTCGGCGCCTGCGCCGGCGTTGCGCCCATCACCCAGGCGGCGACCACGGCGGGCGACATCATGGTGCAGGCCGACATGGCCTGTTACCGCGCCAAGTCGGAAGGCAGCGGACGGGTGTTGCTGTACGAGGCGGACGAGGTCGGCTTCCGTCGCCTGGAAACGGAAATGGGCTGGGCGGCCGATTTTGCAAAGGCACTCGACGCCAACCAGTTCCTGCCATACCGGCAGCTGATCCAGCCGGCCACGGCCGATGGCCAGCCGCATTACGAGGTGCTGATCCGCTGGCAGCGCAACGGGACCATCGAAGGGCCGGCCAAGCTGCTGCCTGCGCTCGAACGCTACGGCCAGGCGCCGATCCTCGACCGCTGGATGGTCGAGGCCGTCATTTCGTATCTGGCGATGCAGCGTGACGACAACGCGGTGTACTTCATCAACCTGTCAGGCAAGACCGTCGCGGACGAATCCTTCCTCGGCACGGTCTGCCACCTGCTCGACCGCTACGGCGTGGAC
>JAABQU010000204.1 GCA_011391285.1 Thiobacillus sp.
TCAGTGCTTCGCCGAGGCGGGCCTGCAGCCCGGCCAACACGGCATGACGGGCGGTGTCGCTCCAGCCGGCATCCGGCACGATCTGCACTTCCATGCGATCCAGCGCATGCTGGATGCACTTGAACTGGGCAATGCCCGGCACCGCACGCAGCACATAGATCACCGCCAGGGCATGCATGACGCGGCCGTCGGCGGCAACGACAAAATCGGTCTGACGCCCCGTCACTTCAGCAATGATGTGCAGGCCCTGTCCGCCCACCGCCGGCTCGGCGGCAAGCCGCAGCACATCGCCGGTCCGGTAACGGATGAAAGGCTGGGCCGCTGAAGCCAGGCCGGTGATAACGGCCTCGCCCGACTCGCCCGGCGCCACCGGCTGACCGGCCGTGTCCAGCACTTCGATAATGTGGCTTTCGCTCATCAGCAGCATCTGCCCGCCCGGCGCTTCGTGCGCGGTGAAGCCGATGTCGCGGCTGCCGAATTCGTTCGCTACCGGCGCGCCGAATACGCGCGCGATGAGTTCGCGCTGGTGCGGATACAGCGGCTCACCGGTGGTGCAGACCACGCGCAGGCGCGGCAAACGCAGCGTGCGCTGCCGGGCCTCGGCATGGGCTGCCAGCAGCGCGATGCTCGATGCGTAGCCATACAGGCACTTGGGCTGCCACGCCTGCAGGGCATCGAGATAGGTATCCATGCGCTCAGGCGACATGGCGAAGGCGTTCAGCACCAGCTGGTTCACCAGCAGGTCGCGCAAGGTCTTGATGCGGTCGGTCTTGTTGAGTTCAACCGGTGCGCCCCACAGATAGGCCTCGCGCTCGCCCGGCTGCACGCCCCACCAGCGCCGCGCACGCATGCGTCCTGCCGCATCGGAAGCCTGGCGCTCGCGGCCGAAATAAAAGATCAGCGGCTCGCCGCTCGATCCCCCGGTGGTATAGGGGAACACGCCACCCGGCACGCCGCGCCACACCAGGCGCTCGACGTGGTCACGGGCATCACGCTTGTTCATCGCCGGCAGGCGGGCTAGATCGGCTAGCCTCACCGCACCGGCTTTGACGGTCGCGTCCAGCCCCGCCGCCTGCAAACGGGCAGCATGCCAGGGGCTGTGCGCCAGCGCACTGGCCAGCAACGAGTTCAGCCGCTGCGCCTGACAGGCCTCGACGTCCTCGCGCGACAGCCACTGGGTGCGCTCGATTTCGGCAAGCATGGCAAAGGTTGGGCGATGCATCGCCGTTTCCTGTGCGCGGTATACGCTGCGGGCAAACCAGGCCGGCACGGTCATGGCCGTCCCCCTCGTGGCAGCGCCCGGAAGCGCGCCAGCAGTTCGTCGCACAGCGCGGTTACCGCGGCTGAAATATCCGGTGGACTGCGATGCCTGACCGAGCGCGCATGAATGCGGCCGGCCACGCCGCGACTGAATCCCGGCAACCCCAGGAAATCAAACACCGCTGCCACTTCCCGCATGGGCTGCTGCACCAGATCTTCATAAAACACCACGCGCACGCGCGCATCGGCGCCCAGTTGCTGCTCGAAGAACAGCACATTGCGGTAGAACCACATGATGGCGGCGCCCTCTGCTTCACTGGCGTCCGGGCGGTACAGGGCGGCCAACAGTTCGCGGGTGGCGGGCGAGAGGCCGCGCCCGCGCCAGTCATTCGCGTCGCCGCTCGCCAGACGCTGCCACTGCGGCACGAAGTTGCCGAAGGATTTGATCGCTGAATTGGCGCTGTCGCGCCAGTCGCGCACGACCCACAGCGTCTTCGCGGGGGCAAATGCATCCATCAGGCGCTTGATGCGATCGAGTTCGCATAGCGCCTTGATCACAAATACCGGCGCCGGGCATTGTTGTGCCAGCGTCTGGATCACGGCCAGATCGCGCATTTCATACTGCTCGAAAGCACGCGGGTCGGTTTCATGAAACACCTGGGTGTCCGCACTGGCATCGAGCACGTCCATGAGCAGATTGGTGCCGGAGCGCTGCATGCCGGCAACGAACACATGCTGTGCAACCGGGCGCGGCAGCACGCGCTGGCGCAGGGATTTTCCTTGCCGCCACAGCACATGCCGGATGCGCGTCGGCAGGCTGCGCGCATCATGGCCAGTAACGGGTTGGGCTGCGCTCATCGTTCGACGACCGCCGGAGCGGACGGTGCGGTGGTGGGCAGGGGGGCAAGCAGGGGCTCGAATGCGCGCAGCAATTGCGCCACCCGTTTGTCCCACTGGTTGGCCCGGGCGTAGTCGAGGATCGCGGCGTGGTCCCATTCCTGGGTGAGCGCGGCATCGAGCGCCTGCTGCAGGGCGCCCGCATCGTCAAACGGCACGATGCTGCCAAGCTCGCCGCGACAGACCACCTCGGCATTGCCGCCGACGTCGGTGGTGACGACCGGCAGGCCGCAGGCCATGGCTTCCAGAAACACATTGGCCCAGCCTTCGTT
>JAABQU010000205.1 GCA_011391285.1 Thiobacillus sp.
TCAGGCCAAGTTCGGTGGCTTGGCTGACCAGGATGGACATCAGCGACGGCGCGGGCGAAACGTAGGTTTCGAGCATCTGGCGTTCGCCGGCGTGCGCGGCGGATGCGGCCAGAAGAACCAGGGAAAGGGCGAGGGTGCGGAGGGCTTTCATGGTGATCCTTCAATTGTGGAGTGAAGGATACATTAGACATCTCTAATATTGATACGGGAAGCGGCATGTTGCCGCACCCCACCATGCGCGTGACGGACTATCTGCCGAGCAAACGCTTGCTCAGGCTGACTACGCCCAGTACCAGCGCGCCGGCCGCGATCCCCGCCAGGGCGTTGAAAAGCATTGGAGTGATTATGGCAAGTGTGCCAGCGAGCGCGGGCAGGGTGGAGGTTGCTTGATTGACGGCTTCCAGCAGATGATGCGCGGCGGGCAGGCCGTGAACCAGGATACCGCCGCCGACCAGGAACATTGCCGCGGTGCCCAGCACGGTGAGTACTTTCATCAATTTTGGGGCAGTGGCCAGCAGCATCCGGCCGAGCACGCGAGCGGCCGCGTGGGCGCGCTGGCTGAGATAAAGCCCGGCATCGTCAAGCTTGACGATGCCGGCGACCAGACCGTAGACGCCGATAGTCATGATGATGGCTATGCCGGCCAGCACCGCCACCTGCTTGCCGAACGAAGCGGCTGCGACGGTGCCCAGGGTGATGACGATGATTTCGGCCGAAAGGATGAAGTCGGTGCGCACCGCCCCCTTGATCTTGTCGCGTTCGAGTGCCACCAGGTCGACCGCCGGGTCGGCCAGCGCCTGGACGAGTTCGGCTTGGTGCGCCGCGGCTTCCTCGCGATGCAGGAATTTGTGCGCCAGTTTCTCGAAGCCCTCGTAACACAGGAAGGCGCCGCCGAGCATCAACAGGGGTGTAATCGCCCACGGCGCCAACGCGCTGATGGCGAGCGCGGCGGGGACCAGAATGAGTTTGTTCCTGAACGAGCCTTTCGCCACGGCCCACACCACCGGCAGTTCGCGTTCGGCTTTCACTCCGGCGACCTGCTGCGCGTTCAGCGCCAGGTCATCGCCGAGCACGCCGCTGGTTTTCTTGGCGGCGACCTTGGTCATCACCGACACATCGTCGAGGATGGTGGCGATGTCGTCGAGCAGGGCGAGCAGGCTGGCTCCGGCCATGACGTGGGCGGCTCAGTCGCCCAGCTGGATCGTGCCGGCTTTCTCGGCAGCCGCAAAATCCAGCATGCGCTGGATCGATAGCCGGGCCTTGGCGCGTATGGATTCCTCGATGTGGATTTCATTTCCGCCGGACTCCAGCACGGCGGCAAGGTTGCGCAGGCCGTTCATTGCCATCCACGGGCAGTGCGCGCATGACTGACAGGTGGCGCCTTCGCCCGCAGTTGGCGCTTCCAACAGGATTTTGCCGGGCGCGGCAGCGTGCATCTTGTGGAAGATGCCGTTGTCGGTGGCGACGATGAATTCACGGTTGGGCAGGGTTTTCACCGCGTCGATCAGCTGGGTGGTCGAGCCGACCACATGAGCCTGCGCGATTATCGCCTCGGGCGATTCGGGATGCACCAGCACGGCAGCGGCCGGATGTTCGGCGCGCAGTTTTTTCAGGCCTTCTGCCTTGAACGCCTCGTGTACCACGCACGAGCCCTGCCACAGCAGCATGTCGGCATCGGTCACGCGCTGGACGTACTCGCCCAGATGGCGGTCAGGCGCCCACAGCAACTTGTGGCCCTGGCGGTGCAGGTATTTGACGATCTTGACCGCGATGCCGGAGGTGACCACCCAGTCGGCGCGCGCCTTCACCGCGGCGCTGGTGTTGGCGTAGACGACGGACAGACGGTCGGGATGGGCGTCGCAGAAGGCAGTGAATTCATCTGCCGGACATGCCAGGTCAAGCGAGCACTCGGCGCCGAGGTCGGGCATGAGGACGCGCTTTTCCGGGTTGAGGATCTTCGCCGTCTCGCCCATGAACTTGACCCCGGCGACGATCAGCGTCCTGGCCGGATGGGTGTGGCCGAAGCGTGCCATCTCCAGCGAATCCGACACGCAGCCGCCGGTTTCCTCGGCCAGGTCCTGCAGGTCGGCGGACGTGTAGTAATGCGCCACCAGCACCGCGTCCTGCTGCTTCATCAGCGCCTTGATGCGTATTTTCAGCGCTGTACGCTCGTCGTCGCTGAGCGTTTCCTCCACCATCGGCGGCGCCTGGATCATGGGTTTGCGCGGAACGGGAAAGGCAAGGCTCATGGGGTTGGCTCGGGCATCAAGTGCGAAAGCGCCAAGTATAGCTGCGTGCGGCTGGCGTTTTCACCCGGCGGCGCCCGGGTTTTGCTGGAGCGGTGCGGGGCTTTTGCCTTATCCTTGCGGCCCTATGCAACAGCTGCTTCTCGACATCCGCCCGCCCGCCCGCCCCGAACTCGCCC
>JAABQU010000206.1 GCA_011391285.1 Thiobacillus sp.
GTGGCGCGCTCGCTGTCGGTGCCGATGACGATGCGGTCGGGCTTCATGAAGTCGTCGACCGCCGCACCCTCCTTGAGGAATTCGGGGTTGGACGCGACATTGAAATCGATGGCGGCGCCGCGCATGGCCAGTTCTTCGGCGAGCGCCGCCTTGACCTTGTCGGCGGTCCCCACCGGCACGGTGGATTTGTCGACCACCAGCTTGTAGTCCGTCATGTAACGGCCGATGTTGCGTGCGGCGGCCACCACGTACTGCAGGTCGGCCGAGCCGTCCTCGTCGGGCGGTGTGCCAACGGCGATGAACTGGATCTGGCCGAATCCCACCGACTCCTCGATGTTGGTGGTGAAATGCAGCCGGCCTGCGGCGACGTTACGCTTCACCATGTCTTCCAGACCCGGCTCGTAGATCGGAATGCCGCCAGCCTTCAGCGTCTCGATTTTGGTCGGATCGACGTCGAGGCACAACACCTCGTTGCCGACTTCGGCCAGACAGGTTCCGGTCACCAGGCCTACATAGCCCGTGCCGATCACGGTAATTTTCACTTTGTCTTCTCCCTAAGAATTTTGCATGTCGAATTGTATGCGTTTCAGCGCGGCCAGCGGATCGGCGGCACCCGTGATCGGGCGACCGATCACCAGGTCGGTCGCCCCTGCACGCAAGGCTTCTGCCGGGGTCATCACGCGTCGCTGATCGCCGACGTCTGAGCCTGCCGGCCGGATACCCGGCGTCACCAGCCTGAAATCAGCGCCCAGTTCACCGTGCAGCATGGCGGCTTCCTGCGCCGAACAGACTACGCCATCAAGTTTGCAGGCTTGCGTCAGGCGCGCCAGGCGAAGTACCTGGTCAGCCGGCGTGCCGTCGATGCCAACTTCATTCAGGTCTTCCGCGCTCATGCTGGTCAGCACCGTCACCGCGATCAGCAGCGGACGCCGGGGCAAGTCAGCCAGCGCTTCCCGCGCCGCCGTCATCATGCGTCGTCCGCCCGAGGCATGGATGTTCATCATCCACACGCCCAGTCCGGCTGCTGCACGGCAGGCCGCCGCCACAGTGTTGGGAATGTCGTGGAATTTCAGATCGAGAAACACCTCGAACCCGCGCGCAACCAGCGCCCGCACCAACTCCGGCCCCGCCACCGTGAACAGTTCCTTGCCCACCTTGAGCCGGCACAGCGCGGGATCCAGGCGGTCCACCAGCGCCAGCTCGGAAGCCGCATCGGCAAAATCCAGCGCCACAATAATTTTATGATTCATCCCAGCCTTCATCCCTGTCCCTTGACCCCCGCCCCCTGGATCCTAGGCTTCCCCCTCGCGCCGCTCGGGATCGAAACCGTCCCAGCGCCCGCATGCCGGGCAACGCCAGAAAAACTGCTTGGCCTTGAATCCGCAGCTGCCGCACTGGTAGCGCATCATGCGCTGGCTGTGCGCCGCCACCAGGCTTTTCTCGACCTGCAGCAGTTCGCGCTGTTCGGGGTCGGCCGTAATGAGTTCGGCCTCCAGCAGGCGATCCAGCGTGCGCAGGCTGGGATTGCGGCGCAGCTCCTCGCGAGTCAGCTGGCTGGCTGCCGCCGCACCTTCGGTTTCGGATACCGCAAGATACAGAGCGTTGAATACATCCTGCGACGGCTGCCGCGCATGCAACGCACGCAGCCACTGCACACCCTCCTCCAGCCGTCCCAGCTGGCGATAGCTGCCAAGCACGCGGTCCACGACCAGCGCCATGTGGGCCGCACTCTGGGTTTCGACCATGCGCCAGTCGGCAATTGCAGCCTCATGGCGGCCGGCGGCCGCGTCGAGATCGCCGGCCATGAGATTGGCACGCACCGACTGGCGATTGGTGGCCAGCGCCTGCTGCAGGTACGCCGCGGCCGCATCGGGGTTGCCCTTTGCCGACTCCAGCAACGCCAGCTCACAATGAAAATGGGCAATGTCAGCATTGAGCGGCTTGCTGGTGTCATTTTCCAGCACACGTGCCGCGTCGATGGCTTTCTGCCAGTCCTTTTCCTGCACGTAGATTTCAAGCAGATAGGTACGGGCCTGTCCATGCTGCGACGTTTCCAGCAGTTTGCCGAACACCTGCTCGGCCCGGTCGAGCAGGCCGGCCCTGAGATAATCCTGGCCGAGTTCGTTCATCGCGCGCAGGCGCTGGTCCTCGGCCAGCCCTTCGCGTTCCAGCAGGTTTTCATGCATGCGTATGGCGCGGTCGAGCTCGCCACGGCGACGGAACAGGCCGCCCAGCGCAAAGTGCAGGTCGATGGTTTCGGGTTCGAGCTTGACGACTTCGAGAAAGGCCTCGATCGCCTTGTCGGGCTGCTCGTTGAGGAGGAAATTCAGCCCGCGAAAATAGGAATTGGGCAGCGCGCGCGATTCAGTCACCACCTGCCGGA
>JAABQU010000207.1 GCA_011391285.1 Thiobacillus sp.
GCCTTGCCGTAGATGCGGCACTGGTTGGGATAGATCTTGCCTAGCACCACCTTCGCGCAGTCGCAGCCGGGCGGCATCTCGCCGGCGCGGCGGCGGTCGGGGTCGGCGTGGTCGGGGAACAACCGGCGCGCGTCGTGTTGCGCAAACGCAGGTTTGAGTGCGTAGCCCGATTTGGGGATGACGCCGATGCCGCGCCAGTTTGCATCGACGATATCCAGCGTGCCGGCAAGCATGCGGCGCGCGGTGGGATTGCCGCACGCATGCGCGACTTCGCGGTAGCAGTTATCCAGGAACCGCTCGCCGCTTTTCAGCTGGCGCAGCACCGAATAGAAAGACGCCAAGAGGGACTCCGGAGCGAAGCCGGCGACTGCTGCCGGAATGTTGTGCTGCTCGACGACGAAGGTCCATTCCTCCGGTCCCATCACGGCGGACACGTGACCGGGTGCGACCAGGGCATCGAAGCCGGGACTCTCGGAATCCAGCAGCATCGCCACCGCCGGCCAGGTCAGCCGCCCGGACAGCAGGATGCTGAGATTGTCGGGCAGGCCCTCGGCCAGGATCGCTGCGGTCGGCGCGGTGGTGGTCTCGAAGCCGGCGGCGAAGAACACCACGGGGCGATCGGGATTGTCCAGCGCGATCCTGCGCGCATCGAGCGGGCTGGCGATCGGCCGCACGTCGGCGCCAGCGGCCTGCGCTTCGGTCAGCGTGCGTATCTCGCCCTTCTTCACGTTCACCGGCACGCGCAGCATGTCGCCGTAGGCGACCAGGATGACCTTGTCCTGCAGCGCGAGCTGCATCGCCTGATAGACGTCTTCCTCCGGACACACGCATACCGGGCAACCGGGGCCGGGCACCAGTTCGAGCCATGTCGGCAGTGCGCCGCGCAGGCCGGCGTGGGTGATCGAGCGTTCATGGCCGCCGCATACGTTCATGATCTTGACCATACGGTCGAAGTCGAGGGCGTGGATTTTTTCCAGCCAGGTGTGGGCGTCGTTCTTCATGCGGTGACGCTGTGATATTTCATGCCGTCGCCCTGGATCGCCGGACGGCGCGACTGGCCGATGGCCACACGGGCGCGCTGGGCGGCAAGTTGCGCACGCAGCCAGGCAAGCCATGCATCCATCCCCAGTTCCTTGCGCGCCGACAGCCGCATCACCGGCGCCGGGTTGGCGAGGTTGCGCAGGTGCGCCTCGGCCTTGTCCGGATCGAAGTCGTCGAGCACGGCCAGCAGGTCGGTCTTGGTCAGCAGCATGGCGTCGGCTGCGCGGAACATCACCGGATATTTCGCCGGCTTGTCGTCGCCTTCGGTGACCGAGAGCAGGGTGACGTTAAGGTGCTGGCCGAGGTCGAAACTCGCCGGGCAGACCAGGTTGCCGACGTTCTCGATGAACAGGATGTCGACACCGTCGAGCGTCATGTGATGCAGCGCGTCGTGCACCAGATGCGCATCGAGGTGGCAGGCGGTGCCGGTGACGATCTGGTGCGCCTGCACGCCCTTGGCGCGGATGCGCTCGGCGTCGTTCTCGGTTTCGAGATCACCCTCGATCACGGCGCAGGTGAACTCATTTTTCAACGCAGTGAGCGTCGCTTCCAGCAGCGCAGTCTTGCCGGAACCGGGCGAGGACATCAGGTTGATCGCGAGGATGCCGCGTTTGTCGAAATACTCGCGGTTGTGCGCGGCCTGGTCGTCGTTTTTCGCCAACAGTCCCTTCAGCACGGACACCGCAGTCGCGCCCTTGGCGACGGGTTTGAACGCGAGATGTTTGTTGCCGGGAGTGAGGTTGCAGCCGCAGGTATCACACATGTTAGGGGCCAGGAGTCAGGATTCAGGAGTCAGAGAAGGGGCGGCTTCGAGTTCGACGCTTTCGAGCACGAGTTCGTCGCCGGAGATGACCTGGGTGTGCCAGTCGCCGCAGGCGCCGCAGAGCAGGCAATTCATCGCGGCCTCGGTCTCGGCGCCACAGGTCTGGCAGCGTACCCGGATCGGCGCGTGGACGAATTCGAGTTCGGCGTGTTCCATGCGTCTGCCGGCGGCGGCCAGCGGAAAGGCCGTGGCCAATAGTTCGGGCACCATACCGGCGAGCGGGCCGATGCGCACGCGGATAGACGTGGCGCTGCTCGCTTGATGCTGCTCGATCACGGCGTCCACCTGTTCGACCAGCGCCTGGGCGACAGCGAGTTCATGCACCGCTTTCCTCCAGGATCTGGTCGAGCAGTTCCCAAGTGGTGCGGGCATCGGTTTCGGCAATTTTCTGGATGGCATAACCGACGTGCACCATAACGAAGTCACCGACTGCGGGCGGCTCGTCCTGCATCATGAACAGGCTGACGTCGCGCCACACGCCCTTGGCCTGGCAGCGTGCGGTAAATCCGTCGATCGATT
>JAABQU010000208.1 GCA_011391285.1 Thiobacillus sp.
CCGGCAGATGCAGGTTGATTTCGGACACCACGCCCAGCGGCTGGCTCATGTCCGGTTCCTTTCCGGCCTTCAGGCTCGCCACCGCGCCGGCCAGCATGTCGTTGTAAAGCGAGAAACCGACTTCGAGGATTTCGCCGCTCTGCTTCTCGCCCAACACTTCGCCGGCGCCGCGGATTTCCATGTCCTGCATGGCGAGGTGAAAACCCGAACCCAATTCTTCCATCAATTGAATGGCTTCCAGGCGTTTCTTTGCCTGGGATGTGAGGGTGCGGTCCTCTTCCACCAGCAGGTAGGCGAAGGCCTGATGGTGCGAGCGCCCGACCCGGCCGCGCAATTGATGCAGCTGCGCGAGGCCGAACTTGTCGGCGCGGTTGATCAGGATGGTGTTGGCGGTGGGGATGTCGATGCCGGTTTCGATGATGGTGGTGCACAGCAGGATGTCGTAGCGCTGCTGGTAGAAATCGCGGATCACCTGTTCGAGTTCTCGTTCCGCCATCTGCCCATGACCGACGCGGATGCGAGCTTCCGGCAACAGCTTTACCAGCCGTTCGCGCATGGCTTCGATGGTGCTGACCTCGTTGTGCAGGAAATACACCTGGCCGCCGCGCTTCAGCTCGCGCAGCACCGCCTCGCGGATCAGGCCGCTCGAGAACGACTGGACGAAGGTCTTGATTGCCAGCCGCTTCTGCGGAGCGGTGGCGATCACCGAGAAATCGCGGATGCCTTCGAGCGACATCGCCAGCGTGCGTGGAATCGGGGTGGCGGTCAGCGTCAGCACGTCGACCTCGGCGCGCAGCGCCTTCAGTTGTTCCTTCTGGCGCACGCCGAAGCGGTGCTCCTCGTCCAGGATCACCAGCCCCAGCCGGGAGAACTTCACGTCCTTCTGGATCAGTCGATGGGTGCCGATGACGATGTCGAGCTTGCCATCCGCAAGCGCCAGCAAGGCTTCAGCCTGCTCTCTGGGGCTGCGAAAGCGCGACAGCTCGGCGAGCTTCACCGGCCAGGCGGAGAAACGGTCGGAGAAATTGTTGAAGTGCTGCTCGGCCAGGAGCGTGGTCGGCACCAGCACCGCCACCTGGTAGCCGCCCATCACTGCCATGAAGGCGGCACGCAGCGCGACCTCGGTCTTGCCGAAGCCGACGTCGCCGCACACCAGCCGGTCCATCGGCTTGCCCGACTGCATGTCGGCCATCACTGCGGTGATCGCGGCGGCCTGGTCCGGGGTCTCCTCGTAGCCGAAACCCTCGGCGAAGGCCTCGTAGTCGTGCGGTGAAAACTTGAACGCGTGGCCCTCGCGCGCCGCGCGCAGCGCATAAAGATTCAGCAGTTCGGCCGCCGTGTCGCGCGCCGCCTGCATCGCCCGGCGGCGCGCCTTTTCCCACTGGTCGGTGCCGAGTCTATGCAGCGGTGCCGCGCCTTCGCCGGCGCCGCTATAGCGCGAGATCAGGTGCAGGTTGGCAACCGGCACGTAGAGCTTGTCGCCCTTGGCGTATTCCAGTTGCAGGAACTCGGTGTCGCCGTCGCCGAGGTCCATGTTGATGAGGCCAAGGTACTGGCCGATGCCGTACTGTGCGTGCACCACCGGGTCGCCGGGCTTGAGTTCGGAGAGGTCGCGCAGCAGGTTGTCGATCTGCGTGGCGCGGGCCTCGCGCGCGCGCCGGGTTTTCGGCGGAATGGCGTAGAGCTCGGTTTCGGTGATGACGGCGAGCGTGCCGTCCGCCGTGACGAAGCCTTCGGCGAGCGGGCCGTGCGTCAGCAGGATGCGCGAGGGGTGTTCCTGGCAACCGGACCAGCTCTCGCACAGAACGGCGTCGAGACCGTGCTCGGCGAGATATTCGTGCAGGGTTTCGCGGCGACCTGCAGACGGCGCAACGATCAGAACCCTGCCCTGGAAACCATCAACGAAGGCTTGCAGCTTGGCGACCGGGTGCGCCTCGCGGCGGTCCACAGCTATCGGCGGTACCGGGCGGGAGAGGCCGTCGCCGCCCTGTTCAACGTCGAGACGGTCGTAGCCTTTGGCCAGGCTGAAAAACGCATCGGTCGGCAGGAACAGATCGGCAGGCGGTAAAAGCGGCCGGTCCTTGTCGCCGGACAGCAAGCGGTAGCGTCCCTGCGCATCGGCCCAGAATGCCTGGCCGGCGTGGTCGAGCGCACCATGGCTGACGAATTGGGTCCGGGCGGGCAGGTAGTCGAACAGGGTTGCTGTTTCCTCGAAAAACAGCGGCAGGTAGTACTCGATGCCGGCCGGCGCGAGGCCGTTGCTGACGTCCTTGTACAGCTTGGACTTCGACGGATCGCCCTCGAAGCGCTCGCGGAAACTCTGCCGGAAGCGGGTGATGCCCGCCTCGTCGAGTGGGAATTCGCGCGCGGGCAGC
>JAABQU010000209.1 GCA_011391285.1 Thiobacillus sp.
CGACCCAGCGCTGCCATTCGCTTTCACCTACCTGTTGCTGTTCGGTGCCATGTTCGGCGACATCGGGCACGGCGCGGTGATTCTGCTGCTGGCTGCCGCCCTGCATCGGCGTCTTGGGCGGCTGGCCTGGGTGGGCATCGCGGCGGGTGCCGTGTCGATGCTGTTCGGCCTGCTCTACGGCAGTCTGTTCGGACACGAAAACCTCATTGACCCGCTCTGGCTGTCGCCGATGCATGACCCGGTTCGGGTGCTGTGGGTGGCGGTGGCTTTCGGCGTCGGTTTTATCGCGCTCACCCTGCTTCTCAACGCAGGCAACAAATGGGCGGCGGGTCAGCGTGCTGAAGCATTATTCGATTCCACCGGTCTTGCCGGGCTGCTGTTCTATCTTGGCACCGTCGGCGGGCTGGCCAGTCTGGCCGGCGTGGTGACTGGTGGGCAGCCCTCGTGGATGCTGGCGGGGACGGGCATCGTTGTGGTGGCTGGCTTCAAATGGCACGAGGCGCTGGGTGGGGTGGGTGAACGCCTGCTGGTGACACTGATCGAGACGCTGGAAACCGCCATCAACCTGTTTTCCAACACGCTGTCGTTCATGCGCGTGGCAGCCTTTAGCCTCAATCACGTTGCGCTGGCGCTGGCGATCTTCACTTTGGCCAACGGGCTGGATGCGGCCGGCCATTGGTTGACCATCACGCTCGGCAACATCGTCATCATTGTGCTGGAAGGCGGCATCGTCGCCATCCAGGCGCTGCGTCTGATGTATTACGAGGGGTTCTCGCGCTTTTTCAGCGGGGACGGAACGGAATTCGTGCCGTTGCGACTGTTGTCGCAGCAGGCCAAGGTTTGATGCTTGTTAAAAAAGGGGAAGAGGACATGACCTGGTTGATTGCATTGATGAGCTTGCCGGTGGCGGCGACGCTGGGCGCGGGCATCTGGCTGACGTTCAAGCCGCAGCGCATGCCGGAAGCGTGGCTCAAGGGCGGCTTGCTGGCCAATCTCGTGCTGTTCGGCCTGGGCCTCGCCAGCGTGATGTTGCTGGGCGTGCAGGAAGTGATGGCGGCCGAACCCGTGGCCGGTGGCGCAGTCGAGATCACCCTGGGCAAGGGGCTGGCGCTGTTGGGTGTCGGCCTGCCCACGGGGCTGGCGGCCATTGCCGCGGCCCTGGCGCTAGGGCCGATCGGCTCCGCTTCACTGGCGGTGATTGCCGAGAAACCCGAGATGTTCGGCCGCACGCTGGTTTATATGGGGCTGGCCGAGGGGATCGCGATTTACGGCCTGGTCATGTCCATCCTGCTGCTCGGCAAGCTTTGAGCGGATGCATAACGACGCCGACCATCCGTACGGCAGCGCGCGTCTGGTGGTGCTGGGTAGCGCGGGGCTGGCTCACGGCTTCAGTCTGATCGGTGCCGAGGTGCATGCCGATGCCGACCCGGCCACAGTGGAAAGCGTGCTCGAGCAACTGGCCACAAGCGGCGACGAGGCGCTGGTGCTGCTGGAAACCCACCTCGCACATGCTGGTGGTTACTGGTTGAACCGCTTGCGCAACGAAGGCGGCCGCATCGTCATCACCGAACTGCCGCCTCTGCCAGCGCCGCAAGACTACGCGCCCGCAGTGGACGCGGTGGTGCGTGCGGTGCTGGGGCCGGACGCCCTGAAATAGAAGAAGGAGCAATCAATGGAAGCGGATGCGCAGGTTTCCCAACTCGAGCAGGCGCTGGTTCAGCAGGCTGAGACGCTGGCGCGCGAGCAGCTGCAGAACGCCGAATCGGCGCGTGCGCGCATCCTGGCCGAGTCGGCTGAAAAACGCAAACTGGCGGCGGAACGCGAGATTCTCGCCGCCAAGGTCGAGGCCGAGCGGCTGGTCAGACGGCACAGCCAGGCAGCGGAAACGCGGCTGGCCGCCGAGCTCGACCGGCTGCGCTGGGCGCTCACGGAATCTGTTTTGTCCGAAGTCAAAACCGCTTTTCACGCCCTGGTGCAGGACGAAACGCGCTATCTGGGTGTGCTCGAAGCCTGGCTGGCGGCAGCAGCCCAGGCGCTGCCAAAGGGTGACCTGCTGGCGGAAGTTCGCCCCGAAGATGAAAAACGCTTGTTGCCGGTGTGGGCCGGGATCACCGCGCGCGCCGCGCCGGGACGCGTGGTGACGCTGGCCAGCCACAGCCAGCCAAGCGCAGGCGGCGTCCGGGTGAAGCTGGCCGACAACCGCGCGCAACTCGACCAGACCTTCGAAGCCCGGCAGGCGCGACTGGCCGATGAACTGGCACGGGTCGCGATGGAACGCCTGTTCGCCAGTGCGCCCGATCTCGGCACGCTCATTCACGGATAAATACATGGGAAAAATTCTCGAAATCAACGGTCCGCTGGTCAAACTCGAACTGCCGCAAACAGTGATCGGCGAGCAGGTGCGGGTCGGGCGCCTGGGGTTGGTCGGTGAGGTCATCGGCCGCGACGGCTACTCTGCGTTGGCGCAACTGTACGAAGACACGGCGGGCCTCAGACCCGGTGAGGTGGCGGAAGGCCTGGGCTGGCCATTGTCGGTGGAACTCGGGCCAGGGCTGCTTGGCGCGATTTTCGACGGCGTGCAACGGCCGCTGCAGGCGGTGTGGGAACAGAGCGGCGACCGCATCGCGCGCGGCGTCGCGGTGCCTGCGCTGCCGCGCGACAAGGCCTGGCATTTCGTACCTGAGCCGGCGCGCCAGGCCGGCAGCGTACTGGCGGGCGGCGACGTGCTCGGCACGGTGCAGGAAACCGAATCGATCCGGCACCGCATCCTGACCCCGCCGCTGATCCACGGCGAACTGCTGGAACTGGCGCCGGAGGGGGATTACACGCTGGAAGAGGCGATCGGCCGGGTGAAGTTGGCCGATGGCCGCATCGAAAAACTTTACCTGTTCCACCGCTGGCCGGTGCGCACGCCGCGCCCGTTCAAACAGCGTGACCATGCGGTGGCGCCCCTGATCACCGGGCAACGCATTCTCGATACCTTTTATCCTTTATTGAAGGGGGGCAAGGCGGCGATCCCGGGCCCATTCGGCGCCGGCAAGACAATGCTGCAGCAGCAGATCGCGCGCTGGTGCAACGCCGAGATCGTCATCTATGTCGGCTGCGGCGAGCGCGGCAATGAGCTCACCGACGTGCTCGAATCCATGCCTTTACTGACCGATCCGCACACCGGCCGCCCACTAATGGAACGCACGCTGTTGGTGGCCAACACCTCCAACATGCCGGTGGTGGCGCGCGAAGCGTCGATCTACGTCGGCATCACGCTGGCCGAGTATTTCCGCGACCAGGGATACGACGTGGTGATGGTCGCCGACTCCACCAGCCGCTGGGCCGAAGCGCTGCGCGAAGTCGCAGGGCGGCTGGGGCAGATGCCGGTGGAAGAGGGCTATCCGGCCTATCTCGGCTCGCGCCTCGCCTCTTTCTATGAGCGCGCCGGGCGCGTCGAAACCTTCGCCGGCGACCACGGCTCGGTGACGCTGATCGGCGCGGTGTCGCCACCCGGTGGCGACTTCTCCGAACCGGTCACCAGCCACACGAAAGAGATCATCCAGACCTTCTGGGCGCTGTCGAAGGAACTCGCCGACGCGCGCCACTACCCGGCGGTCGACTGGCTCGAAAGCTTCTCCGGCTACGTGAGTTCGGCTGCGAAGTGGTGGGCGCAACACGTTGATCCGAATTGGGAAAGCGCGCGCGCCGAGGCGCTGGACCTGCTCGCCGCCTCCGAGGAATTGCAGCGCATCGTCAACCTGGTCGGGGTCGAGGCTTTGTCTTCAGAACAACGCTGGACGCTGGAAGCCGCCGGGCTGATCAAGGAAGGCCTGCTGCAGCAATCGGCCACCGACGAAATCGACAGTTTCGCCTCGCCGGAAAAACAGTACGCGCTGCTGGCGGCGTTGCTGGAAATTTATCGCCAGGGCCTGAAGCTGGTGATGCTTGGTGCGCCTGCCAGAAGATTGATCCAGATGCCGCTGCTGGCGCAGGTGCGGCGCTGGAAAAGCCAACATAGCTCGGAAGATATTGCTGCGCTCAAGGTCAAAATCGCCGCGATACCGGATGCCTTCGAGCCTCTGCTGCTGGAATACGCGTCCACTGCCACGCCCTCGATGATAGGGGAGGCCACGCCATGAAAAACGTCGAATTCCGCACCGCCACTTCCGTCCAGGGCGGCCTTGTCGTGATGGGTGGCGTGCCCGGCGTGGCGGCCGGCTCGCGGGTGCAACTGCGCGATCACGCCGGCCGCATCCGCTCCGGGCTGGTGATCCGCTCGGCCGACGACGCGGTACTGGTGGAAGTATTCGAGGGCACCGACGAACTCGACCTCGAACGCACCTGGGTCCGCTTCCTCGATGAGCCGTTCAAGCTGCCGCTGTCGCGCGACATCATGGGACGCGTATTCAACGGCTCCGGCCTGCCGCGCGACGGCCGGCCGCCGATCATTTCCGCCGATCGCCGCGACGTCAATGGCGAGCCGCTCAACCCGGCCGCGCGCGCCTACCCGCGCGAATTCATCCAGACCGGCATCTCCGCCATCGACGGCATGAACTCGCTGACGCGCGGGCAGAAGCTGCCGATCTTTTCCGGCGGCGGCCTGCCGCACAACCGGGTGGCGGCGCAGATCGTGCGCCAGGCCAAGCTGCTGGGTGAGGAGGCCGCCGAATTCGTGATCGTGTTCGCCGCCTTCGGTGCCTCGCACGCCGACGCACGCTTCTTCCAGGAAAGCTTCGAGGAAAGCGGCGTGCTGAACAAGGTGGTGATGTTCCTCAACCTCGCCGACGAGCCGGTGATCGAACGTCTGCTGACGCCGCGCGCGGCGCTGACTGCCGCCGAATACCTCGCCTTCGATCTCGACTACCACGTGCTGGTGGTGATGACCGACATGACCGCCTACGCCGAAGCCTTGCGGGAAGTCGCGGTGCTGCGCGGAGACGTGCCGGCGCGCAAGGGCTATCCCGGCTATCTGTATTCCGACCTCGCCGAGCTCTACGAGCGCGCCGGGCGCATTAAGAACCGGCGCGGTTCGATCACGATGATCCCGGTGCTGTCGATGCCGTCCGACGACATCACCCATCCGATCCCCGACCTCACCGGCTACATCACCGAAGGGCAGATCGTGCTCGGACGCGAGTTGTCCAATCAGGGCGTGTACCCGCCAGTGACGGTGCTGCCCTCGCTGTCGCGCCTGATGAAGGACGGGGTCGGCAAGAATTTCACCCGCGAGGACCATCCTCACGTCGCCAGCCAGCTGTTCGCCAGCTACGCCAAGGCGCTGGAAGTCAGGGGACTCGCCGCCATCATCGGTGCCGAGGAATTGAGCGATGCCGATCGCCGCACGCTGCAATTCGCCGAAGCCTTCGAGCGCCGTTTTATCGGCCAGGGCGAGGATGAGGATCGCAGCATCCACGAAACCTTGAATCTCGCGTGGGATCTGTTGTCGATGCTGCCGCCGGAATCGTTGATCCGGGTATCCGAAGACGAGTTGGCCAAGTACCACAAAGGAACGGCATGAAAAAGATGCAAGTTACAAGATGCAAGTTGCAAGAAAAAACAGGAGCTTGCGGCCTTCTTGTAACTTGCAGCTTTAAGCTTGAAGTTGCCGATCGAAAGGGCGGCCGGTGAAGAAGCGTCTCTCCGTTCCGTCCACCAAAAGTGCGCTGCTGCAGGTCGGCCGTCAGGCACGTTTTCTGGAGCAGGGCCGGCAGATGCTGGAGAAGAAGCGCGACCTGCTGACCCGCCTGGTGTACGAGCGGCTGGCGCAATACCGTGAGCTGCGTGCGCAGACGGTACGCGAACTGGCCGAGGCGTATCACTGGCTCGGCATCGTGCAGATGCGCATGGGCGAGCAGATGCTGCGCCAGGTTTCGGTGGGGCTGAAGCCGGCAGTGGCGATCAAGGTGGTGGCGCGTTCCAGCGTCGGTGTCGAATACCCAAGTGTGTCGGCCGAACCGCTGCCGCTACAGCCGGTGGGGCTGATGTGGACCGATGTCAGCTTTGACGAAGCGCGCCTGCGGCTGCGTGAGCTGACGGTGACCCTGGCGCGGTTAGGCGAAGCAGAAAATGCCCTTTGGCGCCTGCTCGCGGCCAGCCGCAAAACCCAAAAGCGCGTCAATGCGCTGAAGTACAACATCATCCCGCGCTACCAAGCCACGGTGCAGCACATTCGTGCGGCACTGGAAGAAGATGAGCGCAACACCTTGTTTCAGATCAAGGTTCTGCGCGCGCGCAGCGGCCAGAACGATCACGCGAGCCTTGTCTGACCCGCATGATCATGGTGGTCTACGATTCGGATTCCACCCCTGTACGTCACGCCCAGGTCGTCGGGATCGAGCGAGCCGGCGCCCATCATCACAAAGGAGTGCTTCCATGAACCACGAACACACATTGCAGTCCGCAATCGACGACCTGGTGCAGACAGGTCGCGGCATCCTTGCCGCCGACGAGAGCGCACCGACCATCGCCAAGCGCTTCCAGGCCATCGACGTCGAATCCACTGAGGAAAACCGGCGTGCCTACCGGTCCCTGCTGCTGACGACGCCGGGGCTGGGTGAATTCATCAGCGGCGTCATCCTGTTTGAGGAAACCCTGATGCAGAAATCGGATGCGTCTACGTTGTTGCCGGCGGCCGCCTGGGCGCAGAAGATCGTCCCCGGCATCAAGGTGGACAAAGGCAAGATACCGCTGGCCCTGCATCCAGGCGACGAAGTCACCGAGGGGCTGGACGGCCTGGCAAAGCGGCTGGCGATTTATCGCGGGCAGGGCGCGCGCTTCGCCAAGTGGCGCGAGGTTTACACCATCGGCGAGTTCCTCCCCAGCGCCAACGGGATCGAAGCCAACGCGGAAATGCTGGCGCGCTATGCGGCGGTGTGCCAGAACGAGGGCTTCGTGCCGATCGTCGAGCCGGAAGTGCTGATGGATGGCGACCACAGCCTGGCGCGTTGCGCCGAGGTCACCGAGGCCGTTTTGCATGCGGTGTTCCACGCCCTGCATCGTCATCGCGTTGCGCTCGAACTGATGCTGCTGAAACCCAGCATGGTGCTGCCCGGAAAACTGCAGCCCAAGGCCAGCCCAAAAACCGTCGCTGACGCCACGCTCAGGGTGCTGCGGCGCACCGTTCCGGCTGCCGTTCCCAGCATCCATTTCCTGTCCGGCGGCCAGGAACCGGAAGAAGCCACCGCTAATCTTAATGCCCTGAACCAGGGTGCGGGACCGTCTCCCTGGCGCCTCAGCATTTCATATGGACGCGCCCTGCAACAGCCTGCGCTGCAGGCGTGGGGCGGCAAGGCCGAGAATGTCCAGGCGGCCCAACAGGCGCTGCTGAAGCGCGCACGTCTCAACAGCCTGGCGATGCGCGGCGCCTACCTCGACGAGATGGAGAACGGCTGACGTGGCTGATCAAGGCGTCACGCCACGCGCAGGGTGAGGATGCGGATCACCAGATTGCCTGCTGGGTCGGTGGCTGCTCCTTCCAGCCAGTGCTGCCAGGATCTGCCCTCCGAGCCGTCCGGACTGTATTTGTGCATGAGGAAACCGGTTTCGGCGAGGATGCTGGCCGGGTGGAATCGACAGCGGGATGCCGATCATCGAGTCCACCGCCCTCTGAGCGATGAGATTTCCGCCCAGCTCGCCGTCTGCGGCTACGTCGCCTGAAGGTACGCCGTCGGTGGACTGCTAGCGGGCCACTGCCAGATGGTTGACCACCCGGTCCACGTCAAACAGGCACCAGGCGTCCTGTTCAGCCCGGCTTTTTTCCATATACGAACTGACCAGTCCTTCCAGCGTGATGACATGGTCATGCGTCCGCACCCGAATCTGGTCGGGGTGGGGAATCATCGGATCCACTTCCAGCACCAGTGACAAAGCATCGCTGAGTTCGTCGTCATTGTCCTGTTCCGGCGGCATCACTTCCAGCCCGTCCACCACGTCGCGACAACCCGGCACCCACCACGCCAGCACCCCTGCCAGGCGCTTGTGCGAAAGGCTGATGACCCAGCCATCCAGCGTCACGATCGCGTCCTTCACCGAAACCAGGATATCGCCGCTGGCATCCTCGGCGCTGCCTTCATGCAAGGTGACGATTTGCCCCTTTTTCAACACGCGCAGGGTGCAGTTTTTCAGTTCGCCCAGGTTGAGCAGCTTGGACGAGACAGCTTCCAGGATTTCGCTATCGCCTTTGGGTTCTATCGGCGCCACGTGCAAGTGGCTGACCACATTGCCCACATCCGGTATCGACCGCGCGAGCTGCAGTGCCAGTTTCTTGGCGGCAACACTTCCCACTTCGCCTTCCATTACCAACGCATGATCGTCGGCCATCGCAAGGCTCACCGGCCATTGATGTAGTTTGATACGCGGTTCGTGCTCCAGCGTCGCCCGAACCATTTTGAGGATGGAGTCTTCATGCATGGCGTGTACCTCCCGATTCAACATAGCACATGCAATCGGGGGGTTTCAGGCAGACGATTCGATGTCTGTCAGGCCAGATGCTCGCCCGCCAGATGGGGCTGTGCTTGACTCAAAGCAAGGCAGTCAGCGTGGCACATCCGGTGGCATGGCGTCGTTGGCCTCGATCCCGTAGGGTTCGAAGTCGTATTTTTCCGGCTTGATCAAGGCGATGAGGTCGTCGAGGCTGGGTGCACCGACGTTGACGGGGATGGGAACAATCCGTTTGGCATCGACCACCTGCTCCACGCGCTTCCAGTCGATCGGCACATCATTAAGCGCCAGCGCATCCATCGCCTGTTCGAGCAGGCTGCGTTGATCGCCGGGATACTCGCCTACAGGTTCATGCACGCTGAGATAGAGCAGGCCATCTCTGCCTCCCACCATCACCGGTTGATTGATGATTCTGACGGGCGTGCCGACAGGCAACTGCTGAAAAAGATCGGCAGCATGCTCGGGATACAAGTGCAGACAACCATGGCTCACGCGCATGCCCACGCCCCAGGGACGGTTGGTGCCGTGAATGAAAATTTTCGCAAATCCGGTTTCCATGGCAAGCATGCCCATGGGATTGGTGGGGCCGGGTGGAAAGTATTCCGGAAAGTCGGGCTCGCCCTGGCTGCGTTGTTCCTCCTGAATGCTTTTTGGAACGAACCAGGCAGGGTCCTTGTGCTTGCCGATGATGCGGGTCGTTCCCAAAGGCGTCGGCCAACCCGGGCGCGCAATACCGAGCGGGAAGGTGATGACCGTCGCCCGCTCGTTGGCCTCGCGGCGGGGGAAATAGTAAAGTCGTCGTTGCGGAATGTTCAGGACGATACCCTGCCACGGCCGTGGCGGCAGGATGAACTCGGTGGGCAAGACAATTCGGGTTCCCTCGCCGGGCAGCCAGATCGAAACGCCGGGATTGGCGACGGTGATTTCCTCGTAGCCGAGGTCATAATGACGGGCGATGTCGAGCAAGGTGTTGCGCGAATCAGCGGTTACCACCTGAAGTTGACCGACCATGTTGCTGCCATCGGTGGGCAGAAAGAACGTCGCGCTCCGACCGGGGACGGCCCAGCACACCAGCAGCACCAGCAGATGCAATCCGGCAACCAGACGCAGCGCTGTGGCCGAAGTTGGGAGGAATGGCTTGTGTTTCATGGATTGATCATGCGGGTTCTCAAGCGCGGATTAAGCGACTTGCTTGCCGTCGCCATTCTGGTGGCACCTGCATTCTCCTGGGCAAGTGAACGACTGCCCTGGATTCTGGTGGACACCCAGGCACTAACCCTGACGGTTTTTTCCGCTGAAAACCACGTCTTGGCGCGTTACAAGAATATTTCCATCGGCAGCGGCGGCGCTGCCGACATCCATCGCCGCGGCGACGAAACCACGCCACGAGGCGTTTTCCGCATAGCCTGGATCGATCGCCACAGCCGTTACGATACGTTTTACGGTCTCGATTATCCTTCTGAGAGCATTGCCCGTCGCGCCTATGCCGAAGGCAGCATCAGCCGGGCAGAACTGGATGCCATCATCGATGCCTTGCAGCAACATCGCATCCCGCCTCAAAACACCCCGCTTGGCGGCCGGCTGGGTATCCACGGCATTGGCCGCGGTGATCCCAGCATCCATAAAGCGTTCAACTGGACCGATGGCTGCGTGGCGCTCACCAACCCGCAAATCCGGCAGCTTTCTCGCTGGGTACAGACAGGCACCCGGGTGGTCATCCGCTGAAACACGCTGCCACGCACCATAAGCTGGGGCAACGCCATCGCTCTGCTGCCCGCGTAATGTTGGCGGACGGGCGACAGAGCATCCTGTTCCGCCCCGCTCCGTACCAATTATTTCTGCATTGTCTTCTTGAACATGCGGTCGATTTTCTCGGCCAGCTTGTCGACTTCAGCTTTCGCTGCATCGGCCGTAGATTTCGCTTCATTGGCCGTTGACACGGCTTCCGCACTGGCCGCGTTCGCCTGGTCGGCCTTCTGGGCAACCCGGGCAGCATCTGCCTTGGCGGCATTGGCGTTGGCGTTGGCCTCATTGGCCTTCCGCAACGCCTCGTCTGCTGTGGCTTGAGCTTTGGTCACGTTCTCGGTCGAGGCACACCCACCCAGCAATGCAACGAGTAAAAGCGAGGTGCCCAGGATGGGAAGTGATTTGTACGAGCCTGTTTGTTTCATGTCTTGCTCCCAATTTAAGATTTTAAAAAAGTGCCGCACGATAGTGAACGCGGCCCAACAAAAAAACACCTGGATGACCTGTTCAGCGGCGGATCGTGTGATCTCGCGTGCCGATCCAGGATCAACTCATTCTCTCGCTCTCCTTAAACTAGACAAGTTCGAACGGAAGTGAAGGGTTCCGAAATGCGCGATCGAGGAGGTTCTATAGTGATCTGATGAAAACGTCGCTATTTGCCCTGTTCCTGATGGCCTGCTTGCCTGCCTGCGCGCGTGAACTGCCGCTGGATACGATCAAGCTGCCAGCGGGTTTTCATATCAGCATTTACGCCGACAACGTGCCGGACGCGCGCTCCATGGCCCTGGCGCCGGACGGCACCCTGTTTGTCGGCACCCGCGGCGACAAGGTCTACGCCTTGCCCAACCGCGATGGCGGTCACAAGGCCGATGCCGTCATGACCCTGCTCAAGGGGCTCGACACCCCTAACGGCGTCGCCTTTCGCGACGGCGCCCTGTACGTGGCGGAAACAGGCCGCATCCTGCGCTACGACCACATTGCCGCGCGGCTGCGAAATCCACCCAAGCCGGTGGTGGTGACCGATGCCTTGCCGCGCGACGCCCACCACGGCTGGAAGTTCATCCGCTTCGGTCCGGATGGTCGCCTCTATGTGCCCGTGGGCGCACCCTGCAACATCTGCGAACCCGATCCCGCCCGCTATGCCGCCATCTTTCGCCTCAACGCCGATGGCAGCGGCCTCGAGCAATACGCACGGGGCATACGCAACACGGTCGGCTTCGACTGGCAGCCGAAGACCGGCGCGCTATGGTTCACCGACAATGGCCGCGACTGGCTGGGCAACGATGCCCCGCCCGACGAACTGAACCGCGCCCCGCGTCCCGGCCTGCATTTTGGGTATCCCTACTGCCACGGCAGGGCCATCGCCGACCCCGAGTTCGGCGGCAAGCGGTCCTGCGCCGAGTTCACCCCGCCCATGCGCGAACTCGGCGCCCACGTCGCCGCGCTTGGTATGCGTTTTTATACAGGCTCGATGTTCCCGGAGTCGTGGCGCGGCCGCATCTTCATCGCCGAGCACGGCTCCTGGAACCGCATCCCGCCGTTAGGCTACCGCCTCACCACCGCGCGCATCGAGCGCGACCGGGTCGTTGCCTACGAGGTTTTTGCCGAAGGCTGGCTGAACGGCATGACCGCCTGGGGGCGGCCGGTAGACGTGCAGGTCATGCCGGACGGCGCACTGCTGGTATCGGACGACAAGGCGGGGGTGATTTACCGGATCAGCCACGGCAAAAACCAGTCGCACGGAAAATGAGCGTTTCCGTGAACGAAAAAAACGGCCGAACCGGATGCCGGTCGGCCGTATCAACTGCGTTGCTGCTCAAGGGAGAGGTTTCCCCCATGCCGCCACCCCGGGTCTGCCCGACTGGGCAGAAACGTGGGGGTTAGATGTAGCTGTCTGCGAAGAGGCTGTCTGCCCAGATGAACATGTCCTGGTAGCTGTCGCCATCAATCATGTCTGCTGCCGCTTCGCCAGCGTCTACGCGGTGCATGCCTTTGCCTTTCACATTGCCGCTGGTGTCGAAGATGTCACCGTAGATGAAATTGGTGGACAGCCAGGACGACGTTTTGTTGGTGATCGGGCTGAAGCAGGCGGAACTGGTCGCGATGTCCTCATCCGGCGCCTCGCCGGTGAACGAGCGGATGATCGCATCGGCACAGATCTTGGCTTCCGAGTTGGCCATGTGGCCGGACTTGGGCACCGCCTTGCCGTCGGAGGACGGAACAGCGCAGGAATCTCCGATGACATGGATGTTGGGATAGCTGGCGGTGCCGTAGGTCAACGGATTCACCGGCACGAAACCCGTGCTGTTGAGGGGCAAACCCGCAACGATGGCGCCGGCTTTCTGATTTGGGATGTAGTTCAGCACCTTGGCATTGTTGATGGTCCTGGCGCTGGTCACGATCGAACGCGTGCTGGAATCAACCGATAGCACCGTCGCGTTGGGAACATACTCGATGACGCCGGCATGGGTTACGTTGAACGCATGGCCAAAAGCTTCCGGTTCGGCTGTAATTCCGGCATTGGCGTCGAGCACGACAACCTTGGCGCCGGTGCGACCCTTGCGCTTCAGGTAATCGGCTACCACGCAGGCCCGTTCGTACGGTCCGGGCGGGCAACGGTAGGGCGCTTTCGGCACCGTCATGACGAAGGTTTCGTTGCTGCTCATCGCCGCCAGCTGGTTCTTGAGCAAGGTGGTCTGCGCACCGGCCTGCCACGCGTGGGGGGTCAGCGTCGGGTTCCAGTTACCTGCAGCCGGCACGAAATCAATGCCCGGCGAGAGCACCAGATGGTCATAGGGCAGAACCTTGTTGCCGCTCGATGTGCTGACCGTGAGCGTGTTGCCAGGAGCGTCGATGGCAACTGCGCGGCCTTGCACTACGGTCACGCCGTGGTTGGTCCGCAGGGAATCGAAGCCCAGGGTGATCCGGCTCATTGGCAGCGCGCCGGTCACCACCAGGTTGGAGAGGATGCAGGACATATGGCTGGGATTGGCGTCCACCAGCGTGACCTGGATGTTGCCGCCCCACATACGCAAGTACTTGGCCAGAGTGGCGCCGCCGAATCCGCCACCTACCACGACCACGCGCGGTGCGACGGCCGCGTGCACGGCGCGAGGAATAGAGGCCAGAGCCGAAGCTACGCCGGCCAGCTTGAGGAATTGTCTTCTGTTCAGGGTATTCATCGTGTTTTCCTCCCGGAATTAATCGTCGCCGTTGCCGGGCAGGGTGGACAGGTAGTCGGAAATCAGTTGCAGCTGATCATCGGTATAGCCACGGGCCTGACGGTCCATGATGCCTTCGATGGGGCGGTATTTCATATCGATCAGGTCATTGAAAATATCCTTGCCGGCGATGTCTTCGAAGCCCGGCCCGGCTCCGTTGGTGCCGTGGCACTGGGCGCATTGAGCCGCCAGCAAGCGGCCCGGTTCAGCAGTGGCCGGAATAGCGGTGATCAGCAGCGCGATGCCCGCCAGCAGGGCGCGCGAATGGCGTGAAATATTCATGAATTTACTCGCAAGAGGGTTGTTGGGGCAGGCAAAAAAAAGCCATACATTTCATGCCAAGTATGGTTAGTGGCCACTATATTCGTAAAACCATTGCAAGTATATGGATATTTTATTGAACAATTATGTACAAGCGGTTTGTTAGCATATTTGTCTAATTTATTATTGTGTTATGTCATATATTGAAAGTCATTTAGATGACTGAATGGCTTTGCTGGGCTTGGAAGAATACAAGCCTGATTGGAAGCGGGCAGGGTGGATGGGGTCTACGCGGAGTCCGGGGTAACTGCGAGCGCCACCTATAGTGGAAAGCGGGCGCCACAATTACGGTGGATTTCTATAATGGGTGCATTGGCTTCAGCCGCGGGAGGCGTTATGCGTTACCTCAGCATTGCATTGTTGCTGCTGCAGTTGAGTTTTACTGCAGCCGCCGCCGACAACAAAATCGAACTGGAAAAACTCTACAGCGCCTTGAATATGCTCAATCAGCAGCAGCAGGCGATCTATCAGCAGTTCCAGATGGTGCAGGAATTGCGCCGCAACGGCAGTGCGTCATTGTCATACGGCATGTCCATGCAACCGCAGCTGCTCGGGCAGATTGCGAATTACGATGAAGTGGTTGCCGCGCAGAAAAGTGCTGTCCAGCGCGAGGAGTCTCTATATCAGCAGTCCGACCAGTTGCTGACTCGATACAACGAAATCGAAGACATGAAAAAACCGCTGCAGTCGAGAATTTACAGCCTTTCGCTTGACGAAAAATAGGGCTCAAATCAGTGGGATGTGTTCCCCTGCACCGCTGTTTCCAGGACGTGGCCTCATTGAGGCACGCCTGATCATCCTGTCGGGGGAACAGCAACATGGCGCTCCTGGAACTGTGCAATATTACCCGCCGCTTCGGCGGTCTCATCGCGGTCGATGACGTCAGCCTGGCCATCGAGTCGGGCGAATTCGTCACCCTGCTCGGGCCTTCCGGCTGCGGCAAGACCACGCTGCTGAGGATGATCGCCGGCTTTGAACTGCCGGATGCGGGCCGCATCCTGCTCGACGGCCGCGACCTCGCCGACACGCCGCCTGAAAAGCGCCCGTTGCACACGGTGTTTCAGAGTTACGCGCTGTTCCCGCACCTGAGCGTGACGGAGAACGTGGCCTTTCCGCTCAAGATGTCGGGCAAGGATCCGGCCACGGTGAAGGCGCGGGTCAGGGAGGCGCTCGCCGACGTGCACCTGGAGGACAAGGCAAGCGCATATCCCCACGAGCTTTCCGGCGGTCAGAAGCAGCGCGTGGCCCTGGCGCGCGGGCTGGTCAATCGCCCGCGCCTGCTGCTGCTGGACGAGCCGCTGGCCGCGCTCGATGCCAAGCTGCGCGAGGAGATGCAGCACGAGCTCATCGACCTGCAGCGGGAGGTCGGCATCACCTTCGTGTTCGTCACCCACGCCCAGGACGAGGCGCTGGCGCTGTCGCACCGCATCGCGGTGATGAATCAGGGCCGCGTCGAGCAGTTCGACGAGCCGTCGAAGATCTACGGCTTTCCGCATAACCGCTTTGTCGCCGACTTCATCGGCAACACCAATATGCTGGACGTGGAAGTGATCGAGGCGGCGCCGAGCCACGTGCGCCTCGCCGTGGCGGGGCTGGGGGAAATCATGGCGCCGGCGCGCGAAGGCGCACGCGCCGGGCAGCGCGGCTGGTTCGCGGTGCGGCCCGAGCAGGTGCGTATCGGCACGCACCATGAGCTGGAACTGAGGAACCACTTTGCGGGCAAGGTGCACAATTTCATCTACGTCGGCAACGTCACGACCTACACCGTAGAGCTCGCCAACGGCACGCAAGTCGAAGCGCTGCTGCCCAACTCGGCGCCCGGGCGCGCCACCTTCTTCGAGACCGGTGACGAGGTCACCGTGGCCTGGCGACACGATGCGGGCATGTTCCTCCATGCATAGCCGACTGACCCGCTGGCTGGTCAGCCTGCCGCCTACCCTGTTCCTGCTGGTGTTCTTCGTGGCGCCGAGCCTGATCATGGTGGTGGCGTCTTTCCGCTTTCCCGGCGAGTACGGCGGCCTCGCTCCGCTCGTCGCGGACGGCCACTGGCAGCTCACGCTGGAGACCTACCAGTTTCTTTTCAGCGACGTCATTTACGCGGAAATCTTCATCAAGTCCATCGGCGTGGCGCTCGCCACCACGCTGATCTGCATCGTGCTGGCTTACCCGCTGGCCTGGCTGATCGCGCGCAGTCCGACACAGCACCGCGACCTGATGGTGCTGCTGGCGATCCTGCCGTTCGCCAGCAATTTCCTCATCCGCATTTATGCCTGGATGATCATCCTCGGCCCGCAGGCGGCGCTGGCGCGCGCGGTCAACGGCCTGCTGGCCGGCTTCGGGTTCGAACCCGTCAGCCTGCTGTTCTCGCCGTTCGCCGTGCTGGTGGGCATGGTGTACGTGCATCTGCCGTTCATGATCCTGCCGCTCTACACCAATCTGGACCGGCACGATCCGGTGCTGCTCGACGCCGCCCAGGACCTCGGCGCCAACGCCTGGCAGAGGTTCTGGCGCGTCACCTGGCCGCTGTCCCTGCCGGGCATCTACGCGGGCTCGGCGCTGGTCTTCATTCCCGTGCTCGGCATGTTCGCCATCCCCGAGATCCTGGGCGGCACCGGCGACGTCCTGATCGGCAACCTGATCAAGGAGCAGTTCCTCGGCACCCGCGACTGGCCTTTCGGCAGCACGCTGTCGATCATGCTGACCGTGGCGGTGCTGGGGTGTGCGGGATTGGCCGCGTGGTTCGCCCGGCGCGGGGCCGGCCGCCATGCGTAAGCCTTCCCGGTGGCTGTGGGCGGCGGCGCTGGCGGTGTACGCCTTTCTCTACCTGCCGCTGCTGATCGTGGTGGTTTACTCCTTCAACGACTCGCGGCTCAACGCCGAATGGGTGGGGTTCACCTTTAAGTGGTATGCGGAACTGTTCAGCGACGACGCCATGCTGCTCGCCGCCCGCAACTCGGTGCTGATCGCACTGGTCGCCAGCCTGCTGGCAACGGTGCTCGGCACCCTGGCCGGCCTCGCCATCCATCGCTACCGGCTGCGCATGCTGCCGGTGCTGGCGATCGCCCCGGTGGCGATGCCCGAAATCCTGCTCGGGGTCAGCCTGCTGCTGTTTTTCAACCTGGTGTTCCGGCCCTGGCTTGGCCTAGAGTTGGGCCTGTGGTCGGTCATCGTCGCCCACATCACGTTCTGCATCGGCTTCGTCGCCATCATTGTGCGCGTCAGCCTGATGGGGCTGGACGAGAGCATTTTTGAAGCCGCCCGCGACCTCGGCGCCAGCCCGTGGCAGACTTTCCGCCTGGTGACGTTGCCGCTCATCCTGCCGGCGGTGGTGGCCGGGGCGTTGATGGCGTTCGCGCTGTCGCTCGACGACTTTGTCATCACCTTCTTTACCGCCGGGGTCGGGGTCTCCACGCTGCCGCTGCAGATTTACTCGATGATCAAGATCGCGGTCACTCCCGAAGTCAACGCCGTTTCCACCCTGCTGATGGCATTCACCCTGAGCCTGATCGTGCTCGCCTCGCGCATCCACCGGGGTGCCCTCAGGGGCCGGCCATGAGGCTTGTCGCCTGCCTCGTCCTGTGTCTGGCGGGCATGGCCCACGCTGCGGATGTGCTGCATCTCTACAACTGGAACAACTACATCTCGGACCAGACCGTCGCGCGCTTCGAGGCTGCCTGCCGCTGCAAGCTGGTGCAGGACTATTACTCGGACAACGAGGAGATGCTCGCCAAGCTGGCGGCGGGCGCGACCGGCTACGACCTCATCGTGCCCACCGGCAATGCGGTCGAATCGCTGATCAAGTCGCAGCAGCTGCGCCCGCTCGACAAGCGGCTGCTGCCCAACCTGAAGAACATCAATCCGGACTATCTCGACACCGCGTTCGACCCGGGCAACCGCTATTCGGTGCCGTACGCCTACACCATCACGCTGCTCGGCTACAACGAACAGAAAATGCGCGAGCTGGGTTTGCCCACCGACACCTGGGCGGTTATTTTCGAGCCGAAGTATCTGGCGAAGCTGAAGGGCAGGGTGACCGTGCTCGATTCGCAGCGTGAACTGATGGCGGCGGCGCTCAAGTATCTTGGCTATTCGGTCAACGACACCGACGAAGCGCACTGGCGCCGCGCCCGCGACCTGATCCTGCACGCCAAGCCTTATTGGGCCGCGTTCAACGCCTCCAGCTACATCAAGGAACTCACCGTGGGCAACATCTGGGTTGCCCATGGTTACTCGAGCGACATGTTCCAGGCCCGGCAGGATGCGCAACGCGCCGGCCGGTCATTCCGCATCGGCTATGCGACGCCGCGCGAGGGGGCGGTGCTCGCACTCGACTCGATGGTGCTGCACAAGAGCGGCCCGCGCCCCGATCTCGCCCATCGCTTCATCAATTTCATGCTGGAAGGCCGCAACTCGGCCGAACTCACCAACCTGATCGGCACCGGCAATCCCAACCGGAATGCCCTGCAGTTCATCACGCCGGCCATCGCCGCCAACCAGGCCATTTTCCCCAGCCGCGAGATACGGCAGCGGCTGGAAATGCTTCAGGACCTGGATCGCAACCAACGCCGGGTGCTGTCCCGCATGTGGACGGAAATCAAGGTGCGTTAAGCACGCTGGCCGGAACCGGACCGCAGAAAAGTCATCGTGCCAGCTTCACCCGGGGGTTCCGCAAAGCTGCGTGGGCAGGCGGGTTTGCCTTTGCAGGGGTGAACGGGCGAATCAGATCTGCCGCATCTTGATTTTCAGGATCTGGATGCGATAAGCGATTTGTCGCGGTGTCATGTCGAGCAGGCGCGCGGCCTTGGCCTGCACCCAGCCGGCCTGTTCCAGCGCGGCGATGACTTTTTCCCGCTCGTCGAGATTGGGGTCGTCCAGATCGATGGCCTGAATGGCGCCGCGTCCCACAGAGACCTTTTCGTCGATGCCGGTGAGCAAAATGGCGTCGCGATCGATGACGCTGCCTTCGGTCAGCACAGCTGCGCGTTCCAGGCAGTTTTCCAGTTCACGCACGTTGCCCGGCCAGTCATGGTGCATCAGCACGCGCAGCGCGGCTTCGGTGAGCCCGAGTTCGCGCCCCTGCTGGCGGCCGATCTTTTCCACCAGAAAGCGGGCGATGTCGGGGATGTCTTCCATGCGTTCGCGCAGCGCGGGCAGGTAGATCGGCATCACGTTGAGGCGGTAGTACAGGTCTTCGCGGAAGCGCCCGGCCGCGACTTCGGCTTCGAGGTCGCGGTGGGTGGCGGCGATCAGGCGCACGTCGACCTTGATGGTGCGGGTGCCGCCGACGCGTTCCAGTTCGCCTTCCTGCAACACGCGCAGCAGTTTGGACTGGAAGGCGGCCGAGACTTCGCCCACCTCGTCGAGGAACAGGGTGCCGCCGTCGGCCTGCTCGAAGCGGCCCTTGCGCTGCGTGACCGCGCCGGTGAACGCGCCTTTCTCGTGGCCGAACAGTTCGGATTCGAGCAGGTTCTCCGGCAGCGCGGCGCAGTTGAGCTTGATGATGGGGCTGCGCGCGCGCGGCGAGTTGTAGTGGATGGCGTTGGCGATCAGTTCCTTGCCGGTGCCGGTCTCGCCGCGGATCAGCACGGTGGTGGTCCACTTCGCTACCAGCCGCGCCTGCTCGAACACGCGGCGCATCACCTGGGTGTGGCCGATGATGTTGTCGAAGCCGTATTGCCCGCGCACGGTGCGGCGCAGGCTGTCGCGCTCCTCGGTCAGCGAGCGGCGTTCGGATTCGATGTCGCGGTTGAGCCGCACGCTCTGGCCGATCAGGTTGGCCACCATTTCCAGGAAGTGGGTGTACTCCTCGAGCAGGATTTCCGCGCCGGGCGCCGGCTGCGCCGCCAGCACGCCGGTCACCTTGCGGCCGATGCGGATCGGCACGCCGACGAACGCGCCCTTGGGATCGTAGATGCCGAGCCGGCCGAGAAAGCGCGGCTCGTCGGCGATGCGCTCGACCACGATCGGCTCGCCTTCTTCCAGGATCATGCCCACCACGCCTTCGCCGGGGCGGTAACGGATCTCGCCGAGGTAGGTTTCGTCGAGACCGTGCGCCACTGTCACCAGCAGGGCGCCGGTTTCGGGCTCGATCAGGCTGACCATGCCGCGCTCGAGGCCGACGCCTTCATGCAGCGCGCGCAGCACCGCGCTCAGGGTTTCCTTGAGGTCGAGCGAGCGCGACAGCACCTGGCTGACGTGATACAGCGTCTCGAGTTCGGTCTTCAGCAGCTCGTGCTGCAGTTCGTCCCAGCCTTCGCTTTGCGGCATGGTCATGGGCGTTCTCCCGCGATCGGCAGTTGCACACGCATGCGGCAACCCGCCTGGCAGGTCGGATCGATGTCGAGGGTGCCGCCGTGCCGCGCCACGATTTCCTGGGCGATCGCCAGGCCCATGCCCAGATGCTGCTGATCGGCGCCCTTTGTGGTGAAGAAAGGCTCGAATACCTTGAAGCGCCATTCTTCGGGCACGCCCGGGCCGCTGTCTTCGATGATGACTTCGACGTGGTCGGTGCTGGCCAGCGTGGCCACGCGCAAGTCGCGCGGGCCGCCGCGTGATTCGTTGAGCGCGTCCACTGCGTTGTCGATGAGCTGCTTGAACAGGGTGCTCAGCTGCGTGGCGCGTCCCGCAATCGCCGGCAGCAGCGCGGCGGGCTGCCAGTCCACCACGACGCCGGCCGCCAGCAGGCGCGGGGTGGACAGCTTGAGCAGGTCGCGCAATACGGTGTTGAGGTCGACCGGCAAGACCTGCTCGCCGGCGCCAGCGGGAATGCTGGCGCGCAGGGTGTCCAGGATTGCGCGGCCATGGCGCACCGCATCGTCCAGCGCCGTGGCCAGCGGTTCATTGGTTCCCGCTTCGTTGCGCCGCTCCAGCATCTTGACCGCCGCCGCCAGCATGTTGAGCGGGCCTTCCAGTTGATACACAGCACCCGACAGCGTCTCGCGCAGACTCTGGATGCGTTCCTGCTCGGCCAGCAGGGCACGCAGGCCGTTGATGCGGATGGCTTCCTGCTGCTGCTTGAGTTCGCTGATGTCCTGAATGGTCAGCAGCAGGTAATTGCGCTTGGCCGGTTCGTAAAAGGCATCGGCGCTGAAGTCCTGTTCCTCGAACCACGAGATCGAGCAGGAAAACCAGCGCGGCGTTTTGTTGGGCTGTTCGATCAGCACTTCGTGGTTGGACAGACTGCGGTGGCTGCTGCGTGCTCGCTCCAGTTCCGTTCCGAACTGCGCACGCAGGGTGGCCATCAGGATGGCGGCTGGTTCCTGCCCGAGGTCGCCGATCAGCTTTTTGTATTCCTGGTTGTCCAGCAGCACGCGCTCGTTTTCATCCAGCAGGACGATGGCGACCTGGGCCGCGTCCACCACCGACTCGATCAGCGCCTTGTGGTTTTGCACCTGGCGTTCGAGGCGGTGCACCTCGGTGACGTCGCGGTGCATGCCGAGGTAGTGCGTGGTCTGGCCGGCTTCATCGACCACCGGGGTGATGGTCAGGTCGGCCAGATAGCGGCTGCCGTCACGGCGCTTGTTGACCAGCAGGCCGTTCCACGGCCGTTGACGCTTGAGCTGCGCCCACAGGGTTTCGTACACGATTTTGGGCGTGACCTGATAGGACAGGATGGACTCGTTGTGGCCGATCACCTCCGCCTGCGAATAACCGGTCACCCGCTCGAAGGTCGGATTGGCATAGAGGATGTTGGCATGGGCATCGGTAATCGAGATCGCCAAAGCGGCCTGTTCCACCACCAGGTGAAAGACCTGCGGCGGCACGGCGGCGACCGCGTCTACGGTTTCGCTCGGGAGAGGATGGGCATCGTCGGGAGAAGTGGGCTGGATCATTGCGACTTGAATATCCTTTTGTGACATAGGTGACAACAGCAATAAGCGTGCCCGCATAAAACTTCATTGGTTGCCACTCCGCACGGCGCGTGATTTGTCGGATTTGCTACAACCGCGCGGCTGCCGGGTTTGTCTGCGACACGATTTTTGCGCACCGAATTGGTGCTGCATGCGCTAGCGCCTTGATTTCTCATGCACCAGCCTTGGATCTCAATTTGGCACGGTGTTTGCGATATTCAAGGCAGGAGGGCGAACCGATGAGCGAATACCTGCTGATGCTGCTGGGTACGGCACTGGTCAACAATGTGGTGCTGGTGAAGTTTTTGGGGCTGTGCCCGTTCATGGGCGTGTCGAAGAAGATGGACGGCGCGCTGGGGATGGGCATGGCCACCACCTTTGTGCTGACCCTGGCAACCGCCGCCACCTGGATGCTGGAACACTGGCTGCTGGCGCCACTGGGCATCCAGTACCTGCGCATCCTGGCCTTCATCCTGGTGATCGCGGCGGTGGTGCAGTTCACCGAAATGGCGATCCGCAAGACCAGCCCCGCGTTGTATCAGGTGCTGGGCATCTACCTGCCGCTGATCACGACCAACTGCGCGGTGCTCGGCCTGGCGATCCTCAACGTGCAGGAAAAGCACGCCTTCGTGGAAAGCTTGCTGTATGGCTTTGGCTCCGCGCTCGGCTTCACCCTGGTGCTGCTGCTGTTCACCGGCCTGCGCGAGCGGCTAGCGCTGGCGCAGACGTCGGATACGTTCGCCGGCACGCCGATCGGCTTTATCACCGCGGGCCTGCTGTCGCTGGCCTTCATGGGTTTTGCCGGACTGGCATAAAGGAGCGAAGCCATGATCGCCCCCATCCTCAGTCTCACGATACTCGGCCTCGCGTTCGGCCTGATCCTCGGTCTGGCTGCGAGCTTCTTCAAGGTCGAAGGAAACCCGCTGGTGGAAGAACTCGAAGCCTTGCTGCCCGGCTCGCAATGCGGCCAGTGCGGTTACCCCGGCTGCACCGGCGCGGCACTGGCGCTGGCCGACGGCAGTGCGCCGGTGACACTGTGCCCACCGGGTGGACGCGCCGTAGTGGTGGCACTGGCGGCCAGGCTAGGGGTGGACGCCGATCTATCGGGGGTCAAGGACGCCGTTCCCAGCATCGCCGACGTCCGCGAGGAGCTGTGCATCGGCTGCACCCGCTGCTACAAGGTCTGCCCCACCGACGCCATCCTCGGCGCGGCCAAGCATATCCATGCCGTGTTCAAGGAAGCCTGCACCGCCTGCGGCAGCTGCGTCGAGGTGTGCCCGACCGAAGCCATTCTGCTGCGCCCGATTCCGCCGACCTTGCAGTCGTGGGGCTGGGGCAAGCCCGGTCAGCAGCCGCTGGCGGCAAATGAAGGAGTGCTCGCCGCATGAAGCTATTCAGATTACGCGGCGGCGTTCACCCCGAAGGACGCAAGGCGTCTTCGGCCGACGCGGCCATCCGCGCCATGCCGCTGCCGCCGCGCCTGTACGTGCCGCTGCAGCAGCATGTGGGCGCGCCCGCCAAACTGGTGATCCAGGTGGGCGACAAGGTGCTCGCCGGTCAGATCATCGGTGCTGGTCAGGGCAACATTTCTGCGCCGGTGCATGCGCCCACCTCGGGGCGCGTGGTGGCGATCGGCGACCACCCGGCACCGCATCCTTCCGGCCTGCTTGCTGCCACGGTGACGATCGAACCCGACGGCGAGGCGCGCTGGTTCGAGACCGCCGTGCCCGCCGATCCGTTCGCGCTGGCGCCGGATGAGATCGCCGCGCGCGTCGGCGCCGCCGGCATCGTCGGGCTCGGCGGCGCCACTTTCCCGTCGGCGGTGAAACTCAACCTGTCGCGCAAGAGCGGGGTGGATACGCTCATCATCAACGGCGGCGAATGCGAACCCTATCTCACCTGTGACGACCGCATCATGCGCGAGCGCGCGGCGGAAATCGTCACCGGTATCCGCCTGATCCAGTATGCCGTGGGTGCAACGCGTGCGCTGGTCGGCATCGAGGACAACAAGCCCGAGGCGCTGGCCGCCATGCGCGCGGCCGCCGCCGGCACCGATGTTCATATTCAGGCGGTGCCCGCGATGTATCCGATGGGCTGGGACAAGCAGATGATCCAGGTGCTGCTCGGCCGCGAGGTGCCGGCCGAGGGCCGTAGTGCCGACATCGGCGTGCTGGTGCACAACGTCGCCACCGCGTGGGCGGTGCAGCAGGCGATTTGCCTCGGCCGTCCGCTGGTGTCGCGCATCGTCACCGTCAGCGGCGGCGCGGTGGCGCAGCCGTGCAATCTGGAGGTGCCGATCGGCACCCCGGTGCAAGCGCTGTTCGATACCTGCGGCGGCTTCCACACGACGCCCGCGCGCCTGGTGCTGGGGGGTCCGATGATGGGCCACCAACTGACTCACACCGGCGTGCCAGTGGTGAAGGGCAGCAGCGGCGTGCTGGCGCTGACGCAGGCCGAGATCGGACTCACCCAGCCTGCGCCCTGCATCCGCTGCTCCAGCTGCGTGCGCGCCTGCCCGGTGGGCTTGCTGCCGCTGGAGATGGCCGCGCGCATCCGCAGCGACGATCTTGCCGGTGCGGTCACGCTGGGCCTCAAGGACTGCATCGGTTGCGGCTCCTGCTCCTATGTCTGCCCGTCCAGCATTCCGCTGGTGCATTACTTCAACTACGCCAAGGGCGAGCTGATGGCGCAGGCGCGCAGCAAGCTGAAACAGGAAGCCACCAAAAAACTGGCCGACGAACGCACTGCCCGCATGGAACGCATCGCGCGCGAACGCGAGGAAGCGGCCGCCGCGCGCAAGGCGGCAAAAGCCGCCAAGGAAGCCGCCGCCAGGGCCGCAGCCACGACAGAGACCACCGTATGATGCCGATCGCCCATTCGCCGCACGCCCACGCCGCCAACAGCGTGTCGCGCATCATGGCCACGGTGATGCTGGCGCTGGTGCCCGCCACCCTGTTCGGCTTCTGGCTGTACGGCTGGCCGGCGGTGTACCTGTGGGCGGTCTCGCTGCTTGCTGCGGTGGCGGGCGAAGCGGCCATGCTGACGCTGCAGCAGCGCGCGGTGAAGCCGGCGATCGTGGACGGCTCCGGCGTGCTGACCGCCTGGCTGCTGGCCTTGTCGCTGCCGCCGTGGGCGCCGTGGTGGATCGCCGTGGTGGGCGCGCTGTTCGCGGTGATCATCGGCAAGCAGGTGTTCGGCGGGCTCGGGCAGAACGTGTTCAATCCGGCGATGGCGGCGCGCGTCATGCTGCTGATTTCCTTCCCGCTCGAAATGACCACCTGGATGCCGCCGATGAGCGCGTTGCCGGGCATGCTCGACAGCCTCGCCGTCACCTTTGGCGGCACGCAGCTCGACGCCGTCAGCAGCGCCTCGCTGTTGGGCCACGTCAAGACCGAATTCAGCCGCGGCCTCGATCTGCAGCAGGCACTGGCCGGGCACTACGCGCCGCTGCAGGCGCTGTGGGGCCAGCGCAGCGGCAGCCTGGGCGAAACCTCGGCGCTCTTGATCCTCGCCGGCGGCGTGTTCCTGATCGCGCGCCGCATTATCAGCTGGCACGCGCCGGTCGCCATGCTCACCGGGGTGGCGTTGCCGGCGCTGCTGATGAGCCTGATCGCGCCGGAGCACTACGCCGGACCGCTGGTTCACCTGCTATCGGGCGGGGTGATGCTGGGCGCCTTCTTCATCGCCACCGACCCGGTCACCTCGCCCAATACCGCCGCCGGGCAGCTGGTGTTCGGGCTGGGCTGCGGCCTGCTCACCTACGTCATCCGCACCTGGGGCGCCTATCCGGAGGGCGTCGCCTTCGCCGTGATGCTGATGAACGCGGCCACCCCCATCATCGATCGGTATATCAAGCCGCGCATCTACGGCCGCACGCGCAAGGGTGACACTCTGGTCGCCGAGCCGGCGAAGAAGGACGCCGTATGAATCTGCAAGCGCTGCGCGCGAAACTCTCCTACCAGACCCTGCTGCTCGGCAGCGTGGTATTGCTGACCAGCGGTGCGCTGGCGCTGGCGTCGCGCACCACCGATGCCGACATCCAGGCCGCCGCCGCGCGCGATCTCAAGCAGTCGCTGGCGCAGGTGCTGCCGGGGCAATACGACAACGATCTGCTCAAGGATAGCGTTCTGGTCGCGGCACCCGACGGCGAAGTCACCGTTTACCGCGCACGCCGTGCGGGGCACGTGGAAGCAGTGGTATTCCAGACCGTGGCGCGCGGTTACGCCGGCCCCATCGTCTGCATCATGGGCGTGGCGCGCGACGGCCAGCTGCTCGGTGTGCGCGTGCTCAAGCACACCGAAACCCCGGGCCTCGGCGACAAGATCGAGCCCGCCAAGGACCCCTGGGTCTACGCATTCGAAGGCAAGACGCTGGGCGACCCTGTGGCGGACAAGTGGGCGGTGAAAAAGGACGGCGGCGTGTTCGACCAGTTTGCCGGCGCCACCATCACCCCGCGCGCCGTGGTGCGCGCGGTCAAGAGCGGGTTGGAACTGTTCGCACGCGAGAGGGCATCCATGCTCGGCGAAATCAAGGAGGGCCAATCATGAGTTACATACGCATCACCAAGGATGGCCTGTGGGACAACAACGTGGTGTTCGCGCAGATGCTGGCGCTGTGCCCGACGCTGGCGGTGACCGGCAGCGCCACCAACGGGCTGGGCATGGGGCTCGCCACCACGGCGGTGTTATTGGCGTCCAATATCCTGATCTCCGCAGTGCGGCATCTGGTGAGCGACGAGGTGCGCATTCCGGTCTACATCGTGCTGATCGCCACCCTGGTCACCATGGTCGACAT
>JAABQU010000210.1 GCA_011391285.1 Thiobacillus sp.
AACTCCGGGACGCCGAGGCCTTCGATGATCTGCTGCGGCGGCTGGCGGGTGTAGACACCGACGCCGCTGTAGCCTTTCTTTCCCGCGTAGTGGAAGGCGCCGGTGAGGCCGTCACATTGAATGAATTCGGGCTTGAGGTCGGCGGCCTGCGCCTTGAGCTCCTGCACGCAGACGACGTCGGCGTGTTGCGCGGGCAGCCAGTCGAAGAAGCCCTTGGTGGCGGCGGAGCGGATGCCGTTGAGGTTGGCCGATATAATTCGCATCAAGATTGATTCAAGAAATTGAGAAAATGTCCGATTACAAAGCCGAGTTTGTGGAGTTCGCCATTGCGTCGCAGGTGCTGTGTTTTGGCGAATTCAAGACCAAGGCGGGGCGCATGAGCCCCTACTTTTTTAACGCAGGGCTGTTCAACGACGGCGACAAGCTAAAACGGCTGGGCGAATTTTACGCGAAAGCCATTGTCGACTCGGGGATCGCGTTCGATGTGCTGTTTGGCCCGGCGTACAAGGGCATTCCGCTGGCGGCGAGCATTGCGATTGCGCTGGCGGGCATAGGCAAGAACGTGCCGTATGCCTACAACCGCAAGGAAGCCAAGGATCATGGCGAAGGCGGGTCGGTGGTGGGTGCGGCACTGCAAGGCCGCGTGCTGATCGTCGACGATGTGATTTCGGCGGGCACCTCGGTACGCGAATCGGTCGACCTGATCCGCAAATCGGGTGCTGAGCCTGCCGGGGTGGTGATTGCGCTGGACCGCATGGAGCGCGGAACCGGAGAACGATCAGCCGTGCAGGAAGTACGCGAACAATATGACATTCCAGTGGTGGCGGTCGTCACGCTGGACAACCTGGTGGAGTTTCTGGAACGTGATGCGGGCAGACAAGCTGAATTGCAGGCCGTGGCAGATTACCGTGCAACTTATGGCGTTTAGCGCCCTGTTCGTCGCATTGCTGCTGACGATGGGTGCCGCGCAGGCGGCGATGTACCGCTGGGTAGACAGCAACGGCCGCGTGCAATACAGCGATACCCTGCCGCCGACTTACCAGCAGAGCGGCGCGGCCGAGATGAACAAGCAGGGGCAGATCATCAAGCGTACGCAATCCGAGGCGGAGCGCAAAGCCGAAGCGGAACGTCAGGCCGAACTCAAGCGGATTCAGCAGGAAGAGCAAAAACAGGCGCAGTTCGATCGCGCCCTGACCTCAACCTATACCACCGAAGCGGAAATCGATCTGTCGCGCGACCGTGCGCTGGAACACCACAAATTGGCGATCAATGGCGCGGTCATCCGCAGCAAGGCGGTCGATGCCAACCTGGCCGAACTGAGTGCGCGCATTGCCAGCACCGAGAAAGCCGGACGCAAGGTGGGAACGGGGCTGCAGGAGCAGTTCGATCAGGCCAAACGGGAAAGTCTTGAACTGAAGCGCACCATCCTGATCAACGAAGAAGCGATGCAGAAAGTGCGCGAAAAATACGCGGCAGACAAAGTGCGCTTCCGTGAATTGACGGGTAAATAATCAGGCCGTTGTCTCTCGCCACAGGCTTGCCGCTTGGTGGCACTAAAGTGAATTCGAAAAATGGGCCGGATTACTCCGGCCCATTTTTTATCCCTGAAGTTTGGTTTTCAGCAGATCGTTGACCTGCGCCGGATTGGCCTTGCCTTTGCTGGCCTTCATGATTTGGCCCACCAGTGCGTTGAAGGCTTTTTCCTTGCCCGCGCGGAATTCCTCGACCGATTTGGCGTTGGCGGCCATGACTTCGTCGATGATTTTTTCCAGTTCGCCGGAATCGGACATCTGCTTGAGGCCGCGCGCCTCGATGATGGCGTCGACTTCGCCTGCGCCTTCCCACAAGCCTTCGAACACCTGCTTGGCGAGCTTGCCGGACAGGGTGCCGTCCTGGATGCGTGCGACCAGCGCGCCGAGGTGGGCAGCGGAGACCGGGCTGCGTTCGATCGTGAGGTCGGCCTTGTTGAGCGCGGCAGAGAGTTCGCCCATCACCCAGTTGGCGGCGAGCTTGCCCTGGCCGCAGGCTTTTGCCGCAACTTCGAAGTAGTCGGCCAGCGCGCGCGAGCCGGTCAGCACGGCGGCATCGTAGGGCGATACGCCGTATTCGCCCTGAAAGCGCGCCTGCATCGCGGCGGGCAGTTCGGGCAGCGTGGCGCGCACCTGCTCGATCCAGTCCTCGTCGAGCTTCACCGGCAGCAGGTCGGGGTCGGGGAAGTAGCGGTAATCGTGCGCGTCTTCCTTGCTGCGCATCATGCGCGTCTCGCCGGTGTCGGGGTCGAACAGCACGGTGGCCTGCTCGATGCGGCCGCCGTCTTCCAGCGTTTCGATCTGCCAGCG
>JAABQU010000211.1 GCA_011391285.1 Thiobacillus sp.
GCCAGGGCCGGGTCGGTGATGGCGATGGGACGGTCTTCGACCAGCCGCGGGTCGTCGAAGCCGCAGCGCCGGGACAGGGTCTGGAAGTCGTTCCAGTACAGGGCGCCGCCCAGGCATTCGCCGTACAGCACCGGATCGCTGCGCAGTTCGGACGGCACCCGGCGATCGGCATAGACGTCGGAGAAATACAGCTCGCCGCCGGGTTTGAGCAGGCGGTGAACCTGCCGCAATACGGCTTCCTTCTCGGGCGACAGGTTGACCACGCAATTGGACACCACCACGTCGAAGCTGGCATCGGCCAGCCCCAGTTCATCCAGTTGTTCGATGTAGCCCAGGCGAAATTCGACGTTGTCGCGGCCGAAGCCAAAGGTCTGTCGGTGGTGCTCCCGATGCGCCTCGGCCACGGCGAGCTGCTCCTCGGTCATGTCGACTCCGAGCACCTGCCCGCCCTGCCCGACCAGTTGCGCGAGCGCATAGACGTCGCGGCCGGAGCCGCACCCCAGGTCCAGCACCTTCAGGCCTTCCATCAGGGTCGGACAGACCAGGCCGCAACCGTAATAGCGTGCCGTCACTTCCGGATGGATGCGCGCCAACAGCGGTTTCAACCAGCCTGGCATCTGGCTGGCATCGCAGCAGGCCGAGGTGCGCAGGTCCGCGCTGCCTTTCAGTTGATTGCCGTAATAATCCTTCACCAGTTCATGCATGTTCGTAACCTTATTTCCCGTCGTCCACCACCGGCCAGCTTTTTTCACGCCAGGCGGTCATGCCGCCCTGAATCACCTGGGCGTCGACGAAACCGGCATCGGCCAATAGTCGCGCAGCCTGTGCGGATCGACGATCGGTACGACACAGCAGGCGGATGGGACGCTGTTTGTAATCCTGCAGCTCTGCCAGCCGGGCGGGCAACTCATCGAGCGGGATGTTGCGGGCGGCTGCGATATGGCCCTGCTCCCCCACGAAATCGGCGGCGGAGCGCACGTCCAGCATCAGCACGTCCTCGCCGGCATCGAGTTGCTGCTTGAGGGTGTCCACGGCCAGCATGGGTTTTTCGCGCAGCTTGCGCACGAAGCGCGGCAGGAATGCCACGGCGGCGAGCAGCGCGAGCGCGATGAGAACGTTGCGGATCATGCCTTCGCCGCCGCCCAGTGCCTCACGCCCGGCGAACCCGAGCCAGGTGTAGGCGAAAGCGCCAGGCAGCATGAAAATCCAGGTCGCCAGCACATAGGCGACAAAGGGAATGCGAGTCAGGCCCAGCGCGTAGTTCAGCAGGTTGAACGGGAACACCGGCACCAGTCGCACGAAGGCAACGAAGCGCCAGCCTTCCGATGCGACACCGTCGTTGAGGCGGGTCAGGCGCGGCCCGGCACGGCGCGTCACCCAGTCGGCACCCAGATAGCGCGCGACCAGAAATGCGAGCGCAGCGCCCACCGTCGCGCCGGTCAGGTTCCACAGGGTGCCCCAGACCGGACCGAACAGGGCGCCGCCGGCCAGAGTCAACACCGAGCCCGGCAGGAACAATACGGTGGCCAGCGCATACAGGGCCATGAACACGATCGGCCCGGCGGCACCCGCGCCTTCCACCCACGCCTGCATGGCAGCAATATCGAAATGATCGCGCAGGACGATGGCCGCACCGATTGCAATCAGCAGGGTCAGGCCCAACAGCGCGCGCAGCACAGTCTTGTTCATCGTGCGGCCCCGTCGGAGTAATTGCGGCGATTGATGGCGTAGTCCTTGATCTCGCCCCGGAATGGCAACCACAGCATGCCATCCAGACGATCCACCTCGTTCGGGTTGGTGTAGTCGCGGATACCGATGGTCATGCCCACATGTCCGGCACGCGGCTGGTCGCGATAAGTGCCGAACAGGCGATCCCACCAGGTCAGGCTGAAGCCGAAGTTGGAGTTGGTTTCGTCGTCTTCGACGGAGTGATGTACGCGGTGCATGTCCGGCGTCACCAGCACCCAGCGCAGCACCCGGTCGACCGCCAGCGGCAGACGGATGTTGCCGTGGTTGAACATGGCGGTGGCATTCAGCATCACTTCGAAGATCACCACGGCGACCACCGGCGGCCCGAGCACGACGATGGTGGCGAACTTGATCAGCATGGACAGGATGATTTCGAGCGGATGAAACCGCGCGCCGGTGGTCACGTCGTAGTCGAGATCGGCGTGGTGCACCCGATGCAGCCGCCACAAGGCGGGAACCGCATGAACCATGACATGCTGCAGCCAGATGACGAAATCCATGACGATGACCGCCAGCGGCACGGCCACCCAGAATGGCACATCGAAGTGGTTCAGGACGCCCCAGCCGTTTTCCGCGCTGAACATT
>JAABQU010000212.1 GCA_011391285.1 Thiobacillus sp.
ACTCCCCTTGACCGCTTCAGGTCGGATCAGGTTTTCAGGCTCGGACCACCGCACCAATTTGCAGCACACCATCCAGACCACGCACTGTGGATGAGCGTATCGCCGGCCTGACATCAGCCCGTATCCCGCCAACCCTTTGAATTCACTGGGTTGTCGCAGCCTGGCACAGACCCTGCTGACAATCTGACAAGGAGCCGTCAGGCCGGGCCGAATGTGGCGCGTGCATGCCGGTGTTGCAACGGCTGATCGCAGGAAATCGGGAGCGGCGCGGTGATTCAAAACATTTTTTATCCACGAAGGACGCGAAGGGACGCGAAGGCAGATTCATGGGGGTGCCTGCCGGGGCATGGCCGACGGACGCTGACACGCCCTGAGTGCCACGTGGGTTTAGCCCTCCTGGGTCTGCCTTCGCGTCCCTTCGTGGATAGAGATTCATGAGCTACCCCACGCTGATCCGTCAGATCGAAGCCGGCGAGGGCCTGGGCTATCTCGACGCGCGCGCGCTGCTGGCCGCGCTGCTCGACGGCGGCGTGCCCGAACTTGAAACTGCCGCGTTCCTGGTGGCGCTGCACCAGCACGACCCGGGGGTCGATGCCTGGCTGGGCATGCATGCGGCACTGGCCGAGCGGCTGCCGGTTTTTTCCGCGCCGCCCGGTCCGTTTCGGACCGTCGTTCTACCCGCTTACCACGGGGTGCGCGCGCATCCGCATCTCACCCCACTGCTGGCTTTGCTGCTGAAAAGTTTTGGCATTCCGGTGCTGATCCACGGCGTGCTCGACGGTGGCGGCGGCACCGCGGCGGCCTACGTGCTGCGCGAACTGGGGGTGATGCCGTGCAGTTCGGTGGCGCAGGTCAACACGGCGCTGCGCGATGAGCAGCTGGCGTTCGCCCCGGTGGCCCTGCTGAATCCGGGACTGGCGAGCCTGCTGGCATTGCGCTCGCGCCTTGGCGTCGATCATCTGGCGACGCGCCTTGCCGTGCTGGTCGACACCCTGGGTGAGACGTCGCTGCGAGTGACGCCGGTGATGGAAGCGGCCGAGCTGTCGGGCGTCACCCCCGTGCTGCAGGCGCTGGGCGGGCATGCCCTGCTGCTGCAGGGGTGCGAGGGCGAGGCGTTCGCCGATCCGCTGCAGCGTCCCGACATGCTGCTGATGCAGGTCGGCGTGGTGCAGCAGGTGTACCAATCGCAATCGGTGCCGAGCTTGTCGGCCAGTCTGCCGGCCATCGATGCGCGCGCCACCGGCGCGTGGATTGCGAGTGTGATGCGCGATCACTCGCCGCTGCCTTTGCCGATTCGCAACCAGCTTGCGGTGTGCCTGTACGCGGCGGGCTATACGGATGATCTGAACCAGGCGCGTGCGATCACGGCGATCAATGGCTTCGGTCGGGCAGCGGCATAGATTTCGGTGCACGGGGTTCGAATCGGCACCGCGATGGTGCTTCGCAAGCCGGGTGGGAATTGTCGAAGCGGAAATAAAACAAGCAAAAACAATGCGTTAAGCGTGAATTTACGCGATGGCACAGCGGTTGCTTGATGGTGATGAAGCAGGCCAGGCGCAACGCGCATCCCGGTCATCGGTTTTCAAGTCTTTTGTTTGGAGTGGTGAGATGGATATGAGCATGCCCCCCGCGTCGGGGCCCAAAATGAAACTGGTCATGGTCGGCAACGGGATGGCCGGCATGCGCACGCTGGAGGAACTGCTCAAGGCGGCGCCCGGCCTGTACGACATCACGGTGTTCGGCGATGAGCCGCATCCCAATTACAACCGCATCATGCTCTCCCCGGTTCTGGCTGGAGAGCAGACGGTGGAGCAGATCGTGCTCAACAGCCGCGACTGGTATGCCCAGAACGGCATCACGCTGCACACCGGCAAGCGGGTGGTCAAGATCGACCGCAGAAACCGCAGCGTGGAGGCGGACGACGGCACCCGGGCATCCTACGACCGCATGCTGCTGGCCACCGGCTCAAGGCCCTTCGTTCTGCCCGTTCCCGGCGCCGACCTGCCCGGCGTGATCGGCTTCCGCGACATCGCCGACGTCGATGCCATGATTCAAGCCGCAGCAGAATACAAGCACGCCGTGGTCATCGGTGGCGGCCTGCTCGGACTGGAGGCCGCCAACGGCCTGAAGCTGCGCGGCATGGACGTTAGCGTGGTGCACATCGGTTCCTGGCTGCTCGATCGGCAATTGGACGAACCGGCGGCGCGACTGTTGCAGCAGAGCCTCGAGGAAAAGGGCCTCAAGTTCCTGCTGCAGAAGCACACTGCTGAACTGGTCCAGGGCGAGCGTGGACGCGTGGTTGCGGTGAAGTTCAAGGA
>JAABQU010000213.1 GCA_011391285.1 Thiobacillus sp.
CCGGCATCGACGTGCCGACCGCCAACACCATCCTGATCAACCGCGCCGACAAGTTCGGACTCGCCCAGCTGCACCAGTTGCGCGGCCGCGTCGGACGCTCGCACCATCAGGCCTTTGCCTACCTGCTGGTGGAAGAGGACCGCAGCCTCACCCCGCAAGCGAAGAAACGCCTGGAAGCGATCCAGTTGCTGGAAGAACTCGGCTCAGGCTTCCATCTCGCCATGCAGGACATGGAAATCCGTGGCGCCGGCGAGGTGCTGGGCGAAAAGCAGAGTGGCGAGATTCTCGAGGTCGGCTTCTCGCTCTACAACGACATGCTGGCCGGCGCGGTGGCGAGCCTGAAGGCGGGCAAGGAACCCGACATGAACCAGCCGCTCGGCGTGGTCTCGGAAATCAACCTGCACACCCCTGCGCTGCTGCCGGAAGACTACTGCCCCGACGTCCACGAGCGGCTGGTGCTGTACAAACGGCTGGCGAGCTGCCACAGCGCGGAAGACCTGACCCAGATGCAGGAGGAACTGGTCGATCGCTTCGGCGAACTGCCCGATACGGCACGCGCCCTGCTGGCGGTGCACCGCCTGCGCATGTCGACCCGCGCCTACGGCATTGTTCGGCTGGACGTGTCGGGTGAAGGCATGAGCGTGCAATTCGCCCCCAATCCACCCATCGATCCGGGTAGAATTATTCAATTAATCCAGGGCAAGGCTGGCTACCGGCTCGCCGGCCCCGACCGGCTGAAGCTGAGCACCCCCCTGCCCGATGTCGTCCGGCGGGTGGGTGCAGTGACCGCTTTCCTCGCCGCGCTGGGCGACCCTCTTACCCCTGAAACGTAAATGTCATGAACCTGATCCAGCCTTTTGCCGCCCTCCGCCCCGCACCGGGACGCGCCAACGATGTCGTCGCTCCGCCCTACGACGTGCTGTCGACGGATGAAGCCCGGGAACGTGCCAGCGGCCGCCCGTGGAGTTTCCTGCATATTTCCAAGCCGGAAATCGACCTGCCCGCCGGCACCAATCCCTACGCGCCCGAGGTTTACGCCAAGGGCGCCGAGAACCTGCAGGCCATGATCCAGGCCGGTGTCCTGGTGCGCGATCCGGCGCCCTGCTATTACGCCTACCGCATCGTGATGGGTGGCCATAGCCAAACCGGCATCGTGGCAGCCGCCTCGGTCGCGGACTACGACACCAACCGCATCCGCAAGCACGAGTTCACCCGCCCCGACAAGGAAGACGACCGCGTGCGGCAGATCGACGCGCTCGACGCCCAGACCGGTCCGGTGCTGCTGGCCTACCCGGCCGCGCCCGAAGTCGATGCTATCCTGGCCGACGCAACCCGCGGCGCCCCGGACTCCGACGCCGAACTCGGCGGCGTACGCCATACCCTGTGGGTGATCCGCGACGCTGCGACCCAGACGCGCATCACCGCCGCGTTCAACGCCATGCCGGCGCTCTACATCGCCGACGGCCACCACCGTTCCGCCTCGGCCTCGCGCATTGCCGCCGCACGCAAAGCGGCCAATCCCGGGCATACCGGCAGCGAGCCCTACAACTTCTTCCTGTCGGTGATTTTTCCCGCGCACGAGATGCGCATCATGGATTACAACCGCGTCATCACCGATCTCAACGGGCTCTCTGCGGAAGCCTTCCTCGAACGCGTCGGCGCCGCCTTCAGCGTCGAACCCGCTGCTGCGGCAGTCAAGCCCGAACGCCCGGGCGTCTTCGGCCTCTATCTGGCCGGCAAGTGGTATCGCCTGAGTATCCGCCCGGAGCTGATCCCGGCCGACCCGGTGGGACGGCTGGACGTCAGCCTGCTGCAGAACAACCTGATCGCCCCGATCCTCGGCATCACGGACCCACGGCGCGACAAGCGCATCGATTTCGTCGGCGGCATCCGCGGCCTGCCCGAGCTGGAAAAACGGGTCAACAGCGGCGAAATGGCGCTGGCCTTCGCGCTCCACCCCACCGGCATGAAAGACCTGATGGCGGTGGCCGATGCCAATGAAGTCATGCCACCCAAGTCCACCTGGTTCGAGCCCAAGCTGGCGGATGGGCTGGCCTCGCACGTACTGGGATAAATCGGGCTAAGGTTTTCCCGAAAATTGCCGTATTCCAGTTCAAGTTGCATCCCTTCCGGAAAACAAGCCCACAGGAATCCGCTCGTGAAAATCGACAAGCGCATCACCCCTCCCGCCACCGCCAAAGTCTCTTCTGCCAAAGGCAAGGGGGCGGGCAAAGCACCTGCGTCGTCGGCGGGTAGCGGCGATTCGCTGACCCTGACCGAATCGAGCACCCGTATCCGGTCGCTTGAATCCCAACTG
>JAABQU010000214.1 GCA_011391285.1 Thiobacillus sp.
CGAAGAAATTCGGCGGAACCGACGGCCACAAGTACATCAACGGCGTGCTCGACAAGCTGGCGCAGGACGTCCGCGCAGTGGAAATCGAGCACGCACGGAAAGCCAAGACGTGAAGAACTAAGGCGTAAGACGGCCTCATCCCTCACGCCTCACGCTCCATGGAATTCGACCTCATCGCCAAGCACTTCACCCGCGCCACCCCAAGCGCGGTGCTGGGCGTGGGCGACGACTGTGCGCTGCTGGCTCCGACGCCCGGCATGCAACTGGCGGTGTCGTCCGACATGCTGCTCGAAGGCCGTCACTTCTCGCCGCAGGACAGCCCCGCCGGGCTCGGCCACAAGTCGCTGGCAGTGAACCTGTCCGACCTGGCTGCGATGGGGGCGACGCCGCGCTGGGCCACGCTGGCCATCGCGCTGCCGGAAGAAAACGACGCCTGGCTGACCGCGTTTGCCCGTGGCTTTTTCCGCATGGCCGACCAGCACGGCATCGAGCTCGTCGGTGGCGACACCACGCGCGGCAGTCTCACGATCAGCATCACGGTGATGGGCGAAGTGCCGCCGGGGCAGGCGCTGCGCCGCGACGGCGCGCAGGCCGACGACGACGTCTGGGTGTCCGGCACGATCGGCTCGGCGGCGCTGGCGCTGGCCTACCGCCAGGGGCGGCTGTTCATGGAACAGATCGACGCCGCCAAGGTATTGCCCGCGCTCTACCTGCCGGCGCCGCGGGTGGAGCTCGGCATCGCGCTGCGCGGCATCGCGACCAGCGCAATCGACATTTCAGACGGTCTGCTGGGCGACCTCGGGCATATCCTGGAACGCTCGAGCGCCGGCTCCAGCGCGATCGGGGCGAGGCTCGAATTCGCCGCCCTGCCCACGCTGCCGGTTGTGCGGAATTATCTGAACGAAGCCGTTGCGCGCGACTGCGTGCTGGCCGGTGGCGACGACTACGAGCTCTGCTTCACCGCCCCGGCCGACCGGCGCGAGGCGGTGACCACCGCCGCTCACTCCATGGACGTCCCGGTGACGCGCATCGGCCGCATCACCGCGGAGCCGGGTCTCGCGGTGATCGGCGCCGACGGCCAGCCCCTGAGCTTCGACAGAACCGGCTATGACCACTTCGCGGCCTGATCTCAAATTCCTGTTCGTGCATCCTGCGCATCTGATCGCGTTCGGCTTCGGCACAGGTCTTGCGCCCAAGGCGCCCGGCACCGTCGGCACCCTGCTGGGACTGCCGCTGTTCTGGCTGGTCGTTGCGGTCGCGCAAGACCTGCCGAATCAGATCATTTTTCTGATCGCCACCTTCCTACTCGGCATCTGGGCCTGCGGCCGCACCGGACGCACGCTGGGCATCGCCGACCACGGCGGCATGGTGTGGGACGAGATCGTCGCCTTCGCGCTGGTGCTGCTGTTTACGCCGGCAGGCTGGCTGTGGATGGTGCTGGCATTTGCGTTGTTCCGCCTGTTCGATATCCTGAAACCCTGGCCGATCCGGCTGGCTGATACGCATTTCAAAAGCGGATTTGGCGTAATGTTCGACGATCTTCTGGCGGCGCTGTACGCAATCGCCATCATTAAAGGACTGCAATGGCTCGTGTAAGCGATGAAGAACTGCACCAGCTCGCCGCCGAACTGGGCGAAAAGCTGAGCGCGCGGGGCTGGATGCTGGCTACCGCCGAATCGTGCACGGGCGGCTGGGTCGGGCAACTGCTCACCGCCCTGCCCGGCTGCTCGCACTGGTACGAGCGCGGCTTCATCACCTACGCCAACGCCGCCAAGATCGAGATGCTGGATGTGCCGGAAGAAGTCCTTGCAACCCATGGCGCCGTGTCCGAGCAAACCGCCGCGGCCATGGCCGCCGGCGCGCTCAAGCACAGCCACGCGCAGGCCACGCTGGCGATTTCAGGCATCGCCGGTCCCGGCGGCGGCACCCGGCAAAAACCCGTCGGCCTGGTCTGCTATGGCTGGGCACTGGCAGACGGCACGGTCATGTCGTCCACCTGCCGCCTCGATGGCGACCGCGAGGAAATCCGCTCGCGTGCCGTGGCCGCGGCGCTGCGCGGACTGATCGATCTGATTGGCTAGCAACCCCGTAAGGCTCAAACGCACTTACCTGAACGCCCACGCCGCAAACGGCTCGATCTCGTCACGATTCAACAGCATCAACTGATAGGCGTTCGGATTCAGCGAATGGTCCGGCGTGGTATCGACACTCAAGCGCTGCAGCACGTAGCCGAGCAGCGCACGCCGCACGTTCACCTCGATGACCTCCCCACTCGCGCCGTAATCCAGCAGC
>JAABQU010000215.1 GCA_011391285.1 Thiobacillus sp.
ACATCCTGCGCATCGACATGAGCGCGCCCGACATCCTGGTGCGCGAGGTGAAGGACCCCAACGTGCGCGGCATCTTCCGCAGCCTGAACGAGGTCTACCCCATCGGCGCGGTCAAGCCCAACTCGCGCTACATGGGCGAGGTGCTGCGTGTCACCGACCCGCACGCCGTCGTCGCCATGCAGAAGGCGCGCGACATCCGCTTCTTCAACCAGGAGCAGATCCGCAAGCTGGAGCTGCCGGGCAACATGGCGGTGGTCAAGCCCAGCCCCTACACCCACAACATCGTCGCCTACTGGGAACGTCCGGAATCCGACATCCGCGTCTATGCGCTCGGCTGGAGCAGCATCCGCGACGACATGCAGGCCGCCTACGAGGGCGCCAAGGCGACGCAGAAGCAACTCGGCATCGACGCCATGCTGCTGCCGATCGACCATCTGGCGACGCGCATCTACAGCCAGAACCGGGAAGCCGCGATTCTCGAATACCTGACCCTGTCGAGCTACTACTACTGGGGGTCCTACGATATCGCCGACCAGAACTCGTCGACCAACGTCACCAAGAGCGTGCATTACGCCAACGAACTCGAATGCCCGGCCAAGGTGTTCACCGCGGCCAACCATCCCTATTTCATGAACCACCTGCTGACCGAATCGCCGACCGAGGCCTTCGTGCGCAACTTCGGCCCGCGCCTGCACCACATCGCGGTCGCGGTGGCCGACGGCGAGGTCGGCGGCGTGCCGAACATCGACGTCGTGGTGCAGCGGCTGCGTGATTGCGGGCAGAAATTCCTGCTCGACGTCATCGGATCGAAGGAGGAAGGCCTCAAACAGATCTTCTCCAGTGCCTCCGAGTACTCCTCGCTCATCATCGAATACGTCCAGCGATTTGGCGATTTCCAGGGATTCTTCACCAAGCAGAACGTCGCCGAACTGACCCACGCGGCTGGCGTGGAGGAAAGCCTCAAGGCCTTGCAGGAAGAAGCGCAGATGTAATGCGTTGAGGAGGGGGGCGGGGGGCAGTATTCGACCCGGAGCGGCCCCTCACTGCTTTGTGCCTTACCGACAGGTCTTTGGCTAAGAAGAGACGTTCAGGCCAGATACCGTGGCATTAGTCCGAAGGCTAGTCTATGTTAGATCTGCGCCCATTATTTTATGGACAAATGGGGAGTTCTCGGATAAGGCTGCCATACATATCAGAATTAATTCGTCATCCTTGATAGTGCGAATATCGTCAAAAAACGTCTGATCCGTTAGGTCCATTGAAGGGGGTTATCTTGGAGGATTTGTTGATTCTGTTTGTCTTTGGGATTGTCGCGGTCGCACCAATATTGCTTGTCTTCGGATACGTTTGGTTAAGCTCACCAGCAAAGCAGTCGGACTCGGTGAGCAGGGCGAGTTTTGTCCGCAACTCAAAAATATTTAGAACAATTATCCTGATACTTATCGCAAGCATTTTAATTTGGTTGCTCTGGCGCATTGCCACAGAGGATGAATTTCCGTTAGGACATCTCTGTATGTTCCTAGCCTTTAGCTTTTGGAGTGGCTGGTTATTGTCCAAACAGCGGGCCGCGTTGTACGCTGCGCTGCTATGGCTAGCTGCTTTGCCCTATAACTTCTTTGTTCTTGCGTTTTGCCCCGGGGATTGCAGTATTCGAGTCGATGCCATTTTTGTGGTGCCGCTTTTATTATTTTTTTCCATTAAAGCCATCATCTCCATTGCACGTGAAGTCTGGTGACGGGAGAAAATAAAAAATGTAACTACCTAGCTGGCGCTTCGAGGGAGGCGTTGAGGGTCTGTTATCACCAGGCAACTGGACTTTCTATGTGACATGACCGACTGGCTGTTCATGGCCGTTCTCGGACTGAAGCCTCTCCCGGAAGCTGACATTCGCTGCGTCGGCGTTTCACTGCAGTTCCGTCACCCCCCCCACATCAAGACTCGCTCCCGGCGGCCCTGCGGACCCCGTCGGGCCTGCGCCCACCCACCTAGCGCAAAATGTCTTGCCATTCCTCGATCGGCAACGGCCTGCCAAACAGGTAACCCTGATAGGCATTGCAGCCGTTCTCGAACAGAAAGTCGCGTTGAGCCTGGGTCTCGACCCCTTCGGCGATGACCTGCAATCCAAGCGACTGGCTCATCGCCAGGATGGCGCGGACGATGGCCGAATCGTTCGGGTCGCCGGGCACGTCACGGACGAAGGACTGGTCGATCTTGAGGGTGTGAATGGGGAAACGTGACAGGTACTTGAATGAACTGTAGCCGGTGCCGAAATCGTCGATGGCGAGCCGGAT
>JAABQU010000216.1 GCA_011391285.1 Thiobacillus sp.
ACCGGATTTCCTGCGCGAGGCGCAGCGCTTCCTCGGCTGAGTCCGCCGAGGCATCAGGACTCCAGCGTGTCGAGTCCGCCCACGAAAAAACGCCGCACGATGCTGCGCAGTTCCTCGCGCAGCTGCGGGTCGTCGCGCCCGCCATACTGGGCGTAGAGTTGCGGCGCGATGCCGGCGAAGCGGTCGAGCAGCTCGGGATCAAAGTGCCTGCCGCGCCCTTCTTCGAGGATGTTCATCGTGTCCTCGAAAGAAAAGGCCGCCTTGTAAGGACGCTGCGCGGTCAGTGCATCGAACACATCGGCAATGGCAAAGACGCGTGCCTCCAGGGGGATCGCGTCGCCAGCCAGTCCGCCGGGATAGCCGCTGCCGTCGTATTTCTCATGGTGAGCGCCGACCACGTCACGCGCATGAGCGAGCCAGGCGCTGCGACTGACGATATCCAGGCCGTGCCCGACGTGGGTTTGCATGACACCGAATTCCTCGGAATCGAGCCGTGCCGGCTTGTGCAGGATGGCGTCGCGGATGCCGATCTTGCCCGCGTCATGGAGGAAGGCCCCCTTGATCAAGCCACGCATGCGTTCCTCGTCCAGTCCTGAAGCTTCAGCCAGGCGCAGGGCGTAGAGTGTGACGCGGTAGTTGTGGGCATCGGTATCGCTGTCGCGCTTGGCGATTGCGCCGCCAAGCACTTCCAGCGTTTCCAGGTTGGCCTCCAGCAGGCTCTCGGAATAGCGAGCCAGGCGGCGCGTCAGGCTCAGGATCACCGGATAGAGCAGCAGCGCCGTGAGGGCGACGACCAGGACAACGTACAGCATGCTCTTCAGGGCGTCACGGCGAGCTTGTGCGACGCTCTCGTCGGACAGGCGGAACAGGCCCTCGGCATACATGGTCACGGCGCGGGAATCATTCGTGACTGGCAGCATGAGGTGCAGATAGGGATGCCCCTCGATGCGCAGCGTGTCGATCGCGTGATCGCCTGCCGGCGGGTGCGGCTGAGTCTCTGACGGCGTGGGCAGGCGAGCGGCGTGCACCGTATCCGCCACCCGTTCAAGCAGCACATTGCCGCTGATGTCGTAGAACTTCACCTGTATGAACTCGCCGAATTGCAGCCCTGGCGCGGACGTGGATGTCTCGTCGAGGGCGCGACGGGTTGCTGTCCTTGCGTCAAGCCCTTCGGCTCGCATGAGTTGGGAGGCGCGCAGGCTGATGAATGCGAGGCGCAGGCGCGCCTCCTGCAATATCTCGGCGCCGATGCTGTCGTGACTGCGAAAATAAGCCAGCGTGCCGAAACCCAGGGCGAGCGCCAGGGAGACCGCGGCGATTTGCAGGGGCAGCACCCGCCGCACGAAAGTCTTGAGGGAATAGCGGCGGCGATGCATCGTAGTCAAGCCTTCGGTGCGAGCGGCTCGACGTTCCTGCGATCATCCCCGACCCACGCGTCGAGCAGCGTGTAAGCTACGGCGAGAACCACCGGCCCGACGAATATGCCCACCAGGCCGATGGTGATCATGCCGCCGATCACGCCGGCGAAGATCAGCAGCAGGGGCAGGTCGGCCCCCTTCTTGATCAGGTAGGGGCGCAGCACGTTGTCCAGGCTGCCGACGACGACCGTCCACACCAGCAGGAAGGTACCCCAGCCACTGTCCCCGCTCCAGTACAGCCACGCCACCGCCGGCAGCAGGACGAGAAAGACACCAAGCTGGGCGATGCACAGCATGAACATCACCACCGTCAACACCGCGGCCATCGGCACGCCGGCCAGCGCCAGCCCGATGCCGCCCAGCGCCGACTGCACCACCGCGGTGACCACCACCCCCAGGGCCACGCCGCGGATCGCCTGGCCGGCCAGCACCACGACATCCGTTCCGCGGTCGCCTGCGAGGCGACGGCCGAATCGCTTCATCCAGTCGGCTACCGACTCGCCGCCTGCATACAGGATGGCGGCGATGACCACGGTCAGCAGAAACTGCAGGAACAGCAGGCCGAAATTTCCCGCCTTGCCAATGAACCATTCGGTACCCGTTTTGGCATAGGGCGCCAACCGGGCGGCATACTCCTCGATGCCTGTGGCGGCCACCTCCGCCCAGAAATGCTGAAGTTTGATCCCGACCAGTGGCAGCCCGGCAAGCCATTCCGGCGGCGGCGGCACCGTGAATTCCGACAACCACCTGGCCCAACCGACGATACGATCCGCATTGTCGGCGATGGCGACGATGGCCAGCGTCA
>JAABQU010000217.1 GCA_011391285.1 Thiobacillus sp.
GGCTGAGTCCCGCGATTTCCATCGAGCAGAAGGCCACCAGCCACAATCCGCGCTCCACGGTCGGCACCGTCACCGAGATCCACGACTACCTGCGCCTGCTCTACGCCCGCGCCGGCACGCCGCACTGCCCCGACCACGACCTGCCGCTGGAAGCCAACAGCGTGTCGCAGATGGTCGATCACGTCCTCGCCTTGCCAGCCGATACGAAACTCATGATCCTCGCCCCGGTGGTGGCCAACCGCAAAGGCGAGCAACTCGACCTGTTCGCCGAGCTGCGCGCGCAGGGTTTCGTCCGGCTGCGCGTGGATGGCGCGGTGCATGACATCGACAGCCTGCCCAAGCTGGCGAAAACCCACAAGCACACCATCGACATCGTCGTCGACCGCCTCAAGGTGCGGGCCGATGTGCGCCAGCGCCTGGCGGAGAGCTTCGAGACCGCGCTGATGCATGCGGAAGGCCGCGCGCTCGCCGTGGAAATGGACACCGGCAAGGAGTATCTGTTCTCGTCGAAGTTCGCCTGCCCTGTCTGCAGCTACGCGCTGCAGGAACTCGAGCCGCGACTGTTCTCCTTCAACAACCCGATGGGCGCCTGCCAGAAGTGCGACGGCCTCGGCCAGATCCAGTTCTTCGATCCGGCGCGCGTCGTCGCTTATCCGCACCTGAGCCTGGCCGCCGGCGCCATCAAGGGCTGGGACCGGCGCAACCAGTTCTACTTCCAGATGCTGGAATCGCTCGCCGCGCACTACGGCATCGACACCAATGTGCCCTTCGAGAAGCTACCCGCAGCAACCACCGACATCGTGCTCTACGGCTCGGGCAAGGAGCAGATCCGGTTCAAATACCTCAACGAGAAAGGCACGCGCTTCGACCGCAGCCACGCCTTCGAGGGCATCATCCCCAGCCTCGAGCGCCGCTACCGCGAGACCGACTCGATGGCGGTGCGCGAGGAACTGTCGAAGTACCTCAACAACAAGCCCTGCCCCGAGTGCGGCGGCATGCGCCTGCGGCGCGAGGCGCGCCACGTCTTCGTCGGCGGCAAGACGATTTCCGACATCAGCCGCTTCTCGCTGATCAACTGCCGCGACTTCTTCAACCTGTTGCAACTGACCGGACAGAAGGCCCAGGTCGGCGAGAAGATCCTCAAGGAAATCACCGCACGGCTGTCCTTCCTGATCAACGTCGGACTCGACTACCTCTCGCTCGACCGCTCGGCGGAGACGCTTTCCGGCGGCGAGGCGCAGCGCATCCGCCTGGCGTCGCAGATCGGCTCGGGCCTGACGGGCGTGATGTACGTGCTCGACGAACCCTCGATCGGCCTGCACCAGCGCGACAATTCGCGCCTGCTGGAGACGCTGTTCCACCTGCGCGACCTGGGCAACACGGTGATCGTGGTCGAGCACGACCTCGAAGCCATCGAATCCGCCGACTACGTTGTCGATATGGGGCCAGGTGCAGGCGAGCACGGCGGCCGCGTGGTGGCCGAAGGCACGCCAAAGCAGGTAGCGGCCAACACGGCCTCGATGACCGGCGCCTTCCTCTCGGGCCGGCGCGAGATCGCCACACCCGCCAAACGTACGCCACCCAACGCGCTGCGCGAACTGAAGATTCGCAACGCCAGCGGCAACAACCTGAAGCAAGTCGACCTCGCCATTCCGGTGGGCCTGCTGACCTGCATCACCGGCGTTTCCGGCTCGGGCAAATCGACCCTGATCAATGACACGCTCTACGCCGCCGCGGCGCGCCACCTCTACGGCTCGGCGCTGGAACCGGCGCCGCACCGCGAAATCGAAGGCCTCGAATTCTTCGACAAGGTGATCAATGTCGACCAGTCGCCCATCGGCCGCACACCGCGCTCCAACCCGGCGACCTACACGGGCCTCTTGACGCCGATCCGCGAGTTGTTTGCCGGCGTGCCGCAATCGCGCGAGCGTGGCTATTTGCCGGGGCGCTTCAGTTTCAACGTCAAGGGCGGTCGCTGCGAAGCCTGCCAGGGCGACGGCATGATCAAGGTGGAAATGCATTTCCTGCCCGACATCTTCGTCCCCTGCGATGTCTGCCACGGCAAGCGCTACAACCGCGAGACCCTGGAAGTCCGCTACAAGGGCAAGACCATCCACGAAGTGCTGCAGATGACCGTCGAGCAGGCGCGCGAATTCTTCGACGCGGTGCCGGTGGTCG
>JAABQU010000218.1 GCA_011391285.1 Thiobacillus sp.
GCCAGGTTACCCACCACGCCGTCGAGCGTGGCCGAGAACAGCAGGGTCTGGCGCTCGGCCGGGCAGCGCGCGGCGATCGCCTTGATATCGTCGACAAAGCCCATGTCCAGCATGCGGTCGGCTTCGTCCAGCACCAGCACTTCGAGGCGCGAGAAGTCGATCTTGCCGCGCTCCAGATGGTCGATCAAGCGGCCCGGCGTAGCGACAACGACATCAACCGGCTGCGACAGGCGCTTCAACTGCAGGCCATACGGCGCGCCGCCGACCAGGCAGGCGGTGCGGAAGCGGCGCAGATCGTTGCCGTATTTCATCGCCGCTTTTTCGACCTGCAGCGCAAGTTCGCGCGTCGGGGTCAGCACCAGCACGCGCGGGCCCATGCTCTTGACCGTCGGCTCGGCCTGCAGGCGCTGGATCGACGGCAGCAGAAAGGCTGCCGTCTTGCCGCTGCCGGTGTGCGACGACACCAGCAGGTCGCGGCCGGTCAGCGCGGCGGGAATCGCCTGCATCTGGACCGGGGTGGCGTTTTCGTAGCCCGAGGCCAGAACGGATTTAAGGATGAGGGGATCAAGTCCCAGTTCGGAAAAGCTCATGGCAAACCTTTTTTCAGTGCGCTCAAACGCGCAAAACAAACCTGCGCCCGGTTCAGAACCAGACAGGTCATAAAATACGAACCGGATATCAGCGGCGTTTGAAAAACGCCCAACGGGTCGCGTCGATCACATCGGCGCCAACCACAAGACTTGTCACTGCCGGTTGCAATGAATAACCGGCGGTACAAAAGAGAGGTCGAAGACGATGGGGCTGTGAGAACAGTCCCGAGGCACGGCGGCAAAAGCCTGACCTGCCCACTGCTGTATGCACAACTCAGCGGAGTGTATCAGAGAATGCTGATTTTCCCGAGTTTTATTTTCAGGCGTGATGGTAGAGCTTGTGATACAGCCCGCCCTTCTCGATCAGCTCGGCATGAGCGCCCTCCTCCTCCACGCGGCCGTTCTCGAACACCAGGATGCGGTCGGCCTGCCGCACCGCCGACAGGCGATGGGCAATGATGAGCGTGGTGCGCCCAGAGAGAAACTTGCCCAGCGCCTCATGCAAATGCCGCTCGGTGTCGGTGTCTAGCGCCGAGGTGGCCTCGTCGAGGATAACGATGCTGGGGTTGGCGACGATCATGCGCGCGATCGCCAGCCGCTGACGCTGGCCGCCGGACATGCGCACACCCTGGCGTCCCACCACGGTGTCGAGGCCGTGCGGTAGTTCGACGATATAGTCCTTCAGCTGTGCGATTTCCAGCGCCTGCCACAGCATGGTGTCATCCACCTCGCGCCCCAGCGTCAGGTTGGCGCGTACGCTGTCGTTGAACAGCACCGGGTGCTGCAGCACCACCCCAACGTGCTCGCGAACACTCTCCCAGCCGATTTCGGTCACCGGCACATCACCATAGACAATCTGTCCGGATTTCACCGGGTACAAGCCCAGCAGCGCCTGCACCAGCGTCGATTTGCCGCCGCCGGAGGCGCCCACCAGCGCCACTTTCTCGCCCGCCGCTACCGTCAGGCTGACGTCGTCGAGCACCGTCTCGCCATCCTCGTAGGCAAAGCTCACATGCTCCAGCACGATGCCGACCGTGGGCAAGCCGGCGAACGGGTCGCGCAGAGCCGGATGCTGGGGCTCGTCGCGCAGTCCGAGCAGCGCATTGATGCGCCCCAGCGCGGCGTTGGCGGCGAACCAGGCATACTGCATGTTCACCAGCTCCTGCACCGGCGTCATCATGAACCACAGGTAACCGAACACGGCCAGCATCTCGCCGATGGAAAGATCGGAAAACACCACCATCAGCATCGCGCCGGCGCGGAATGCATCGAACCCGACCAGGAAGACAAAGAAGGAAAACCGGCTCATCGCGTCCGACTTCCAGGCGAACGCCGCGGCGTGCCGGCGGATGTCGGCGGCCTTTTCGGTCACCCGCACCAGATAATGCTTTTCGCGGTTCATCGCGCGGATCTGGGTCAGCGCGTCGAGCGTTTCGGAAAGCGCATCCTGAAACACCTCGAAGGCCCGGTTCTCGAACTTCTTCAGGTCCTTCACCCGCTTGCCGAGCCGGGTTGAAAACAGGATCACGACGGGATTGAGCAGCAGGATGAAC
>JAABQU010000219.1 GCA_011391285.1 Thiobacillus sp.
AGCTCAGCTGGGAGAGCGCCGCGTTCGCAATGCGGAGGTCGGGAGTTCGATCCTCCTCCTCTCCACCACCATTCCAAAGCCAGATCTTGCTCTGGCTGTCTCGAGTACGCTGACCCTACCAAGCGGCCAGCTCAGCGCTACCGTCGCGCTGAGCCTGCACTACGGGCGCTGCATGATCTTCCCAAAAAAGCGTTTCAGCCGGCATCGGGTCGCCTCGGCAATGCGCGTGAACCACCAGCAGCAAGTGTTGTTTGGGTAAAATTCGCGTGTTTTCTGTTTATATGGACAGAGCCTTTCGCAGTGCTGCCGCCATCCGAGGAAAGTCTCATGTCGCACGATTCCATGCCCACCTGCCCCGCCGAAAACCACTACTCGTCTCGGACGTCGAAGCCACCGGCAACTTTTCCTATACCTGCGACCGCAGTGACGGCGCCAACTACCTGCTGCTGGGCGACGCCTATGCCTTCATCGATCCGGTCTTCTCGTTCGGTGTCTTGCTGGCCATGAACAGCGCCTTCGTCGGCGCCGAGGCGGTCGACACCTGTCTGCGCCAGCCGGACAAGGCGGCGATGGCGCTCAGGCATTTCGTCCAGGCGATGAAGCACGGGCCGAAGGAATTCTCCTGGTTTATCTACCGGGTCACCAACCCCACCATGCGCAACCTGAATATCCGTCCTCTGGAAGATGCGGAAGAAGCCGGCTGCCGATGAAGCCTGCGGAAGCGATCCTGCGGCTGGAGGTTCTGCCCGCGTCCCGACTTTCCCGCCTCGCCGGTGACGGGCAGCGCAGCGTGCTGGGCGGTGCCTGTTTTTCCCATCCAGCCCTCCCACTCGATAGTGCCCCCCCCGGTGCGGAAGAGCTGCCGCTCCTGGCCGTGGACATGATCCTGCCACCCGGGGAAGAGGCAACCTGCGAGGTCTGGCATAGCGCAGAACCGCTGCAATCCGGCCGGCATGGCCCCATCCGCTACCGTCAAAGCGAAACGCTGCTGTTCGGCTGCATGAGTCTCGACGAAGTCGCAGGGGATGCGCGCCCGCCCCTGCAGGCGACGACCGAAGCGGCTTACGTGTCCATCTTCGAGCTGCTCGAATCCCGCGGCTATCACGCCCTGCGCTTCTGGAATTATTTCCCGGCGATCAACCGTGAAAGCCACCACAAGGAGCGCTACCGCCAGTTCAATATCGGTCGCCAGGATGCCTTCCTCGCCCATGGCCGCGCAGTGACCGGCAATGTGCCCGCCGCCTGCGCCCTGGGCTCCGCCGGCGGCGGCCTCCATATTGCCTTCCTGGCGGCGCGGGCGGATGTGATCGGCGTCGAGAACCCGCGCCAGGTCAGCGCCTACCATTACCCCAGCCAGTACGGCCCGCGCAGCCCGACCTTCGCGCGCGCGGGACTGGTCAGGCTGGGGGGTCGCGACATACTGTTCATCTCCGGAACCGCCAGCATCGTCGGCCATCAGAGCCTGCATGTCGGCGATGTGGCGGCGCAGACGCGGGAATGCCTGCAAAACATCGACGCCATCGTCGCCGAAGCCAACCGCAAGGCGCCGGGCGCCGATTTCCGCCTTGGTACCCTTGCCTACAAGGTCTATGTCCGCCATCCAGAAAACCTGGACACAGTCCGCCGCGAAATGCTGCAATTCATCGGCGCCCCGGTGTCGGCGGTATTCCTGCAGGCCGACGTGTGCCGCGCCGACCTGCTGGTCGAAATCGAGGCATCGGGCGGCCATGCCATCAGCCCCAATTGTGGGTAGACGTGCCATGTCTCTTCCGCGCTGTCTGACCCCCTTCGCCACGCTGCTGCTCGGTTTGTCTGCCGGCCACGCCTGCGCTGCCGAAAAACCCCTGTGGGAGCTGGGTATCGGCGTGAGCGCGCTAAGCTTTCCGGACTATCGCGGTTCGGACGAATCCAGCCTCTACGCCATCCCTTTCCCCTATTTTGTTTATCGTGGCACTGTCTTCAAGGCCGACCGCGACGGGGTTCGCGGCACTTTTTTCGACAGCGACCGGATCGAACTCAATGTCAGCCTCGGCGCCTCGCTGCCCGTGAATAGCGAGGACAATGCGGC
>JAABQU010000220.1 GCA_011391285.1 Thiobacillus sp.
TGCAGCCATTGTTATGGAAAAACGGCGTGAGAATCGCGATCGTGTCGCTAACACATAAAAAAATCCTCCTCGGGGTCACCGGGGGCATCGCAGCCTACAAGGCGGCGGAGCTGTGTCGCCTGCTGATCAAGGCCGGCGCCGAAGTGCGGGTGGTGATGACGGCTGCCGCGCAGCAGTTCATCACCCCGCTGACCTTTCAGGCGCTGTCCGGCAAGCCCGTGCTGACGTCCCTGTGGGACGCCGCCAGTGGCGATGGCATGGAGCACATCCATCTGTCGCGCGACGCCGATCTGCTACTGGTGGCGCCGGCCTCGGCCGATTTTCTGGCCAAGCTCGTGCATGGCCGGGCCGACGATCTGTTGTCGACCCTGTGCCTTGCCCGTACCTGCAAACTTGCCGTCGCGCCTGCGATGAACCGTGAAATGTGGGCCGCCGCGCCGACCCAGCGCAACCTGGAACAACTGCGTGCAGATGGCGTGAGCCTGTTGGGGCCGGCCGCGGGCGAGCAGGCCTGCGGCGAAATTGGCCTCGGGCGAATGCTGGAGCCGGCCGAGATTCTGGCTGCGCTGCCCGGCCTGCTGGGCGCCGGCCCCCTGGCGGGCAAGCGGATATTGATTACCGCCGGGCCGACCTTCGAGGCGATCGATCCGGTGCGTGGGCTGACCAACCGCAGTTCCGGCAAGATGGGCTACGCGCTGGCGCAGGCGGCAGCGGAAGCGGGCGCCGAGGTGTGCGTGGTGTCGGGGCCGACCTGTCTCGCCGCCCCGGCAGGCGTGCGCCGCATCGATGTGCAAAGTGCCGCTGAAATGCGCGACGCGGTGCTGCGCGAACTGCCGAGCGATGTGTTCATTGCTGTGGCAGCAGTGGCCGATTACCGAGTGGAGGCGGCCGCAACGCAGAAAATCAAGAAGAGCGATGCGGGGCTTACCCTGACTCTGGTCGCCAACCCCGACATCCTGGCCGAAGTGGCCGCCATGCCCGGTGCGCCTTTTTGCGTGGGATTTGCCGCCGAGACCGAGCGCCTGGCCGAGCATGCCGAAGCCAAGCGCCTGAAGAAAAAGCTGCCGCTGCTGGTCGGCAATCTTGCACAGCACACGCTGGGACTGGACACCGCTGAACTCGTGCTGTTCGATGACCGGGGCTCGCATCCGCTGCCGCGTGCCGACAAACTCACCCAGGCGCGTCACCTGATCCGCCACCTTGCAACCCTGCTCAACTGACGAAATCCCGACGAATATGAAGATGGATGTGAAGATTCTCGACGCCCGGCTGCGCGATCAGCTGCCGCATTACGCGACCGCGGGTTCCGCCGGGCTTGATCTGCGTGCCTGTATCGATAGCCCGATCGTACTGGCGCCGGGCGAAACCCAACTGATTCCAACGGGCATGGCCATCCATCTGGCCGACCCCGGCTATGCCGCCTTGATCCTGCCGCGCTCGGGGCTGGGCCACAAACACGGCATCGTCCTGGGCAATCTGGTGGGGCTGATCGATTCGGATTATCAGGGCCAACTCATGGTGTCCGCCTGGAACCGCGGGCAACAGGCGTTCGAACTCACGCCGATGGAGCGTCTGGCGCAACTGGTGATCGTGCCGGTCGTGCAGGCCGAATTCAATGTGGTGGAAGACTTTGAAAGCAGCCAGCGCGGCGCGGGGGGATTCGGCAGCACAGGCCGCAGCTAGTGTCGGGATTCTTTACAGTTGAATGACCGCGGCACCCGGCAGACTCCTCTGCCGGGTGCCGTTTCGCGTGGGGCATAGATCTTGCTGTGAATAGGGCAAGTCGACAGGCGCTTGCTGGGAAATGGGCGCCTGTTGTTGCGGAGAACAAAAAACATAAGAGGTTGAAGCCTGCGGCGCATTCACCATGCACCACACGTCGATTTTGCGATTTGGTCTGATCCTGTCCACGGCACTCGTGCTGCTGGCAGGCTTGGTCGCGTCCGCGATTTACCTGTCGCGACCGCATGTCCAGCCTGTGCCGGAGGAGTTCGACAAGCCGGTGATGGCCGCGCAGATCGAATTCATGGCCGATGCCATGCAGCGCAGCGCGGCACGCATTGCCGCGCATCCGCAGACGCTGGCGTGTTTCGCCAGCGCTACGCCGGAAGTGTGTCAGGCGCAGGCCACCAACCTGCATGCCCTGAACCAGGACGCCACGGTGTTGTTCGTGACCGACGGCCAACGCCAGCTGCTGCCGGGTTTCCTGCCGGGCGACACCCGGCGCTTGCTGGCCAATGCCGAGCAGGCTGGCGCGTCGGCTACCGCAACCTTCAATTTGTCTTTGTCACACCCGGTGGTCGACAGCGAGGGCAAGCGACTGGGCTTCGTCATCATCGAGCAGAGCGTGCCTCAGCTGCAATCGCTGTTCGACACCCTGCCGCTGCCCGACGCGGCCGCCTATGCCGAGCTGCAGCAAGGCCAGGCGGGCGATGCCGCCATGGTGCTGATGCGGCGCGGCAACCAGGCGATCAAGCGCAACAATGCGCCCACCTTGATCGAACTGGCGGGCACCCCGTGGAAAATTGCCGTGTGGCGCCATGTCACGCCGGTGGTCGAAAGCGTGGCACCTTACCTCCTCGGCTGGCTGGTGGCCAGCCTGGTGATGGCCATTCTGGTCATGGGCGTGACCCAGGCGGTGCGCAATCGGGTGACCGACAACCTGCGCATGATGCTCAAGCTCACCAACGATGTGCGCCAGGAGCGACTGCGCGCCGAGTATCCGGTCAGCCTGTCGGAATTCAGGTCGCCGCTCGAGACCATGCTCAAACTGGGCAAGGTGATGCTCGGGCAGCAGAGGGAAATTTCGTCGCAGGCGCGGATGGATCACCTGTCGCAGGTCAACAACCGGCGCAGTTTCGACGAAAAGCAGAAGGAGCTGTTCGCCACCCTGAAAGACGGCTGGTCGCACAGTTTGCTGATACTCGACATCGACAACTTCAAGCAGGTCAACGACACCTTCGGCCACGAAGCCGGCGACCAGCTCATCATCAAGTTCGGCAACGCGCTGAAACACTGCCTGCGCAACAGCGACTTCATCGCCCGCCTGGGCGGCGACGAATTCTGCGTGCTGTTTCCCTATACGCCGCTGGATCGCGCGCAGGAACTCGCGCATCGTCTGCGCGCCAACATGCCGGAAAGCGTCGAGTTGATCCCCGGGGTGACCCAGAAGCTGTCGTGGAGCGGCGGCCTGTCCGAATACAGCCGCGACGACAAGGAAGAAAACGAGGCGCTGGCGCGCGCCGATGCTGCCCTGCTGGAAGCCAAGCGCGGCGGCCGCAACGCCACCCGGATCAGGGCCGTCGCCTGATTGCTGCTGCGACGAGCAGTCCGATCCCCAATATGCCCCACAGCGCCAGCACCGGCGCGTTGCCCCAACGCGCATAGGGTGTGCTGCCGGCATAGCCCTGGATTTCGCCGGTGAGACTGCCCGTCGTAAACAGCGGCAGGCTGGCCAGCATCCATCCTTTTGCATCGATGATCGCAGTGACGCCGGTATTGGTTGCGCGCAGCATCATGCGTCCGGTTTCCAGCGCGCGCATCTGCGACATTTGCGCGTGCTGCCAGGGTGCGAACGAATCGCCGAACCATGCCAGATTGCTGACGTTCACCAGCACGCTCGCCTCGGGCAGCTGGCGGATGATCTCCTCGCCGAAGACGTCCTCGTAGCAGATGTTGGCGGCCACCCGCTGGCCGCCGATGGCGAGTGGGCGCTGGTCGATGGCGCCGCGCGCGAAATCCGACAAGGGAATGTGCAGCACATCGATCACCCAGCCCCAGATGGCCTTCAGCGGAATGTATTCGCCGAACGGGACCAGGTGGACCTTGTGGTAGCGCTGGCTGGGCGCGCTGCCCAGGCTGATGACGCTGTTGTAGTAGTCGGCCTGCGGCGACCCGGTGGGCAGCCCGGTCAGCACATCGCCGCCGTTGTTGCGGCCGAGGGTGATCAGGCCTTCACGATAGGCGTCGGGAAGATCGGATTCAAATAGCGGCAGCGCGGTTTCCGGAAGCACGATCAGTTGTGCGGGCGAGGCGGCGGCCATACGCGCGTAGCTTTCCAGCGTGACGAGCGTTTTCTCGGGTTGCCATTTCATGTCCTGCGGGATGTTGCCCTGGAGCAACGCGACCGTGGTCGGTGCACCGTCCGGCGTCGTCCAGTCGATACTGCGCAGGGCCTGGCCGCCGACGCCCAGCGCCACGATGGCCACCACGGCCCAGGCGCGCCGTGCCAGCCGGCCGCGCGTTGTGAGGCTCCAAGCCAGCAGCGCCGCGATCAGCGCCAGCAAAAATGACACGCCATACACGCCCATCAGCGGCGCGTAGCCTGCCAGCGGGCTCGCGGGCACCTGCGAATAGCCCGCCACCAGCCACGGGAAACCGGTGAAAAGCCAGCCGCGCACCCATTCCGTCGCGCCCCACGCGAGCGGCATCAACAGCAGCAGTCGCCCAGCCGGTGGAACGGGCCAGCGCGCCTGCAGTGCACCGACCATGGCCGGAAACAGCGCCAGCAACGCGCAAAACAGGAAGGTCGCGAGCGCGGCCAGCCACGTCGCCATGCCGCCGTAAACCGACAGGCTGACGAACACCCAGCTCACCCCGACAATGAAAAATCCCAGGCCCCAGGCCAGGCCGATGGCAAAGCCGGCGCGCAGGGAAGACGTGCGCGCCAAGAGCGCGAACAGCACGGCGAGACTCAGTACCGGCAAGGGCCAGAAGCCGATCGGGGCGAAGCCGCCGACGGCCAGTATTCCGGCAAGCAGGCTCAGCAGCAACGAAGGGAAAAGCGTGAGGTGCATGACGGAGAATCTATCCGCCATGCGTGACAGTGTGACGCTCAATGCGGGGCTTCAAAATCGATATGGCCGTCGATCAGGGTGTAGCGCACCCGACCCTGCATCGGATGGTTGAGGAAGGGCGTGTTGCCGCCTTGGCTGGCCAGCGTTTTGGGCGTGACGACCCACTCGGCGGTTTCGTCGAAAATGCAGATGTCGGCGTAACTGCCGACCGCCAGGGTGCCGCCCGGGACGCCCAGAATCTGCGCCGGTTTCCACGAAATCAGATCAATCGCCTTGAGCAGCGGAACGCCCATCTCGCGTGCCCACTTCAGCGTCAGCGGCAACAGCAATTCGATTCCGGACGCCCCCGGTTCGGATTCGCCGAACGGCACTTGCTTGGCGTCCTCGTCGACCGGCGTGTGATCCGAACACAGCGCGTCGATGGAGCCGTCGCGCAGTGCCTCGCGGATGGCGTCGCGATCGCGCAGGCTCCTCAGTGGCGGCACCAGGTGCATGTGAGAATCGAAGCCGATGAGATCGTTTTCGGAGAGGTGCACATGGGTGCTGGCAACGTCGCAACTGATCGCCAGGCCCTGCGCCTTGGCCGCGCGCACCATGGCAATGCCCTCGTAGGTCGACAGCCGTGCAATGTGAACCCGCGCACCGGTCTCGCGCGCCAGCTGCAGGATGGTGGCCAGCGCGACCGTTTCGGCCAACGCCGGAATGCCGGGCAGGCCGAGACGCGAGGCCACCGCGCCGTCGTGCGCCACACCACCGCGCGCAAGCGACACATCCTGCGGCCGCAGCCACAGGCTGAAGCCAAAGGTGGCGGCGTATTCCATCGCGCGCAGCAGCACCTGGGTGTCGGTCATCGGCGCGTCGGCTTGCGTAAAGGCGCGGCAGCCCGCTTCGGTCAGCTCGGCCATCTCGGTCAGCATCTTGCCTTCGAGCTTCTGCGTCATCGCGCCGATCGGATAGACGCGCGGCCCGGGCAGATTCCGCGCGCGGAATTTCAGCATTTCCACCAATCCCGGCTCGTCCAGCGGTGGGTCGGTGTCGGGTGGGCAGGCCAGCGAGGTGATGCCGCCGGCGGCGGCGGCGAGCATTTCCGATTCGAGCGTGGCGCGGTATTCGAAGCCGGGTTCGCGCAGCCGTACCGACAGGTCGACCAGGCCGGGGCAGACGATGAGCCCCGTGGCGTCGAGGGTGCGGTTGGCGTGGAAGTCGGCAGGCGCGTGGCCGTTGCCGACGATCTTGCCCGCTGCCACAAAGACGTCGGCGACTTCGTCGCGCGCGTTCATCGGGTCGATCACCCGGCCGTTCTTGATATGGATTTTCATGTCGCCGTCCCCCCGGAGAGCATGGCCATCACTGCCATCCGCACCGCGATGCCGTAGGTCACCTGCGGCAGGATCACCGACTGTGGGCCGTCGGCGACTTCGGATGCAATCTCGACGCCGCGGTTCATCGGGCCGGGGTGCATCACGATGGCATCCGGTTTGGCCAGTGCGAGTTTTTCCAGCGTCAGGCCGAAGAACTTGAAGTATTCCTGCGAGCTGGGCAGCCGCGCGCCCTTCATGCGTTCGCTCTGCAGCCGCAGCATGATGACGACATCGCAGCCACGCAGGCCGGTCTCCATGTCGTGGAACACCTTGACCCCCATCTGCTCGACCCCGGTGGGGAGCAGCGTCTTCGGTCCAATCACCCGCACTGCCGGCACGCCGAGCGTGGTCAGCGCGTGGATCTGCGAGCGCGCCACCCGCGAATGCAGCACGTCGCCGACGATGGCCACCGTGAGGTTGTGGAACTCGCCCTTGAAGCGGCGGATGGTGAACATGTCCAAGAGACCCTGCGTCGGGTGCGCGTGGCGGCCGTCGCCGGCGTTCACCACCGAAATATGCGGTGCGACGTGGCGGGCGATGAAGTGCGCCGCGCCCGACTGCGAATGGCGCACGATGAACATGTCGGCGTGCATCGCCGCGAGGTTGTCGACGGTGTCGAGGATGGCCTCGCCCTTGGTCTGGCTGGAGGTGGCGATGTTGAGGTTGACGACGTCGGCGGACAGGCGCTTGGCGGCGATCTCGAAGGTGGTGCGGGTGCGTGTCGACGGCTCGAAGAACAGGTTGAAAATCGACTTGCCGCGCAGCAGCGGGACTTTTTTGACCTCGCGCTCGCCGACGTCCATGAAGGATTCGGCGGTATCGAGAATCTGCGTCAGAATCGCGCGCGGCAGGCCATCGAGCGTGAGCAGGTGGCGCAGCCTGCCGTCAGAAGTCAGTTGTAGGTTCATGCGAGGCTGAGGGTGAGATGGCCATCGTCAAGGCGGGACAGGTTGACGTTTTGATGCGCGGGCACGTCGAGCACGAGCCCCGTGAAATCCGGCCGGATCGGCAGTTCATGGCCGCCGCGGTCGACCAGCACGGCCAGCCGGATTGAGGCCGGGCGGCCGTAGTCGAACAGTTCGTTCATCGCCGCGCGCACCGTGCGACCGCTGTGCAGCACGTCATCGACCAGCAGGATGTCGCGGCCTTCCAGATCGAAGGGCAGGTTGGACGGCTTCACCTGCGGGTGCAGGCCGATGCGCGAAAAGTCGTCGCGGTAGAACGAGATGTCGAGCGTGCCGAGGGGTTGCTTGCAGCCGAGCAGTGCATGCAGGCGCTCGCCGATCCAGACGCCGCCGGTGTGGATGCCGACGATGACGGTTTCGGGCGTAAGGGTCGGCGCAATGGCGTCGGCCATTCGCGCAATCAGCGGGTCGACGTCAGGCAATGAGGCGCGCATCAAAAAATCCTTGCAGTATCAGTTGGGCAGCGACGGCGTCCGCCAGCGCCTTGTTCTTCTTGCCGTGAATGCCGCGTTCGTGCAATTCGGATTCGGCCGCGGTGCTGGTGTGGCGCTCGTCCACCAGAAATACCGGCAGATCGAAACGCGATTCTAATTTGCGCGCGAAGTTTTTGGCCACCCGCGTCATTTCATGTTCGCTGCCGTCGGCGTGGGTGGGCAGGCCCAGCACCAGCAGCACCGGTTGCCATTCGGCGATCAGCCGGGCGATGGCGGCGAGCCGTTCATCGTTGGAACCGGCCTGGATCACGGAAAGCGGATGCGCAATCCCGATCGACAGTTCGCCCGACGCCACGCCGGTGCGCTTCAGACCGAGGTCGAAGGCCAGCACCGTGCCATGTGTCGAATCCGGATTCAAGCGTGCCCGGCTTCTTCGGACAGGCTGGCGAAGTCGATGCCCAGGAGCTTCATTGCCGCAGGCAGGCGTTCTTCGGGTGCCAGGTCGAAAATCACCTGCGGATCGGCGGCCACCGACAGCCAGGCGTTCTGCTTGATCTCGTCCTCCAGTTGGCCGGCACCCCAGCCCGCGTAGCCGAGCGACACCATGAACTTTTCCGGCCCCTCGCCCTGGCTCACCGCTTCCAGTACATCCTTCGAGGTGGTGAGGCTGACCGCGTCGTTGACGGTGAGGGTGGAACTGAAGGTCTGCGGCGGGGTGTGCAGCACGAAGCCGCGTTCGGTCTGCACCGGGCCGCCGAAATACACCGTTTTTCGTTGCAGGCGCTCGGGCAGGGGCAGCCCGATCTGCTCGAACAATGTCGACAGATCGAGATCGATCGGACGGTTGATCACCACGCCCAGTGCACCCTGCTCGCTGTGGTCGCAGATATAGGTCAGCGTGCCGTTGAAATTGGGGTCGACCATGCCCGGCATGGCGATCAGGAAATGATGGGTGAGGTTTACGGTATCCATGATTGCCTTCCCATTGTAATCTGCCTCAATCAGGCAAACACCCTTTTTGCACCCTGTTCCTACTATAGCCACCCGCATGCCTCATGTCTGAATATGCCCGCGCCCTGGTCTGGTTCCGCCGCGACCTGCGCGACTTCGACCATGCCGCCCTCTACCATGCGCTCAAGCAGGCCCGGCAGGTGGTCTGCGCATTTGTGTTCGACCGCGAAATCCTCGATGCCCTTCCCCATCCGGCCGACCGCCGGGTCGAATTCATCCACGCCAGCGTGACCGAACTGCAGCAGGCGCTGCAGGCCCAAGGCGGCGGCCTCATCGTTCGATACGGCGTCGCGCGTCACGAAATCGTCCAGTTGGCGGTCGAGCTCGAGGCCGACGCCGTGTTCTTCAACCATGACGACGACCCGGCCGCCCTGGCGCGCGATGCCGCTGTCGAAGCCGCATTGCGTGCGCGCGACATGGCCGCCCACCACAGCAAGGATGGGGTGATTTTTGAACGTGAGGAAGTGCTCACGGCCGGCGGAACGCCCTATAGCGTCTTCACCCCCTACAAGAATGTCTGGCTGAAAAAGCTGACGCCGTATTTCCTGCAGGCCTACCCGGTCGAGGCCTACGCTGACAGGCTGGAGGCGCGGTCGACGCCAATCCCGGGCTTGCGGGAGATGGGCTTTGCCCCCACCAACCTGCGCGACATGAAGCTGCGCACAGGCATGTCGGGCGGGGCACGATTGCTCGACGACTTTCTCGATCGCATCGAGCGCTATCAGGACACCCGGGATTTCCCCGCCGTGAAAGGGCCGTCCTATCTGTCGGTGCACCTGCGCTTCGGCACGGTGTCGATCCGCCAGCTCGCCGCCGCGGCCTGGCAGCAGGGCGGCCGTGGTGCGCAGAGCTGGCTGTCGGAACTGATCTGGCGCGATTTCTACCACCAGATCCTCTGGCATCGCCCCGACGTCGCCGCCGGCCATGCCTTCAAACGGCAGTACGACGCACTGCCATGGCCGAACCCGCCCGGCCACTTCGAGGCCTGGTGCGAAGCACGCACCGGCTATCCGCTGGTCGACGCCGCTATGCGCCAGTTGAACCAGACCGGCTACATGCACAACCGCCTGCGCATGGTCGCCGCCTCGTTCCTGACCAAGGACCTGCTGGTCGACTGGCGACTGGGTGAACGCTATTTCGCAGACAAGCTGATCGATTTCGACCTCGCCGCCAACAGCGGCGGCTGGCAGTGGGCCGCTTCGGTCGGCTGCGACGCCCAGCCCTGGTTCCGCATCTTCAACCCGGTCACGCAGTCCGAGCGCTTCGACGCACAGGGAAAATTCATCCGCCGCTACCTGCCCGAACTGGCCCAGGTCCCAGATAAATACATCCATGCGCCGTGGACGATGCCCGCCGCCGAACAGCAGCGGGCGGGTTGCGTCGTCGGCCGCGACACGCCAGCGCCCATCGTCGATCATGCTGTGCAAAGGGCGCTCGCGTTGGAACTCTTCAAGCAGGCTGCGCTGCCGGATCGGGGCATGCGCTAAAGTGGCAGGACGCGGCGTGATCGCCGCATCCAGACAAGGAGGTTTCATGGCGGCATGGCTGATTCCCGCGGTCAAGGCGATTCTGCCTTTTGTCACCCCCATCGTGACGTCGGCGCTGCCGGTGTTCACCACACGCAAAAGCGACGAGGCGGCCGCAGCGCAGACCGACGTCCTGCAGAAGCAGATTACCGAATTGCAGGCGGCGGCTTCGCAGAACGCGCTGCACGTCAAGGAACTGGCCGCGCAATTGCAGAAAACGGTAAGCGCGCTCGAGCAGGCCGCGGCCGTTGCCGAGTCGCGCTTCAGGCGCACCGCCGTGCTGTGCGGGGTGGCCATCGCGCTGTCGCTGCTCGCCACGGGCGTTTCGCTGTTCGTCCTCTTTTCAGGCTAGCGTGAGCGGCAGTTTGCGTTTTGAGGAAGAGTGCCCAAACTACAAAAGGGTGTTGTGCGTAAATTGGATGCGCAGCAGCTTGGTTGTTCAATCACGTTCAAGGAGGCGATCGCATGGCAAATTACAAAATTGAAGACGTCGAGGGAATCGGTCCCGTGCTGGGAGAGAAATTTCGTTCTGCCGGCGTGAAGGATACGGATGCGCTGCTAAAAAACACGCTCACTCCCGGGCAGCGCAAGGCGCTGGCGGAGAAAACCGGTCTGTCCGAAGCGCGCGTGCTGAAGTTTGCGAACATGGTCGATCTCTATCGAATCAGCGGCGTGGGTTCCGAGTACGCCGAACTGCTCGAGGTCGCGGGGGTCGATACGGTGCCCGAACTGGCCAGGCGCAACGCGGCCAGCCTCACCGACGCGATGGCAGCCGTCAATCAGGAAAAGAAGCTGACGCGCCAGGTGCCTACGGAATCCGAAGTGACGAAATGGATCGAGCAGGCCAAGGGTCTGCCCCGGATGCTGGAATTCTGATCCGGATGTTGTATGAAAAGGCCGGGCAATGCCCGGCTTTTTCATTTTGGATTCCGAATCACGCATGCCTGCGACCGGTCATGTGCATAGACCGGACCGTTTGAAAACCGTTGACCAAGTCAGGCAAACTGGAAATACTGATCAAATAATTACAAAGCGGGGAACATCCATCTTTTATCTTCCGAACCAGAGGGTGAGGCTTGTATATTGATGCGATTCCCAGGTAAAGACTCACACCGACTCGGGGGCATGCTGCTGCTGGCCGCAAGCGTCCCGCTGCTGCTTTGGCAGGCCACGCCGGCCAATCAGCTGCCGGTTCCGGCGCCGACTTTCCTTGCGGCACATTCGATGATGGAGGTTTTTGCCATCATTGTTGCGGCGCTGGTTTTCTTCACGGGGCAAGGCGCGCAGGAAACCGTTCGATCGATCCGCTCGATGGTGCTGGGCTGCGCGTTTCTGGCCGTGGCCATATTCGACATCCTGCATTTCTTGTCCTACCTGGGCATGCCGGATCTGCTCAGCCCCAATTCCCCCCACAAATCCATCCTGTTCTGGCTGTGTGGTCGCTATGCCGCCGGGTTTGGCCTGCTGGCCTATGTGATGCTTCCGGAAACCTCAACCGTGCGTTTTCCGTTGAGCCGCTACAGCTGGATCGGCGTGTTGCTTGTTGTGGGCGCACTGTCATACGGACTCCTGGTGTCACCCGACAGTCTGCCGGCGATGTATGTGAGCGGCCTTGGATTGACGCCGCTCAAGGTGGGGCTCGAGTGGGGGGTATTCGGCCTTTACCTCGCGGTCGCCGTCCTGCTCTATCTGCGCCGTTCCCAGATCACCCATTGCGATATCCAGAGCCTGATGCTGACCCTGCTGCTGATGGCGGCGGGCGAACTGTTCTTCATCGTTTATGTGGAAGTGAACAGCACAGCGAACCTGATCGGCCATGCCTACAAGGTGTTTTCCTATTATTTTCTTTACCGCGCGATCTATGCCGAGGCGGTGAGCCGACCGTTCCGCCAGATGCAGCACATGCTCACCCATGACGATCTGACCAGCTTGCCCAACCGGACCGCATTCAACGACCAGCTCAATCTGGCGGTGGCGCGTGCCCGGCAGGATGCACCCTGCGCAGTCCTGCTGCTGGACCTGGATTATTTCCAGAACGTGAATGACACCCTGGGCCACGAGCACGGCGACCTGCTGCTGGTTTCGGTGGCCACACGCATTCGCACAAGCTTGCCGGAGGCCGCATTCGTGGCACGCTTCAGCGGCGACGAGTTTGTGATCCTGCTGGAAAACACGACGGCCGAACGAGCGAAACAGGTGGGGCAGGATCTGCTGCAGGCCATGGAGCGCGAGTTCGATCTCGGCAATGACCGCCTGGGAATCGGCGCCAGTGTGGGAATCGTCACCTATCCGGCGTACGGCGAATCCGCCAGCGTCCTGATGCGTTATGCCGATCTGGCACTGCACCGCGCGAAAGCGGCCGGACGCAACTGTCTCGTCATGTTCAGCCACGAGATGTCCGATGAAATTCAGCGTCGCGTGCTGCTGGAGTCGAGGCTGAAGCATGCCTTTGAGCGCAGTGAGCTTGCGCTGCACTATCAACCCAAAATCGAGATCCGGTCGGGACGCCTGATGGGCTGGGAGGCCTTGTTGCGCTGGCAATCGCCTGAACTGGGCGAGGTCAGGCCGGAGGAATTCATTCCGGTCGCCGAACAAAGCGGGCTAATCCTGCCCATCGGCGAGTGGGTCTTGCGAGAAGCCTGCCGCCAGACGCGCGCATGGCAGGATTTGGGCCTTGCGGCAGGCACCATGGCGGTCAACCTGTCGATGCGGCAGTTCCGCCAGAAGGATCTGACCGAGCAAATCCGTGCCGTCCTGCGCGATACTGGCCTGGAGCCGGGGGGGCTCGAACTCGAGCTCACCGAATCGTCAATCATGGACAATCTGGGGTCCGCCGCCATCGTGCTGGCCGAACTCGAGGAACTGGGCATCCGCATCGCGGTGGACGACTTCGGTACCGGCCACTCCTCTTTGAGTTATCTGAAGACCTTTTCCATCCATTGCCTGAAAATCGACCGCTCGTTCATCCGCGACATCCCGGGTGACGAGAACGACACCGCCATTGTCCAAACCATTATTGCGCTGGCTGGCAGCCTCGGCCTGACCGTGATCGCCGAGGGGGTCGAGACCGATGCGCAACTGGATTACCTGCGCGACAAGCAGTGCGATCAGGCCCAGGGTTACTTATTCAGCCGTCCGTTGCCGCCCGATGAATGCCTTGGATTGATGCGAGCCGGCTTGAGTCGGGCGGCAGCGTAGGTTCGGTCCGCCTGAAACGAAAAAGCCGGGCAATGCCCGGCTTTTTCATGGCGAAAGCGGACAGCGCTCAGGCGGCCTTTTCGTGGTGGTAGCCGGTCACGGTGTCCACTTCAGTCTTGGAGCCGAGGATCACCGGCACGCGCTGGTGCAAGCCTTCGGGAGCCAGGTCGAGGATGCGCTCGCGGCCGGTGGTGGCGGCACCGCCGGCCTGCTCGACGATGAAGGCCATCGGGTTGGCTTCGTACAGCAGGCGCAGCTTGCCGGCCTTGGCGGGATCCTTGGTGTCCTTGGGGTACATGAAGATGCCGCCGCGGGTGAGGATGCGATGCACTTCAGCCACCATCGAAGCGACCCAGCGCATGTTGAAGTCCTTGCCGCGCGGACCGGTCTTGCCGGCGAGGCATTCGTCGACGTAGCGCTGAACCGGCTTTTCCCAGAAGCGCATGTTGGACGCGTTGATTGCGAACTCGCGCGTTTCGGTGGGAATGGTCATGTTGGGGTGCGTCAGCACGAATTCGCCGACGTCGCGGTCGAGCGTGAAGCCGTTGGTGCCGTGGCCGAAGGTCAGCACCAGCATGGTCGACGAGCCGTAGATCGCATAGCCGGCGCAGACCTGCTGGGCGCCGGGCTGCAGGAAGTCCTCGGTCTTGGCGGCGCGGCCGGCGACCGGGGCCTTCAGGATCGAGAAGATGGTGCCGACCGAGATGTTGACGTCGACGTTGCTCGAGCCGTCGAGCGGATCGAACACCAGCAGGTACTTGCCGAGCGGGTACTGGCCGGGAATGGGATAGAGCTCGTCCATTTCCTCGGACGCCATACCGGCCAGGTGGCCCGCCCACTCGTTGGAGCGGATCATGATGTCGTTGGTGATGACGTCGAGCTTCTTCTGCGTTTCGCCCTGCACGTTTTCGGAATCCAGCGAGCCCATTACGCCCAGCAGCGCGCCCTTGTTGACGACGTTGGAGATTGCCTTGCAGGCGATGACGACGTCGTTCAGGAGCGAAGTGAAGTCGCCGGTGGCGCCGGCGGTGCGGCGCTGTTCTTCAATGATGAACTGGGTAAGGGTGGTGCCGGTATGCATGGTCGGACTCCGAAATATATAAGTAAATCAGAATATTATACACGAGCACGCCTGGGCGCCGCTCAGTCCGTGCCCACCAGTTTGTCGGAGCGGGTAAAGGTCCAGGTACGCGTTATAGACAATATGTCGGCCTTTTTCCGCATGTCCTCGGGAAAAGGCGCATAGGGCGCGGCAAGTTCGACGATCCTGATTGCGGCGGCGTCGAGAATCTTGGACCCGGACGAGCGGTCGACCTCGACCGTCTCGAGGCGGCCATCCGCGTAGATCGAGACGGTGAGCCTGAGGCTGCCGTAGATGCCCTGGCGGCGCGCAGCTTCCGGATAGTTGACGTTGCCGACGCGCTCGACCTTGGTGACCCAGTCCTCGACGTAGCGCGCAAAAGCATATTCGCGCACGTTGGCGCCAACAAAGGCACGCTTGGGGCGCTTCTGGTACTCGTCCCACTGTTGCGAGATGCTGGCCTGCAACTGCGCCATTTCACGCGCCTGCCGCTGCGCCATTTCGCGCGCCTGCTGGTTGAGTTGGCTGACGTCGGTGACGGGTTCAGGTGGCCGCTCCTGCAACTGGGCGTCGGGTTGCACTTGGCTCAACAAGGCTTTGGCCCGCTGCTCCAGTTCGGCCACGCGCGTTTCCAGAACATCCTCCTCGCTACCGGTCTGGGTTTTCGGGCTGGCCGGCAACGGGCTTTTCAGCCGTCGATCCTCGTCGGTGTTGCCGCCGCCGGCCAGATTCACCTGTGCCAGCGCATCGGGGTTGAGCGGCGAGTCCGCGCTCATGGCGTTGACCAGTACCACCTCCAGTGGCAGGTTGGGGTCCTCGAACAGGCGCGGGTTGATCTGTACGAACTGGCTCGACAGCACCATGCCGTGCACCGCGGCCGAAGCCAGCAGGGCCAGCGCCATGCGCGTGCCCTGCTTGGACGGTTCGGCAAGAGGAAGAGGCTGGGCGGACACCATAGAGACCAGAAGTGGAGGCAAGCCTGATTTTACGGAAGGGCGGCGCCGCTGTCAGGCGGCGGCGTCACCGTTTCCAGATATTCGGCGTGAAAGTGGATGTCGAGCAGGTCGATGCTGGAGATCGCCAGCCGCACTTTCGATCCCGGCGCGACGCCCATCACCGATGGCGCACGCGTCACCAGCGGCAGGCTGTCGAAGCGCACCAGGTCTTCGCGGATCACATTGGCGGTGACCTCGTGGATATCTTCCTGAATCAGCCAGCGCAGCATCCAGTAGCGCTCCAGCCGCCGCTGGAATTCGTTGTAGGCGTCGTAGGCCAGCTCGAAATCGCGCACCACCGAAAACAGCGCTTCGCTCCTCGGCGGATACACCGGCTCGCTGCCCTGAACCAGGCTGATCAGCTGGCGCTGGTTGACGAGGTCGACATAGCGCCGCAGCGGCGACGACGACCAGGCGTACTGGTCGACGCCGAGACCGACGTGCGGGTCGGGCGCGGTCGTCATGCGGGTCTTGCCGTTGGACTGCGCGCGGTAGATGCCGGGCACTTTCTTCTCCGCCAGCCAGCCGCCCCAATGGGCGTTGGCGAAAATCATCAGCTCCGACACCACCTTGTCGATCGGGCTGCCGCGTTTGCGCGGCACAATGCTGATGCGATCGTTGTCGACCTTGAAGTTGTAATCGACGCGGTCGACCGCGTCGGCCTTGCCGCGACCGGCTTCCAGCACCGCGGCGAAATCGCGCAGCCATTCCAGTTCGCGGCGGTAGGGGTAGTCCGGAAAGTCAGGACTGCGCAAGGTGTCGTCGTTGAACAGCACCTCCAGCGTCTCGTGGCGCAGGTTGTCGGCGATGTGCACCATTTCCAGTTTGGATTCGGTGCCGAGCACGCGCAGGTCGGACGCCACGTCGAGATACAGCGACAGCGCCGGGCAGTCGTGGGTCTCGCCCAGGGTGTAGTGGTGGATCAGCGCGTCCGGCAGCATGGTGATCTTGTCGCCGGGGTAGTACACGGTCGACAGCCGCTCGCGCGCCACCTTGTCGAGCTCGGAACCCGGGGTGACGCCGAGTGCGGGGGCCGCGATGTGGATGCCGACGCGCACGCTGCCGTCGTCGCGCCACTCGACCGACAGTGCGTCGTCGATCTCGGTGGTCGCCTCGTCGTCCATCGAGAACGCGCGCACATGGCTCTTCGGCAATTCAGGCGGATCGATCGGCTCGGTGACCGCGGCAAAGCCGGTGCCGCGCGGAAAGTATTCCAGCAGGAAGGTCGCCAGATGGAAGTCGAGCGTCGACGGGATCGCGCCGCAGCGCTCGATGAGTCTTAACTGGGACAAGCCGGTGGCCGCTGCCGCATCCTCCAGCGCCTTGTATTCCAGCGTGTTCTTGTCGGGCGCGATGAGGATGCGCGGAATCAGCGAAGCGTATTCGGGCGGCAGCCGGAAGGCGGCCAGTTCGCCGGCCAGATACGCCTGCCGCTCCGCCGCCTGCCGCTTCTTCTCCAGCCCGGCCTTGGCGGCCGCCAGCGTCTCGGCCGGTGCCGGGCGATAGCGACCCTTGCCTTTTTTATGGAAGTAGATCGGCGAGGCGTGCAGCTTCAGAAGCAGCGCCACCGATTCTGGCGGTGTCGGCGCGTGGCCGTAATACTCCTGCGCCAGCTGCTCGAAGCCGAACTCGTCGGTGCCCGCCGCCTCCCACAGGAAATCGGCGTCGAGATCCGCCGTCAGCGTCTCGGCCTCGGTCATCACCTCCGCCGGAGCGGGCGCGGCAAAGCGCAACAGGATGTTCGCCGTCTTGATCTTGCTGCGCTTGCCCGAGGCGGTTTCCACCTGTGCCGTGGCGTCGGTTTCGGACAGGATGGAACCGGCCTTGAAGTGGCCGTCCTCTTCAAAAATGAGGTACATGAAAAATCAGAAATCCAGAATGGTTTGGTAGTGGCGCTCGAACCCGGCAAAGCCGTGGTCGCCACCGTCTTCGATGATCTGCGTGGCGCCCGCATAGTAGGCCTCGGCATCGCGGTAATCGAGCACCGCGTCGCCGGTCTGCGCCAGCAAGAGATAGCGCTTGGGCAGCGTGATTTCATCGACATCCAGCGCGGCAAGTTCGGCCACATGCGCCTCGGTAAGTTCCCACTTCTCGCCGGTGTGCCAGTTGGTTTGGGGGCCGAGCGCGCTGCGCAGCAGCTTGTGGGCGTGCACGGCCGGATTCACCAGCACTGCCTTCCAGCCGTGCTTTTCTGCCAGATGGGTGGCGTAGAAGCCGCCCAGCGAACTGCCGATCAGGGTGACCGATTCGGGGCGGTGCCGGGCCAGTTCGGCCTCGACGTGCGCGATGGCTTCGCGCGGGCTGTTGGGCAGCGCCGGGCAGTAATAGTCCGCCTGGCGGCCGATCGCGGCCATGTGCTCAGCGAGCTGGCGGGCCTTGCCGGACGCGGGGGAGGAATTGAAGCCGTGGAGATAGACAAGCATTACCGGATTTTACCGGGGCGGGGGGGATTCCCGAAATCTGGCGATAGCCCGTTCTTTGCAGGGCTGCTGACAGTTGGCCGGGGGTAGCCCGGCAGCTAGTCACTTTTCTTGTCTCGCCAAGAAAAGTAACCAAAAGAAGGCGACCCCACATCCCCGGCCTTCGGCTGCCCTCAGTCAGATCCTGCCGGGCGGGCGGCGAAGAACTCGCCCCGCCTTGTAACTTTTTAATTTTGTTTTTTGTGGGCGGGACTCAAACACCTTCGCCGCTGATTCGCCCGGCAGACTCCGTCTTCGGCGGGGCTCAAGGGGAAAAATTCAAAACCAGGCCAGTGATGACGGGGTGCTTGTGCGCTGGTGATGCGCCGCAATGCGACCCCGCTTATGGACGGCCTGGCCAGCAGGTCTTGCGCAAATCAGTCGTCGAAGCAGTAGAAATCCACCTTGGTCACGCCGCAGTCGGGGCAGCTCCAGTCGTCGGGGATCGCTTCGTAGCGGGTTCCGGGCGCGAGCCCGTGGTCGGGGTCGCCGAGTGCTTCGTCGTAGACGTAGTCGCAGACGGCGCAGGTCCATTTGCGGAAGGCCGGGGCGGTTTCGGGGGCGGAGACAGCAGTGGCGAGATTCATCATGGCAATTTCCACGGGTCGAGCGTGGCCAGAAGTGAGTTGAAAATGGTGTCCAGTTCGCCGCCCAGCGCATCGAGCGCAGGATTGGCGTAGGGCTGAAACACGGTTGAGGCAGGGCGGTGCGCAACCCAGGTGCGGCCGTCGGCTTCATAGAGGTGGATGCGCAGCGGGATGTCGATGCCGGCCGCTTTCTCCGCCGCCCACACTTTGACGGCGTAGTCAGGACGGAACACCTCGAGCACCTGGTCGGCCGGCACCGTGATGCCTTTCTTGGCGCAGTTGGCCTGGCCGTTGGCGTGGGCGACCAGACCCATCGGATAGGCAGCGATGGCGGCGATCAGCTTGTCCGCCGCTTCGTCCACGGAAAGGGAGACCGCGAAGCGGATCATGCGACCTCCAGTTCAGGCTGGGCCAGTGCGCAGGTGGCGGTGTCGAACTCGTGCAGCTCCTTGCGCAGGTGCTTGATCGCCGGGGTGACGATGGCGATGAAGTAGGCCTCGCGCAACCGGCGTTGCGCGGCATTGTTCGACAGATAGCCCTTGGCACCCATGTGCATCATCGCGGCGTTGGCGGCCTTGAGACTCAATTCGCTGCCGGCGAGCCGCACTTGCAGGGTTTCCCTTACATGCGGGGCGCTGCCGTCGCGTTCGATCTTTGCTGCCAGTGCGTAGGTGGCGGCGCGCGCGGCGTCGAGTTCGGCCTCCAGCGCGTCGGCCTGCACGTCGAGGAAACGGTTGACGTGGCCGAACTGCTTGTCGGCGCGCTTCATCATCACCACGCAAGCATCGACGAGCCCCAGGCCCATGCCCATCTGCAGCAGGATGAAGGCGGATTTGGTGCGGTCGCGGAAGGCGCTGAATTCATCCGTGTGGCAGACCACCCGGCTGTCGGGCAGGAACACGTCGCGGAACTGGCAGGCGAAGGTGTTGGTGCCTTCCATGCCGATGAAGTGCGCGTTCTGCGTCAGCGTGAGGCCCGGGGTGCTGCCGATCACCAGGCCGATCACCAGGCCGGGCGTGTCGGGCAGCGTGGCGCCCATGTGGAAACAGTGATCAAGGCCGATATTCGACACCCAGGGCAGCACCCCGTTGATGAGGTAGCCGCCGTCCACCCGCTTTGCCTTCAGTCGCGCTTCCTCGATGCCGACGCACGACTTCATGCTGTTCGACTGCGCGGTGCCGCCGAGCACTTCGCCGCGCGCCATTTTCGGCAACATCTCGGCAGCGAGTTCGCGGTTGGAGCTGTTGATCACATACCACTGAAGCGCGTATTCCGCCCACAGCAGGAAGCCGGTCGACACGCATTCCTTCGACACTTCCTCGATCACCCGGATCGCGTGGTGGAGTCCGCGCGCGGTGCCGCCGTGCTCGACCGGCGTCAGGCTGCCCAGCCCGCCGAGCGCGCCGAGCTGTTTGAGGAAATTGCCCGGGTAGACGCCCTTGAGGTCGATGTCGACCACCTTGGGCGCGAGTTCGGCGGCGATGAGTTCGGCCAGGCCCGGCAGGATGTCGGCGGGCGTGTCCGCAAGGGTGGGGGCAAGTGCGATTGCAGGCATGATGCGCTCCAAAATCAAGTACAGACGGGTCAGCCGAGTTCGACGCTGACGTTGACCGGGTTGCGCAGCGTGTTGGCGACCGGCGACCAGGCGTTCGAATGCGCGACCAGGTCCTTCAGTTCTTCCTCGCTGGCGTCGCCTTCCAGGTGCACTTTCACGCGCACGTCGGTGAAGCCCAGCTTCTTCAGCGGGTCGAGGTCGCCCACGCCCCACACGGCGGTGACGTTGATGTCGCCTTCGAGTTCGAGTTCGAGCTTGGTGAGCGTGATGCCGCGCGCCACCGCGTTGGCGTGCAGCCCTACGGACAGGCAGGAGCCGAGGGTGGCGAGCACCGCTTCGGAGGGGTTTGGCGCGGTGTCGTCGCCCAGCAGGTGCGGCGGCTCATCGATCACGTGCGCCGGCAGATTGCGCACATAGGTGAGGTTGCGGAACTTGCTCTCGCATACGGTCTTGGCTTTCAGCGTGACGACCGATTGCGGATTCGACTTGCCCTTGGTGGCGAGGGCCGACAGGCCTTCGGCATCGATGGGTTCGAGGACGGTTTGGGTTTTCAGGGCAACGACTTCAGACATGGCATGACTCCTTGAGATGGATTGATCGGGGAACCGACAAGCCCTGTATTGCGATTCCCGTGCCAGCTCGGTCAAACAATGTCAAGTTGTTGATATTTCAGAGAAGATTAACGAATATGGCCATGTCTGAATGCTTGTGCGCTAACAAATTGTCAACCATTGTCAGGCCATTTCCAGGCGTTTGATACGGTAGTTCAACTGACGCAGGGTCAGTCCCAGCAGCTGTGCGGCCCGCGACTTGTTGCCGTGGGTCTGCGCTAGCGCCTGCTCGATCTGCTGGCGGTCGTGCGATTGCGCCGGCAGGTAGGGGCGCACCGCGGCTGGGGCCGACGCCGCAAGCTGCGGCGTCATGTCCGGGACGTCGGCCGCCTCGCTGCGGATGACGTGTTCGACCTCGCGCGCCGACACCGTCGCGCCCTCGGCTAGCAGCACCAGACGCTCCAGCACGTTGCGCAGCTGGCGGATGTTGCCCGGCCACGGATAGTCGGCCAGCCGCTCCATCGCGTCCGGCGTCAGGCCCACATTGCGCTGATAGCTCTGGCTGATGAGGTTGAGTTGATGCCGCACCAGCGGGCGGATGTCCTCGCGCCGCTCGCGCAGCGCCGGCAGGCGGATCGGAATGATGTTGAGCCGGTAATAGAGGTCGAGGCGGAAGCGCCCGGCACTCACCTGCTGCTGCAGGTCGAGGTTGGTGGCGGCGACGATGCGCACGTCGATCGGCGTTTCGCGGCGGCTGCCGACACGCTGCAGCGATTTCTCCTGCAGCACCCGCAACAGTTTCACCTGCATCGAAAGCGGCAGGTCGCCGATCTCGTCGAGGAACAGGGTGCCGCCGCCAGCCTGTTCGAAGTAGCCGGCGCGCGCGGTCGAGGCGCCGGTGAACGCGCCTTTTTCGTAGCCGAACAGTTCCGACTCGAACAGGTTTTCCGGGATCGCCCCGCAGTTGACTTTGACGAAAGGCTGGTCACGCCGCGGACTCGACAGATGCAGCGCGCGGGCGAACAACTCCTTGCCGGTGCCCGATTCGCCGAGCAGCAGTACCGTGGCGTCGGTCTCGGCCACCTGCTCGATCTGGCGCAGCGCATGCCGCAGCGCCGGCGACTCGCCGACGATGCCGAGGCTGGCCTGTTGCGGCGAGCCACGTTCGAGCGCCCATTTCAGCTCGCGGTTCTCGTTCTCCAGTCGCGCGGTCTGCTCGGCCACGCGGTCGTTGAGCTTGAGGATCTGGGTGACCAGCGTGGCGATGATCTCGAGGATGCGCAGATCGTCGGCCAACGCGCGGGCGCGGCTGCGGATGCGGTGCACCCCCAGGAGGCCCAGCACCTCGCCGTCGCTCATCAGCGGTAGCGCGATGAAGCTCACCGTCTCGTCCGGCAGGCGGTCGCGCTCGACCGCGCGCGTGAGGTAATGCGGGTCGTCGTCGATGTCCTGCACGATCGCCGTCTCGCCGCTTTGCAGCACGCGGCCGGATACGCCGTCGCCCGGGCGATAGACGCCGCGTTCGATTTCCGCCTGCGTCAAACCGTAGGCGTAGCGGATCGCATAGTCGTCGCCGCCCGGTTGCCGTAGCACTACGCGGCCGCGGTTCAGGCCGAGAAATTCCGAGATCAGGTGCAGCATCTCGCGGATCACCGGGCCGGGCTCCAGGCTTTTTCCCATCAGGCGCGCCGACTCGCGAATCACCAGCATCTCCTCGTCCTGAAGTCGTTCGGGGGGCAGGGTGGCAGTGGGCATGGCGGTCTCCTTAAAACAAAGTGTCAACACTCTGTAATCAAGAAGCGGGCCAGCGCTGTGGAGGGTTTGGCGGGCTCTGCAAGGATAAATATTCAAAACAATGGCTTAGCGAAAAATTTTCGAACTGGCACGGTTTCTGAATACGACAAGAGTGGAAACACTGATGCCGCACATCGAAACCTGCCGAAACGCCTGTGAACACGGGGCGTTGCAGACAGGGGCGCCGGCAGACCCGGATCAACGGTCTGCACCAACCCGGGGCGCCAGGGAAACAAAGTGGTGCGCGGCAGCGGTGGGCTTTCACTGTCAATTTTCAATCCGATGAGGAGCACGTTATGTCCGGCTTTGACAACCCGTTTGACCCCGATACCCAACTGCATCGCGCAGGCTGCAGCTGTGGCCGTCACCACAGCCAGGCCGACCACGAGGCTGACATGAAGAACGAGGATGCGCGTGTGTCGCGCGTGGTCGAGTCGGCGGTGATGCGCGGGCTGTTCCCCGACGACCAGATGCGCCGCAACTTCCTGCGCGCGGTCGGCGCAGGCACGGCGATGGCGGCGATCTCGACGCTGTTCCCGATGGGCGCGGCGAAGGCACTGGCGGCGGAGCGCGGCAAGCTGGAAAAGACCGACCTCAAGATCGGCTTCATCCCGATCACCTGCGCCACCCCCATCATCATGGCGGGACCGATGGGCTTCTATGCACGTGAAGGACTCAACGTCAGCCTGCAGAAAACCGCCGGCTGGGCAGTGATCCGCGACAAGGTGCAGAACAAGGAATACGACGCCTCGCACATGCTGTCGCCGATGCCGCTGGCGATGTCGCTGGGGCTGGGGTCGGCCAAGCAGTCGATCGACGTGGCGACGATCCAGAACATCAACGGCCAGGCCATCACCCTGCACCTGAAACACAAGGACAAGATGGACCCCAAGGACTGGAAGGGGATGAAGTTCGGCCTGCCGTTCGACTACTCGATCCACAACCTGCTGTTGCGCTACTACCTCGCCGAGGCCGGGCTCGACCCCGACAAGGACGTTGAGCTGCGCATGATGCCGCCGCCCGACATGGTGGCCAACCTGCGCGCCGGCAACATCGACGGCTTCCTCGGCCCCGAGCCGTTCAACCAGCGCGCGGTGTTCGAGGGCTTCGCCTTCATCCACACCCTGTCGCGTGACCTGTGGGACGGCCACCCCTGCTGCGCCTTCGGCGTGCAGGAAGGCTTCTACAAGCAGTATCCCAACACCTACGCCGCGCTGTTCCGGGCGATCGCCAGCGCCACCGACTATGCGCACAAGCCGGAGAACCGCAAGGCGATCATCGAGGCGATCGCCCCGGCCAACTATCTGAACCAGCCGATCCCGGTGCTGGAGCAGGTGATGACCGGGCGCTTCGCCGACGGCCTCGGCAAGGTGAGGAACGTGCCCGACCGCGTCGACTTCGATCCCTTCCCCTGGCAGTCGATGGCGGTGTGGATCCTCACCCAGCTGAAGCGCTGGAACTACATCAAGGGCGACATCGACTACAAGACCGTCGCCGAGGAAGTGTTCCGCGCCACCGACGCCCGCGCACGCATGGCCGAAATCGGGCTGAAGGCGCCCGCGTCCAGCTACGCCAAGCACACCATCATGGGCAAGGTCTTCGACCCCGCGAAGCCTGCCGAATACCTCAACTCCTTTGCCATCAAACGCACATGAAAACGCGACTCTCACTCGGCCAACAATCCACCCTGCTGTCGCTGGCCTTGTTCGGGGTGATCCTGCTCATCTGGCAGCTGGCGACGCTGCCGGAAACCCAAACGCTTGCGGCGGACGTCGACCCGGAATACGCCGCACTGATGGGGGGCGGTGCCTCCACGGCGGCGTCGAGCTTTCCCACCCCGGCGGCGATGGGGCAGACGGTGTGGGACAAGCTGTCCGACCCGTTCTACGACAACGGCCCCAACGACAAGGGCATCGGCATCCAGCTCGCGTATTCGCTGGCACGCGTGCTGTCAGGTTTCTTCCTGGCGGCGGCGGTGGCGATTCCGCTCGGCTTCGTCATCGGCAACTCGCGCGTGTTCTACCAGGCGATCGACCCCTACGTGCAGGTGCTGAAACCGATCTCGCCGCTGGCGTGGATGCCGCTCGCGCTCTATACCATCAAGGACGCGTCGGCCTCGTCGATATTCGTCATCTTCATCTGCTCGCTGTGGCCGATGCTGATCAACACGGCGCACGGCGTTGCCAACGTGCGGAAAGACTGGCTCGACGTCTCGCGCACGCTGGAAGTCAATCCGTTGCGCAAGGCTTTCCGCGTCATCCTGCCGGCCGCTGCGCCGACGATCCTGACCGGCATGCGCATCTCCATGGGCATCGCCTGGCTGGTCATCGTCGCCGCCGAGATGCTGGTCGGCGGCACCGGCATCGGCTACTTCGTGTGGAACGAGTGGAACAACCTGTCGCTCACCAACGTGCTGTTCGCCATCCTCATGATCGGCGTCGTCGGCATGGCGCTCGACAGTGTCTTCGGCGTGCTGAGCAAGCGCGTCGCCTACCAGGAATAACACCATGACCGATCCCAATCTTTCCTTCCTGCAGGTCGAAAACCTGGCGCGCGCCTACCCCGGCCCCACCGGCGGCGACGTCACCGTGTTCGACCACGTCAACTTCCGCATCCACAAGGGCGAGTTCGTCTGCGTCACCGGCCATTCCGGCTGCGGCAAATCGACCATCCTCAACATCCTGGCCGGTCTCGACAGCGCCACCATCGGCAACGTGTTCATGGACGGACGCGAAGTCTCCGGCCCCAGCCTCGACCGCGGCGTGATCTTCCAGAGCCATGCGCTGATGCCCTGGCTCAGCGTGCTGGAAAACGTGTCCTTCGCGGTGAAATCGCGCTGGTCGAGTTGGAACAAGCAGAAAGTACGCGACCACGCCATGCGCTACATCGAGCTGGTCGGTCTGAAGGGCGCCGAGCACAAGAAGCCGTCACAATTGTCGGGCGGCATGAAGCAGCGTGTCGGCATCGCCCGCGCCTTCTCGATCGAGCCGAAGATGCTGTTAATGGACGAGCCCTTCGGCGCGCTCGACGCGCTGACGCGCGGCGTCATCCAGGAAGAACTGCTGAAGATCTGCGCCGAGACGCAGCAGACCGTGTTCATGATCACCCACGACGTCGACGAAGCCATTCTCCTGTCCGACAAGATCATGCTGATGTCGAACGGCCCGCACGCGCGCATCGCCGAGATCGTCAACAACACCCTGCCGCGTCCGCGCGAGCGCAGCTCCATCCACAAGCATCCGCACTACTACCCGATCCGTAACCACCTGGTCGATTTCCTGGTGAGCCGGTCGAAGCAGTTCGGCGCCCTGCGCGCCGCGCCCGACGCCCCCAGTTCGCCCGTCGTGTTCGATCCGGCCGATCTGGTCGAGGCCGAACCGGTTGCCTTTACCACGCCGCCCGTCGGCAAACCCCACATCCACCTCGTCAACGCTTAAGGACCTTCATCATGACCCGCA
>JAABQU010000221.1 GCA_011391285.1 Thiobacillus sp.
AGGCGCAGCGGATGCGACATGGCCTTCATGGCACGCGAGGCCTGCTCGATGTGCTCGTCCTTGTCCATGAGATCCACTTCATCCCAGTCAGCTGCCATATTCATAACCTCGGTCCCATTCATGTAGTACCCTGATACGGCCCCATTTTCGGGTGAAAACGCAGTCCGCGCACGGCATTTTTCAAGCAAGATTTGACGATGCGTATAGATTAGCAAACACGCATATATTAAAATAATCCCACAAAACCAAGCCAGGTTATATATATTTTTTCATGAAGACCACGCCGGTTCTCCTCATCATCCTCGACGGTTTTGGTTGCCGCGCGGAGCGCGCCGACAATGCGATCGCCCAGGCCAACAAACCCAACTGGGACCGGTTGTGGAAACAGCATCCGCATACGCTCGTCCACGCTTCGGAATCGGAAGTGGGACTGCCCAAGGGGCAAATGGGAAATTCCGAGGTGGGGCACCTGAACATCGGGGCCGGGCGGGTGGTGTATCAGGAATTCACCCGCATCGATCGGGCCATCGAATCGGGCTACTTTTACACCAACCCGGCGCTCCTGAATGCCGTTCACCTGGCGCGCGACAACGGCAAGACCCTGCATGTGCTGGGCCTGCTGTCGGATGGCGGCGTGCACAGCCATGAGTTGCACTTCCACGCGCTGCTCGATCTGGCGGTGCGCGAAGGGCTCAGCAAGGTGTGCCTGCATGTGTTTCTGGATGGTCGCGACACGCCGCCGAAAAGCGCTGAAATCTACCTGCGCCGCCTGAGCGAAAAAATCGAGCAGACCGGCGTCGGGCACATCGCATCGATGATCGGCCGCTACTACGCGATGGACCGCGATCGCCGCTGGCAACGTGTCAAGTCGGCATACGACCTGTTGACACAGGGGCGTGCCGAGTTCATGGCGGAGAATCCGCAGGCCGGCCTGGAAGCGGCCTACGCGCGCGGCGAGACCGACGAGTTCGTCAAAGCCACGGCGATCCTGCCGCCGGACGGCAAGCCAGTGAAGATGGAAGACGGCGATTCCGTGATCTTTCTCAACTTCCGCTCCGACCGCGCACGCCAACTGTCGCGGCCCTTCATTGAGCGCGACTTCAGCGAATTCGAGCGCGAAGTCACGCCGCGCCTGGCCACCTACTGCACGCTGACCGGCTACAGCGACGATTTTGCCGTGTCCGTGGCGTTTCCGCCCGAGCGCATCAAGAACGGCCTGGGCGAATATGTCGCCAAGCTGGGTTTGCGCCAGCTGCGCATCGCGGAAACCGAAAAGTATCCGCACGTCACCTTCTTCTTCAACGGCGGCGAGGAAGTCTCCTTTCCCGGCGAGGACCGCGTGCTGGTCCCGTCGCCCGACGTCGCGACCTACGACATGAAGCCCGAAATGAGCGCGTTCGAGGTCACCGAGAAACTGGTCGCCGCGATCACCAGCCAACAATACGACGTCATCATCTGCAACTACGCGAACCCCGACATGGTCGGGCACACCGGCGACCTGCAGGCGGCCATCAAAGCGATCGAAACCGTCGACACCTGCCTTGGGCGGGTGGTGGAGGCTCAGCAGGCCCGCGGCGGCGAGGTGCTGGTCACCGCCGACCATGGCAATGCGGAACTGATGCGCGATGCCGTAACCGGCCAGCCGCATACCGCACACACCATGAATCTGGTGCCGCTGATTTATGTCGGCCGAAGCCATGCGACGCTGGCGGATACCGGTGCGCTGGAAGACATCAGCCCGACCCTGCTGAAAATGATGGACTTGCCGCAACCTCCGGAAATGACCGGTGAAGCCCTGGTGCAATTCGAGTAAATCCGGTGCAGTTGGGATAAGCTCGTCAGGGTGAACTTCAGACCATTTCTCGTACTGCTGGCACTGATCTCGCCGCTGTGCGCCAGCGCCGATCAGACAGCCAGCAAACAATCCGAACTTGATGCCCTCAAACGGCGGCTTCAAACCCTGCAGCAGGAATTCCGCCATACCCAGGCCAACCGCAAGGAGGCCGCCGATGAACTGCGCCAATCTGAGCGCGCCATCAGCACGGCGGTGCGCCAGTTGCGTCAACTTGATGGCGAGCGGCAGCGTACCCAGAGCGAACTGAAAACGCTCGTCCAGCAGTCGGAGGCGACCGAGGTCCGAATCGGTGAGCAGCAGGCCCATCTTGCACGGGCGCTCAGGGGCGCCTACCAGCGCGGGCAGGGCGATGCGTTGAAGCGCATCCTCAACGGCGGCGATCCTAACCAGACTGCGCGCGACCTTCGCTATCTGGCGCAGTTGTCGCGTGCGCAGCACGCCATGATCGAGTCGCTGCGTGCCGACCTTGAGCAACTCACTGTACTGCAGCAGCAGACCGAGCAAAAATCGACCGAACTGGCGCAGTTGCAGGCCGCCCACGAAGCCGAGCAGAAAAAGCTGCAGGCCGACAAACTGGAGCGGGAACGGGTGCTGCAAAAACTGTCGGCCCAGATTCAGCAGCAGCAGCGCCAAATTTCCACCCTGAAGCGCGACGAGCAGAACCTGACGAAACTGGTGGAACGTCTGAATCGCTTGATGGCACAGCAGGCCGCACGCGAGGCAGCGCGCGCGCGCGCTGCCCAGCAAGCCCAAAAGAAGCAGCAGGCGGGGCAGAACGCAGCAGGCCAGCCGCGCCGTCCGCTGGCAGTCAATACCGAGACGCCGGTGGCTTTCCGTTCCGATCAGCCTTTTTCGCGTTTGAAAGGCTCATTGCGGCTGCCGGTCGCAGGGGAACTGATGAACCGCTTTGGTGCTCCGAGAGAAGGTGGTGGGGTGAACTGGCGAGGCCTGTTTATTCGCGCCGCACAAGGCACCGCGGTGAAGGCGATTGCTGCCGGCCAGGTGGTCTTTTCCGAATGGCTGCGCGGCTTTGGCAACCTGATTATTGTGGACCATGGCGAGGGCTATATGAGCCTGTACAGCAATAATGAAAGTCTGTATAAGCAGGTGGGCGAGCGGGTCCAGCCCGGCGACGCAATTGCGTCGGTTGGCAATAGCGGCGGACAGCCCGAATCCGGTTTGTACTTTGAAATGCGGCATCAAAGCCGCCCTGTTAATCCCCTCCTCTGGGTGAAGTGAAATGACACAAAAGGCAAAATTCGTTCTGGTCGGTCTGGCGGGCTTGCTGGCGGGCGCTGCGCTGACGGTCAACCTGTCGGCGATCGCCGACAAGGACGCGCAAACGGCGCTGCCGATCGAGGAATTGCGTGCCTTTACCGATGTGTTTGCGCGCATCAAGAATGATTACGTCGAACCGGTCGAGGACAAGAAACTCATCACCGAAGCGATCAACGGCATGCTGACCGGGCTCGATCCGCATTCAGCCTATCTCGACCAGGATGCCTTCAAGGACCTGCAGGTGGGCACACAGGGTGAATTCGGTGGCCTCGGCATCGAGGTCGGCATGGAAGACGGCTTCGTCAAGGTGGTTTCGCCGATCGAGGACACGCCCGCCTTCAAGGCCGGGGTCAAACCCGGCGACCTGATTGTCAAACTCGACGATACGCCGGTGAAGGGCATGACGCTGAACGATGCGGTGAAGCGGATGCGCGGCAAACCAGGATCGGCCATCCGGCTCACCATCATGCGCAAGGGCGTCGACAAGCCCATCGTGCTGACTCTGACCCGTGCAGTCATCAAGATCCGCAGCGTCAAATCGACGATGCTCGATTCCGGCTACGGCTATGTGCGGGTAACGCAGTTCCAGGAGCACACCGGCGAACTGCTGGTCGAGGCCCTGAACAAGCTTTACAAAGAAAACAAGGCGCCGCTCAAGGGCCTGATTCTTGACCTGCGCAATGATCCGGGCGGTCTGCTCAATGGCGCGGTTGCGGTGACGGCCGCCTTCGTCAAGCCCGACAGCCTGGTGGTGTACACGGAAGGCCGCACCGAGGACGCCAAGATGCGTTTGAACGCCAGCCGTGAGCATTATTTGCGCCCGATGCAGGTCGATTACCTGAAGAACCTGCCTGAAGGCGTGAAGAGCGTGCCGATGGTGGTCCTGGTCAACAGCGGCTCCGCCTCGGCTTCTGAAATCGTGGCGGGTGCGCTGCAGGATCACAAGCGCGCGGTCGTCATGGGTACCCGCACCTTCGGCAAGGGATCGGTGCAGACCATTCTGCCAATTGGAAACGGGACGGCGATCAAACTGACCACGGCACGCTACTACACGCCGAACGGACGCTCCATCCAGGCCAAGGGCATCGACCCCGATATCGTGGTGGAAGACCCCACGATGACGGGGGAGGAAGATGGCATGCGTATCCGAGAGGCGGATCTCGACAAGCACCTGATTAATCCGGCGGATGCAGAGCCCACGCAAGTGAAAAAGCCGGTCGACAGCATCAAGGCGCAGCCTTCGGAACAACCCGCAAATGGCAAAAAGCCGGTCACGCTGGAACCGGGTGAAGTCGTGTCGAAGAACGATTTCCAGGTCAACCAGGCCTTGAACCTGCTGAAGGGCCTGCAGATTTTTCAGGGCCATTGATCGAATGGGCTGTGGCGGCTACGCTTCCGCCACAGCCCGGGGCGGCGCGCTATACTGAGACAAACTTTGTTTGACTGGTGTGTCATGCGCCCATGTGACCTCGAAAAGGACCGCGAAATCGTTTTCCATGCCTTGCCGGTGGGCCAGGCAGAGCGTGCGCGGATTTTGCTCGAAGGACTGGACGGGTTGGTGGTGATGGAGGGCCCGGGCGGCACCACCTTGGTGGTGCGTTACCACATTTGTGAATACACCCTTGAAGGTCTCGAAACGGCGCTGGCAAGCCAGGGCTTTCATCTTGACAACAGCCTCATGAGCAAACTCAAGCGCGCGCTGGCCTATTTTTGCGAGAGCGTGCAGCGCAGCAATGTCGCGGCCAACGAGCCGGACATCAAATCCCAGCAGGCATTCATGAAGGTCTACGAGCGCCATTTGCACGGCGATCGAGACGACACGCCGGAAGAATGGCGCGGCTACAAATAGCCCGCGCCGCTCCCCCATGGAACTGACCGACGATCTGCTGCTGCGCTACAGCCGGCACATTCTGCTGCCACAAATCGGCGTGGCGGGGCAGGCGCGCATCTGCGAAGCCTCGGTGCTGGTCGTCGGGGCCGGCGGGCTGGGGTGCCCGGTGGCCTTGTATCTGGGGGCGTCGGGCATCGGGCGGCTACTGGTGGCGGACGGAGACACGGTCGACCTCAGCAACCTGCAGCGCCAGATCGGCCATGCGACAGCCGCGATCGGCGACAACAAGGCAGAATCACTTGCGCGCAGCGTGCGCGCCATCAACCCCGAAATCGACGTGCAGCCTATCGGTCAGGCGCTGTCCGGTGCAGCCTTGCACGAGGCGGTTGCCGCGGTTGATCTTGTGGTCGATGCATCGGACAACTTCGCGACCCGGCACGCGGTCAATCGGGCCTGCGTCTTGCTGGGGAAACCGCTGGTATCGGGCGCGGCGATTGGCTTTTCAGGACAACTGGCCGTCTTTGATTCCCGCCACGCCTCCAGCCCTTGCTACCACTGCCTGTTTCCCGACCAAGCGGATGAACCCGAAGTGCGTTGCGCCGAGGCCGGCGTGATTTCTCCGCTGGTCGGCGTCATCGGAGCCATGCAGGCGCTGGAAGCGCTGAAATATCTAACCGGCGCGGGCGAGTCGCTGATCGGCCGGTTGCTGCTGTGGGATGGCCTGCAAGCCGAGGCTCGCAGTATGAGGGTACCGCGTGATCCCGCCTGTCCAGTGTGCGGGCGCGGGCATTCAGGCCGGGTGAACGTCCAGCAGGCGTGACAGCAACAGGTCGACGTCGCCGCCCGGCGCGCGGGTAAAGCCGCTCTTGGCGAACTGGTGCCAGCGGCCCACCACCACGCATTGCAGCAGGTTGGCCAAGGGGCCGCTGAGTTCGGTCTGCTTGTCGCCACCCAGGCGCAGGCATTGCCGCAACTGCGCCTCGATGCGATCGTGCAGCTGGTTGATGCGCTTTTGCAGGCGTTCGTTTTCATGCACCAGCGCATCGCCGATCAGGACCCGCGTCATCCCCGGATTCTTCGCCGCAAAATTCAGCAGCATGTTGAGGATGGCCTCGACCTGGGCGGCCGGAGAAGGGGTGTCTGCAGTGATGCGGGCGATCAGCCCGAACAGGGTCTGCTCGATGAATTCGATCAGGCCCTCATACATCTGGGCCTTGCTGGAAAAGTGGCGGTACAGAGCGGCCTCCGACACACCCACGCGCGCCGCCAAGGCCGCCGTGGTGATTTTTTCGGCTTGCGGTTCCTGCAGCATCGCGGCCAGTGTTTGCAGGATTTGCAAACGGCGCTCGCCGGGTTTTCTGGCTTCCCCTTCCATCAGATTCTCCCCCTTGTTTTTATGAGGTGATGATTATCGGCGATGTTTGGCTAATTGGTGGGTCTGCACGGACTTGAACCGTGGACCAAGGGATTATGAGTCCCCTGCTCTAACCAACTGAGCTACAGACCCGAAAACGGAACTGCCCCGCGGTAGCGGGGCAGGGTGCTCACGATTCGCCGCTGCCAACGAAGCTTTTCAGCCGCTCGGAACGGGTCGGGTGGCGCAGTTTGCGCAGGGCCTTGGCCTCGATCTGGCGAATCCGCTCGCGGGTGACGTCGAACTGCTTGCCGACTTCCTCCAGCGTGTGGTCGGTGTTCATTTCGATACCGAAGCGCATTCGCAGCACCTTGGCTTCGCGTGAGGTCAGGCTGTCCAGCACTTCGCGGGTGGCGTCGCGCAGGTTGGCGTAGATCGCGGAATCGTCGGGCGACAGCGTGCTGGAATCCTCGATGAAGTCGCCCAGATGGGAATCCTCGTCGTCGCCGATCGGCGTTTCCATCGAGATCGGCTCCTTGGCGATCTTCATGATCTTGCGGATCTTGTCTTCCGGCATTTCCATCTTCAGCGCCAGCGTCGCCGGATCGGGCTCGATGCCGGTTTCCTGCAGGATCTGGCGGCTGATGCGGTTCATCTTGTTGATGGTCTCGATCATGTGCACCGGGATGCGGATGGTGCGCGCCTGGTCAGCGATCGAGCGCGTGATCGCCTGGCGGATCCACCAGGTGGCGTAGGTCGAGAACTTGTAGCCGCGGCGGTATTCGAATTTGTCCACCGCCTTCATCAGGCCGATGTTGCCTTCCTGGATCAGGTCGAGGAACTGCAGGCCGCGGTTGGTGTACTTCTTGGCGATCGAGATCACCAGGCGCAGGTTGGCCTCGATCATTTCGCGCTTGGCGCGGCGTGCCTTGGCTTCGCCGGTGGACATCTGCTTGTTGATGTCCTTCAGATTCTTGATCGGCAGGCCAACGCGATCCTGCATCGCGATCAGCGCTTCCTGGTGGGCCTTGACTTCGTACTGCACCTTGGCGAGCGTCGAGCAGTAGGCCTTCTTGGCGGCGATTTCCTTGTCCACCCAGGCCAGGTTGGTTTCATTGCCCGGGAATGTCTTGATGAAGTGCGGACGCGGCATGCCCGAACGGACGACGCAGAAGTCCATGATCTTGCGTTCGTGCGAGCGCACCTCCTCCACCGCATTGCGGATCTGTTCGCACAGGCGGTCGACCTGGCGCACCGAGAAGCGGAACGCCATCAAGAGTTCGGTGACCTCGTTCTGGGCCTTCATGTGCTGCGGGCTACCGAGGCCATACTTGACCTGAGCGGTTTGCGCCTTCTTGTAGGCCTTGCGGATGAAATCGAATTGCGTCAGCGCATCGGTTTTGAGCTGGGCGAGGTTGGCGGCAGCCAGCTTCGCGCTCGCTTCCTCATCATCGTCCTCCTCGTCGGTGTCTTCGTCTTCGGTTTCCGTCTCTTCCTCGGCGGCCGCGGGTTCGGCTTCGATCTCGACAAAGCCGTCGATCAACTCGTCGATGCGCAGTTCGTCCTTCGCGACCTGTGCCGCCATGTCCAGAATCTGCTGAATAGTCAGCGGGCATGACGAAATGGCCTGCACCATGTGGCGCAACCCTTCCTCAATACGCTTGGCAATCTCGATCTCGCCCTCGCGGGTGAGCAGGTCAACCGAACCCATTTCGCGCATGTACATGCGCACCGGGTCGGTGGTGCGGCCGAATTCGGAGTCGACCGTGGTCAACGCCTGTTCAGCTTCGGCCACCACATCCTCGTCGGCGACGGCGGGGGTGGCGTCCTGCATCAACAGGGTTTCGGCATCCGGCGCCTCGTCATAGACCTGGATGCCCATGTCGTTGATCATGCTGATCACGCCTTCGATCTGGTCGGCGTCCAGCACCTCGTCGGGCAGGTGGTCGTTGATTTCGGCATAGGTCAGGAAGCCCCGCTCCTTGCCCAGGATGATCAGATTCTTCAGCTGGGTGCGGCGCGCCTCGGCTTCGACCGGCGTCAACTCTTTCAGAGGGATCAGCGCTTCAGCTTTTTTGGCGCCGCCACCCGGTTTTCTTCCACGTACAGCCACAGGCTTGTCTCCGCTCAGGTTCCGCCTCGCGACAATGCGCGCGAGCAGAAAAAATCGTTCAAAAACCGGCAATTATACCGTAATTGAGTGCTTTGTCTCGACGTTTATGACAAGCTAGGACCGTGCCAGTTCAGTCAATTCCTGGCGTTCTCCGGCGCTCAAACTGTCCAGCGGCCGTGCGGCCAGTTCCTGCCAGCGTCGTCGCTGCCAGTCGTCGCGCAGTTGTTTGACGGCGCCATCGAATTCCGCGTTCCAGTCCCAGCTATCATCTTTGTCGAGCAAATCCGTCATCAGTTCATCAACTAGGGGTTCCAGCGCATTCCCTTTGGCGGCCTCGATGAGCGTCTGCGGCTTGAGCGGGCCCACCTCGCGCAGCCAGGTCATCAGTTCGCCCATGCGGCTGCTCAGGGGATCGTTGACGTCGAGCCAGCAGGGGTCGACTTCGGCGACACGCTGCGGGTTCATCAGCAGCGTGCGCGCCAGGCTGCGCACCCGCGAGGGCGCCGGGCGGCGTTGCGGGCGCGGCGCGGCGCGGCGGATGGCGCTGCTGGGCTTCGCGCCAACGAGGCCGAGTTCGTCGGCCTGCAAGTGCGCCAGATCGGCGATTTGCCGTCGAATCAGGCTGGCCAGCAGCGGCGCGGCAATTTTATCGACCAACGGCTTGGCGTCCTTGATCAGCGCGGCACGGCCTTCCTGGCTGTCGAGCTTGCGATTGCGGGCCAGTTCGCGCACCAGAAATGCGGAGAGTGGCACCGTGTCGGTGTCCAGCAGTTGCAGGAAAGCGGCCTGGCCGTGCGTGCGGATGTAACTGTCGGGATCTTCGCCTTCGGGCAGAAACAGGAAACGCACTTCCTTGCCGTCCTGCAGCGCTTCCAGCGAGTTTTCCAGCGCGCGCCAGGCGGCCTTGCGCCCGGCGTTGTCGCCGTCGAAGGCGAAAATCAGGCGGTCGGTGTGGCGCAGCAAAGTGCGCGCATGGATCGGCGTGGTGGCGGTGCCCAGCGCGGCCACCGCAAATTCGACCCCGTGCTGCGCCAGCGCGACAACGTCCATGTAGCCCTCGACCACTATCGCACGGCCGGCCGCCTTGATCGCGGCGCGCGCCTCGAACAGGCCGTATAGCTCCGAGCCTTTGTGGAACAGCGGGGTTTCCGGCGAATTGAGGTATTTGGGTTCGCCCTGGTCGAGTATCCGGCCGCCAAAGCCGACAATCTGGCCCTTGATGTTGCGGATGGGAAACATGATACGGTCGCGAAAACGGTCGTATCGTCGACCTTCGTTGTCGATGACCAGCCCCGAGGCGGCCAGGGCGTCTGCCGTGTAGTCGGAAAAGACCTGCTTCAGCGGCGAACCATCGGGGGCGTAGCCGATGCCATAGCGGGCGGCGATGGCCCCGGTCAGGCCCCGTTTTTTCAAATAATTGATGGCGCGCGGCGTCTGCTTCAACTGCTTTTTATAGAATTGCGCGGCCTGCTCCAGCGCATCCCACAGTGCGGGCGGCGGCTTGGGGCGGTCGGGCTCGCCCGATTCAGGCACCGGCAGGCCGACATCCTGCGCCAGCGCCCCGACCGCGTCGGGGAAACTCATGTGCTCGTATTCCATGAGGAAGCCGAGCGCCGTGCCGTGCGCGCCGCAGCCGAAGCAGTGATAGAACTGCTTGGTCGGACTGACTGTGAAGGAGGGGGTTTTTTCGCTGTGGAAGGGGCAGCAGGCCTGGTAATTCTGGCCGGCTTTTTTCAGCGGCACACGGCGGTCGATGACGTCGACGATGTCGACGCGGGCGAGCAGGGTGTCGATGAAGTCGCGCGGGATCATGATGGCTGCATGATAGACCCGGGCAGGGCTGCCGGGCGGTAGGAGCGAATCAACCCGCCAGGCGGGCTTTAATCAGTGCGGAGACCTGCCCCATGTCGGCACGGCCGGCGAGGCGGGGTTTCAGCAGGCCCATGACCTTGCCCATGTCGCGGGCGGAGGCGGCACCCGATTCGGCAATGGCCGCAGCGACCGCAGCCTCGATCTCGGCGGTGGAAAGCTGCTCGGGCAGGTAGGCCTGAAGGACCACGAGTTCAGCCTGTTCCGCCGCCACCAGGTCGTCCCGGCCGGCAGCCTGGAACTGGCTGATCGAATCCTTGCGCTGCTTGATGAGTTTTTCGACGATGCTGCCGACTGCAGCGTCGTCAAGCTCGATGCGTTCGTCGACTTCCCTCTGCTTGATCGCAGCCAGGAGCAGGCGAATCGTACCGAGGCGCGCCGTTTCCTTGGCGCGCATCGCCGCCTTCATGTCGTCCGTGATGCGGAGCTTAAGCGACATGCCGGGCGGGTGTATTGATTCTGCCGAACGGCAGAATCAATACATCTTGGGGGGGAGTTGCTGGCCGCGCAGGCGCTTGCTCTGGCGCTTGACCGCGGCGGCGAGCTTGCGCTTGCGCTCGGCGGTGGGCTTCTCATAGAACTCGCGAGCGCGCAGTTCGGTCAATAGACCCACTTTTTCGATGGAGCGCTTGAAGCGGCGCAGGGCGACATCGAACGGCTCGTTTTCTTTGACTTTGACGTGAGGCATGTGAAGTGCGCTTCCTGGAAATTGGAAAAACGAGAATAATAGCAAGCCCTCACGCTTTTTTCCAGCCCCCCGTAAATCCCTCATGTTGGTGCTTGGCGTCGAATCTTCCTGCGATGAAACCGGTGTCGCGCTGTATGACAGCGCGTACGGCCTCTTGGCGCATGCGCTGTACTCACAGATTGCGATGCATAACGACTACGGCGGGGTGGTGCCGGAACTGGCGTCGCGCGACCATGTCCGGCGGGTACTTCCCTTGACCCGCCAGGTTTTGAGCGACAGTGGCCGCACACTTTCAGATATCGATGGCATTGCCTATACGCAGGGGCCGGGGCTCGCCGGCGCGCTGCTGGTGGGGGCGGGGATGGCGCGCGCATTGGCGTTTGCGCTGAATATCCCGGCGGTCGGCGTGCACCATCTGGAAGGCCATATGCTTTCGCCGCTGATCTCCGACACGCCGCCGGCATTTCCGTTTGTCGCCCTGCTAGTGTCGGGTGGGCACACGCAATTGATGCTGGTGTCGGGCGTCGGGCGCTATACCCTCTTGGGCGAGACGCTGGACGACGCCGCGGGCGAGGCCTTTGACAAGACCGCCCAGCTGCTGGGGCTCGGCTATCCGGGCGGTCCGGCGCTGTCGAGGCTGGCGGCAACAGGCGATGCCAGCCACTTTACTTTGCCGCGGCCGATGCTCAATTCGGGCGATTTCGATTTCAGCTTTTCCGGCCTGAAGACCGCAGTACTGACGCTGGTGCGCAAGCAGGGGTTGGAACGGGCGGGCGACATCGCGGCCGCGTTCCAGGCTGCGGCGGTGGAGGTGCTGGTGAGCAAGAGCCTGGCCGCCTGCAAGCACAGCAGCGCTAGCCGACTGGTGGTTGCCGGCGGCGTGGGTGCCAACACGCACTTGCGCGAGCGGCTCACGCGCGAAGCAGCCACGCGCGGCATCGACGTGTTCTACCCGCGGATGGAGTTCTGCACCGACAACGGCGCGATGATCGCCTACGCCGGGGCGCAGCGGCTGGCGTCGCTGTCAAAAGCCGCACCGGCGCATCCGGATCTGACGTTTGCGGTGAAGCCGCGCTGGGAACTGGCGACGCTCGAGGCTGTGTAAAAAAGGGTGGCGAGTCACTGCCGAAGCATGGGGTAGGCTTCGCGTAGCGCCTTGAGCCATTTTTCGCTGCCGGTTAGCTGCGCGATCTGGTCGGGAAACAGCAAGAAACCGACCAACACCGCCATCAGGCACACCAGAAGCACGGTGCCGAAAATACTTTCCGGGCGCAGCACGCCCCAATAGCGGCTTACCAGGAACAGCGTGTCCTTCTTGTGTTCCGACATTGACAGCCAACGCCGCAGCAGCTTGACGGCGAGATAGGCCGCATAGCCGCCCATCAGCGAGGCAAACACGATGCGGAAGATGGCGAACACGTCGAGGCCGCCGCCGAGATACTGGTGGTACAGCCAGGAGACGAAGCCCAGCGACAGCGAGGCCAGCACGGCGATGGCGACGTTGATGAACAGACGCCGCCGTTCACGTGCCAGATCGCGTTGGCGCTCGATAAAAAAACTGTCGATCTCGCGCTTGAAGTATTCGACCTTTTCCTGCACCAACGACGAGAATTCCGCTTTGGCGTGGACAATGCGCTGGTCCATCAACGTGCCGAGTTTTTCCCCGGCGTAATCCACCAGCTCGCGCACGTCGTCCTTGGTGAACTGGCGTTGTTCGTGGAGCTCGTCTGAAATTTTGTCGAGTTTGGCGTCGATTTCCTGGCTGGCCTGCCAGATGACGTCCTTCAGTTCGGTGCCGGCCTGCGACACGCCGACTTTCACCACATCGGCCAGACGTTCGCCGGCATGGTCGATCGCCTCGCGCGAGACCTCGGCGAGGCTGTCTTTTGCGTGGCTGATGGTTTTGTCGAACAGGGCCATGTTGGGGGAACTGGACTTATTTGCGGGCGCCGATCCGGGCTTCCTGGCCGGATACCAGTTTGACGAGGTTGCTCTTGTGACGATAGACCAGCAGCAGCGTGATCACCAGCACGGCAATCGCCGTGTTGCCCCAGCCCATCAGCAGTCCTGCGTAGACCGGGGCGAGCACGGCGGTGGTCAGCGCAGCGAGCGAGGAGATGCGGAACACGCCCGCCATCGACAGCCAGGTGGCGAGGCATGCCAGTCCCAGCCAGGGGTTGAGGCCGACCAGTACGCCGAGCGCAGTGGCCACCCCTTTGCCGCCCTGGAAGCGGAAGAACACCGGGAACAGGTGGCCGATGAATACCGCCAGCGCGCACAGCAGCACGATGCCCTCGTCGAGGCCGAACTGCGGCGCCAGTGCGCGCGCCAGCACCACCGCCACCCAGCCCTTCATCGCATCGCCGAGCAGCGTCAGAACGGCGGCCATTTTGCGCCCGGTGCGCAGCACGTTGGTGGCCCCGGGATTGCCCGACCCGAAACTGCGCGGGTCAGGCAGGCGCATGGCGCGGCTGACGATCACGGCAAATGACAAGGAACCGATCAGGTAGGCAACAGCAACAAACAGCAGCGTGGTCATGAACAAGTCAGTAAAATGGCGGGTTTGGGTCAAGCCCTTCGGGCCGTGCCGTGGATAATTGAAACGATGGACATTTTATTTTTGCGGGACTTTCGTCTCGAACTGATTATCGGCATATACGAGTGGGAACGCAAAGTGCCGCAGCCGGTGCGGCTCGATCTCGAAATCGGCCTGCCCGACAGCAAGGCCGGCGGCACCGACGATGTGGCCGACACCATCGACTACGGCGCGGTGGCCATGCGAGTCAAAGACTACCTGCACAACGCCCCGCAACCGATCACCCTGGTCGAGTCGGTGGCTGAGCATGTGGCGGCGATCGTGCGCGACGAATTCGGCGCGCCGTGGGTGAAGGTCTCGGTCACCAAGTTCGCCATTGTGCCGGGCATCAAGGAACTCGGCATCACCATCGAGCGCGGCGCGCGCGCGTGAGCCCTGGGGAGATCGCCGCCGCGGCGGCCATTCTGCTGGCGGCGTATTTTATCCGTGGCATCACCGGCTTTGGCTCGGGGCTCATCGCGGTCCCCTTGCTCGCATTGTTTCTGCCGCTGCAGTTCGTGGTGCCGCTGGTGCTGCTGCTGGATTTCACTGCGTCGCTGGTGCTGGGCGGCGTGCACTTCAAACATGTGCTGTGGAACGAGGTCAGCATTCTGATTCCATTCAGCATTGTCGGTGTGGCACTGGGGACCAGCCTGCTGGTCAACCTGCCACAGGCGCCCATGCTGATCGTGCTGGCGCTGTTCGTGTTCATTTTTGCGATTCGCAGCCTGTTGTATCTACATGGCGACAAGACTGTTTCGCGCCTGTGGGCGGTGCCCGCTTCGCTCACCGGCGGTACCGTGGGCGGGTTGTTCGGCACGGGCGGACCGCCCTATGTGATCTATCTCACCCACCGCATCCGCGACAAGGGTCAGCTGCGCGCGACGCTGTCGGCCCTGTTCTTTATCGAAGGCTTGACGCGCATCGTCAGCTTCCTGATAGTGGGCCTGCTGCTGACCATGCAGGTGTGGACTGCCTATGCTGTGGCGTTGCCGCTGGTGCTGGGAGCGCTGTACCTGGGCGGGAGGGCACACGTGGGACTCGCCCCGGCGCAGATGACGCGGCTGGTCGGGTTGCTGCTGCTGGTGTCGAGCGTGTCGCTTCTGATCAAGGCGCTGTCTGTATGAACAAACCAGAAACGCTCCATTTCCAATCGCTGTCGTTTACCGGCCTTGCGCCTGGCGCGCGTCTCATCGTGCTGGGTGCAGTGCATGGCAACGAAACCTGCGGTACCCAGGCGATTCGCCGCGTGATTGGCGAGATTGAATCCGGCCAACTGGGCATTGTTGCGGGCTGCGTCACCTTTGTTCCGGTGACCAATCCGCTCGCCTATGCGCGCCACCAGCGCATGGGCGACCGCAACCTCAACCGCAATCTGATTCCCACCGCGACACCGGTTGAGTTCGAGGACCGCATCGCCAACTGGCTGTGCCCGCTGCTGGCGCAGCACGACGCGCTGCTCGATTTGCACTCGTTCCACACGGCGGGTCAGCCCTTTGTCATGCTCGGGCCGGAAGACAACAAGGGCTTGCTGGAACCGTTCGCACGCTCGGCTGAAGAAACCACACTGGCGTTGAGCCTGGGCGTGCACCGTTTCGTCGATGGCTGGCTTGATACCTATGCAGCCGGTGTCGCGCGCCGCCTGGCTGCGGGCGCGTCGTCGCGCGAGGCCGACGTGCATTACGGGGTGGGCACGACTGAATTCATGCGCGCGCAGGGCGGCATCGCGCTCACCCTCGAATGCGGCCAGCACGACGACCCGGCCGCACCCGAGGTGGCCTGGCGTGCGATCCACAATGCGCTTGCGCATCTGAGGCTGTGCGATGCACCCGCGCCAACCCCGGTAGCCGACACCGAGGCGCTGCGTCTGTACCAGGTCGTCGACCGTGTTCATGCAGGGGATGCCTTCGCGCGCGACTGGGCCAGCTTCGACCGCGTGTGCGCGGGTGAAGTCATTGGTACGCGCTACGACAGCACGCCGGTACTGGCAGATAGCGATGGCTACATTGTCTTTCCCAATCCCAACGCACTGCCAGGGCAGGAGTGGTTTTACCTTGCGCGGCACAGTACGCGGGTATAAGCCTGTGCCCTTGGCATCAGAGCATTACTTGGTCTACAAAAAGATAAGAAGGTGTGATTTATTGTTTGAGCTAAGTGGAAAGGGTAGTCATGTTGCATGAAGTGAGCGGCGATATTCTGTTGTCCGAGGCACAAGCCATCGCGCATGGCGTCGCGCCGAATGACGCGCACAATCAGGGGTTGGCGCATGCTCTGCGCGAGAACTGGCCGGCGATGTACAAGGATTTCCGGCATTTTTGCCAGACCACGCACCCGAAAGCCGGCGGCCTGTGGGCGTGGGCAGGGGCAGAAGGGACGCGCGTGGTGTCGTTGTTCACCCAGGACGCAGCCTATGAGCACGGCGCCAAGCCGGGCCGCGCGTCGGCTGAAAACCTCAATCACGCGTTGAAGGCCTTGCGCAAATGGCTCGAGGCGGAAGGTGTGACCAGCGTGGCGATGCCCCGTCTGGCGACGGGCGTAGGGGGGATGAGTTGGGATGAGGTGTATCCGTTGATCGAAAAGCATCTGGGTGATCTCGCCATTCCTGTGTATGTCTATGTGACGTATCACCAGGGCGAACGGGCGAGCAAAACGGCCTGACGGCAGATTCAGCCATGGGGCAGGAGATCAATCGCACCCACTTTTCGGAAGCGGATCTGCAGCAGTTTTCCGCCCGGTTGGCGGATGAAATGGCGGCGTTGCGATCGTTTGCCAAGGCGGGAGGGTTCAGCGATCCGCGCTACGTCGCCGGGTTCGAACTGGAAGCGTGGCTGCTCGATCATGCCGGATTGCCCAGCCCGGTCAACGCTTCCTATCTGCAGGCACTGAACAACCCGCTGGTGGTGCCGGAACTGTCGCGTTTCAACGTCGAACTGAACGCGCCGCCGCTGGAAATGGGTGCGGGCACGCTGGCGGCGATGGAGGAATCCCTGCTGGTTACCTGGGAGGATTGCCAGCAGGTGGCGCACGATATGGATACGGTGCTGGCGATGATCGGCATCCTGCCGACCATCCGTGACGAGGACCTGTGCCTCGCCAACATGTCGGCGATGAACCGATTCGATGTGCTCAATGCCCAGGTCCTGCAGCAGCGCAACGGTGCGCCCATTCGTATCGACATCGCGGGCTGCGATCACTTGCTTCTGAGCCGGCCCGACGTCATGCTGGAGGCCGCCACCACGTCGTTCCAGTTGCACCTGCAGGTGCCGTTTGACCGGGCGGGTCGCTATTACAACGCGTCCCTGGTAAGTTGCGCGCCGCTGCTGGCGGCAGCGGTCAATTCGCCGCTCTTGTTCGGCCAGCGCCTGTGGCAGGAAACCCGTGTGCCGCTGTTCGAACAGTCGGTGGAATTGGGCGGCTATAACGGGCTGGCCGAACCCACCGTGAGGCGGGTGACCTTCGGCCGGGGCTACGTGGCGCGAAGCCCGCTGGAATTGTTCCAAGAAAATCTCGAGCATTATCCGGTGTTGCTGCCGATGCCGCAGGCCGAACCGGCGTCGCGCTTTCCCCATCTGCGGCTGCACAACGGCGCCATCTGGCGCTGGGTGCGGCCGCTGATCGGTTTCGACGGGGCCGGGCAGGGGCATGTGCGGCTGGAGCAGCGGGTGCTGCCCAGCGGCCCGACCGTGCTGGATATGGTCGCCAATGCCGCCTTGTATTTTGGTCTGGTGCATGCGCTGGCGCGGCAGCCGCATGCCGTTGAATTGGATTTGCCGTTCGCTGCTGCGCGTGCCAACTTCTATGCCGCCGCCCGCCAGGGGCTGCAGGCCGAACTGACCTGGCTGGATGGCCGGCGCTACGTTGCCCGTGGCCTCATTCTCGATGCGGCGCTGCCGCTGGCCCGGCAAGGATTGCAGGACTTCGGCCTGCCGGACGCCGAGATCGAGCACTACCTGGGCGTCGTCGAAGCCCGGGTGCGCAGCGGCCAGACCGGCTCGGCATGGCAGTTGCAGCGACTCGCGCAGGTCAATGGCGACGTGCATCGCATGATGGACGACTACCTGGAAAACCAGCGTTCCGGCGCGCCGGTGCATGAATGGAACCTGTGATGCTGACGCAATATGACGCCTTACCCCCCGGCCTGCTGGATCTGCCTGCTTCGCGGCTGAACGAGGTGCTGTCCGGCCCGACGCTGATTCATCTGCCGGGCCGCCGAATCTCGCCGCTGTTCGTGTCGGTGCTGCTGCACGGCAACGAGGATACGGGTTGGAAGGCGGCCCAATCGGTGCTCAAGAAATACGCAACAACCGAGTTGCCGCGCGCGCTGTCGCTGTTCATCGGCAACGTCGATGCCGCGCGTGCAGGCTTGCGCCGGCTCGATGGTCAGCCGGACTACAACCGGGTGTGGCCGGGCAGCGAGGAAGCGCACGCCGCCGAGTTGACGATGATGCAGCAGGTAGTCGACGTCATGCGCGCGCGCGGCGTATTCGCCAGTATCGACATCCACAACAACACCGGTCTCAATCCGCATTACGCCTGCGTGAACCGTCTGGAGCAGGATTACCTGCATCTCGCCACCCTGTTTTCACGCACTGTCGTGTACTTTATCCGGCCGCGAGGCGTGCAGTCGGCCGCTTTCGCCGAGTTGTGCCCGGCGGTGACCGTGGAATGCGGCAAGCCGGGAACGCCCGGCAGTGTCGACCACGCGGCCGCATTCATGGAAGCCTGCCTGCACCTGTCCGAATTTCCCGAGCATCCGGTCGCGCCGCACGACATCGACCTGTTCCATACCGTGGCCACGGTCAAGGTTCCGGACGCGGTCAGCTTCGGCTTCGATGCGGCCGATGCGGACATCGATTTCGCATCCGAGCTGGATCATTTCAATTTCCGCGAACTGGCGCACGGCGATGTCTGGGGGCGGGTGCGTCAGGGCAGCCCAGCCCGGCTGCAGGCGCTGGACGAAAGTGGCGCGGACATCGGCGACCACCTGTTCGATCACCATGAAAACAGGATCACGCTCCGGCGGCGATTGATGCCGGCCATGCTCACGCGCGACGAGCGGGTGATCCGCCAGGACTGCCTGTGCTACCTGATGGAGCGGATTCCCTACCCGTAGTCAGCCGCGTGGATGGTGCTGCGCGTGCAACTGCTTCATTCGTTCGCGCGCCACATGGGTATAGATCTGCGTGGTGGAAATGTCGCTGTGCCCGAGCAGCATCTGCACCACCCGCAGGTCGGCGCCGTGGTTCAGCAGGTGGGTGGCAAAGGCGTGGCGCAGCGTGTGCGGTGACAGCGGGCGGGTGATGCCGGCAGCCTGCGCCCGCCGCTTGATCAGATACCAGAAAGCCTGCCGCGTCATGCCGTCGCCGCGCGCGGTCACGAACACGGCATCGGAAAGGTTCTTTTCCATCAGCAGCGGTCGCGCATCCTTCAGATAGCGCTTGAGCCACTGCACTGCCTCCTCGCCCAGCGGCACCAGTCGGTCCTTGTTGCCCTTGCCGGTGACGCGCAGCACGCCGTCGTTGAGGTTCACTGCCGTCAGTTTCAGTCCCACCAGTTCCGATACCCTGAGGCCCGTCGCATACAGCGTTTCCAGCATCGCGCGGTCACGCAGGCCCAGCGGGGTGTTGCCGTCGGCGCTGTCGAGCAGGCGCTCTACATCGGCCTCGGTCAGCGTCTTGGGTAGCGAGCGCGGCAGCTTGGGACTGTCGAGGTTGAGCGTGGGGTCGGTGGCGATGAGGTTCTCGCGCAGCAGGTAACGATAGAAGCGCTTCAGCGCCGAGGTGTAGCGCGCCGCGCTGCGCGGTTGTGCGCGGTGGGTGAAGCGCCACGCCAGGTAGGCCTCGATGTCGCCCGCCACGGTCGCGTCCAGGCCGTGCTCGCGTTCCTTTTCCAGCCAGGCGCCGAAGGTCTTGAGGTCACGCCGGTACGCCGCCAGCGTCAGGTCCGCCAGCCCGTCTTCCAGCCACAGGTGATCGCAGAACCGGTCAATCAGCGCGTCGTTCATGCGCCAGCAGCCAGGTTTTCACGTCCAGCGGCGCGCCGCTGGACGCGTGCATGAAGCCGCCCAGCCCGTTCGCCGCAACGACTCGATGGCAGGGGATGAGGATGGGCAGGGGGTTTGATCCGCACGCCTGGCCCACTGCGCGCGCCGCCGTACCGAGCTGTTTGGCCAGCGTGCCATAGGTGATCGGCTGCCCGGTCGGGATCGCCCGCAATGCCTGCCAGACCCGCAACTGGAACGGCGTTCCCTGGGGCACGAAGGGGAGATCGAACGGGTGGTCGGGATTGTGCCAATAGGCCTCGAGTTCGCGCGCCAGCTGGCGTGCCCGCCCGTCCAGTTGGGACGACACGGGCGTGTCCGCCGGCAGGAAGTCCAGCCGGGTCAGCACGTCGCCGGTGAATACCGCGCCGAGGCGGCAGGGCGGCGCATCCAGAATGGCATCGTAGATCGTCATGCGGGCATTTTAGCGCCCACCGAAAACAAAAACGCCCGCATGAAGCGGGCGTTTTGCATTGCGGCAGGAAGGCGGCTTATTCGGCAGCCGCTGCTTTGGCCTTGCGGGCGGGCAGCTTTTCCTTGATGCGTGCGGACTTGCCGGAGCGCTCGCGCAGGTAGTACAGCTTGGCGCGGCGGACATCGCCGCGGCGCTTGACTTCGACGCTGGCGACCAGCGGCGAGTAGGTTTGGAAGGTCCGCTCGACGCCTTCGCCGGCCGAGATCTTGCGCACGGTGAAGGCGGAGTTGAGGCCGCGGTTGCGCTTGGCGATGACGACGCCTTCGTAGGCCTGCAGACGCTCGCGGTTGCCTTCCTTCACTTTCACCTGGACGACGATGGTGTCGCCGGGGGCGAAGTCGGGGAGGGTTTTGCCCAGGCGGGCGATTTCTTCCTGTTCGAGTTGCTCGATGATGTTCATGATGTTTCCTTGCATCTGGCGGGAGAGGTATACCCCAAAAGGGTGGACATCACGCCGTTTCACATTGGCTTGGGCCTACTGGCCCTCTGCCGCTTTGTTCTGCGGCGCACCGGGTCGGTGCGCCGCGAGAAATTCCTGTTCCTGCTTCGACAAACTGCGTTTCGCCAGCAGATCGGGGCGATGCGCCGCGGTGATCGTCAGGCTCTGCTGCAATCGCCACTGGGCGATCGCGGCGTGGTTGCCGCCTTTCAGTACCTCCGGCACCGCCATGCCCTGCCACACTTCGGGCCGGGTGTAGTGCGGGCAGTCGAGCATGCCCGTGGCGAAGGAGTCCTCCACCGCCGACCCCGGATCATTGATGGCACCCGGCAGTTGCCGGATGATCGCATCCATCAGCGCCAGCGCGGGGAGTTCGCCGCCGGACAGCACAAAGTCGCCCAGCGAAATTTCCTCATCCACGCGGCGCTGCAACAGCCGCTCGTCTATTCCTTCATAGCGCCCGCACAGCAATGCCAGTGCGGGCTTCTCCTTCAATTCCATCACCCGCTGATGCGTCAGCGGGCGGCCGCGGGGGGAAAAATGCACCACCCAGGGCGTCAAACTTTCGCTGGCCAACTCCTCGTGAACCGCATTCAACGCCCGGTCCAGCGGCCCGGCCAGCATCAGCATCCCGGGGCCGCCCCCGAAAGGCCGGTCGTCCACCGTGCGGTGCGGGTCGTCGGTGAAATCACGCGGATTCCACGTTTTGAACCGATACAGTCCGCGATCCAGCGCCCGCCGGGTGATGCCGTAATCCAGCACGGCATCGAACATCTCGGGGAAGAGCGTGACCGCATCAAAGCGCATCAGTAGTCTTCGCCCCAGTCCACCTCGATCGTTCCGCCCGCCACATCAACCTTGCCGACGAAAGCCGCGACAAACGGAATCAGGTGCTCGCGCTTGCCCTTGATCACCAGCACATCCTGCGCACCGGTTTCCAGCAGGCTGTCCACCCGTCCGAGTTCGACGCCTTCGCGATTGACGGCCTTCAGGCCAATCAGGTCGGACCAGTAAAACTCGTTTTCTTCCGGCGGTGGCAGACCGCGCTTGGCCACCGATATTTCCTGTCCGCGCAGGGCATACGCCGCGTCGCGGTCGTCGATGCCAACCAGTTTGGCGACAAGGGTGTTGCTGTGGTCCTGGATGGCTTCGACGGTGTACTGCGTTTGCTGCTCGCCCCGGCCAACGCGCCAGGATTCGAAGTCCATCAGCGTGGCCGGATCTTCACTGAAGGTCTGGACCTTGACCCAGCCCTTGACGCCGAACGGGGCGGCGATGCGCCCCATCACGAGCCAGTCGCTAGGCTGACTCACACGGCAGCGGCGGCGGGCTTGTTCTGCTTGACCAGACGGGCGACGGTGTCGGACATCTGCGCGCCGTTGCTCACCCAGTAGCCGATGCGATCCTGATCCAGGCGCACGGCTTCGGCGCCTTCGGGGGCCACCGGATTGTAGAAACCGACGCGCTCGATGAAGCGGCCATCACGGCGGCAGCGCGAATCGGCCACCACCACGTTGTAGAAGGGACGGTTTTTTGCGCCACCGCGCGAAAGACGAATAACGACCATGATTTAACCCACCGGGTAAACGGAGAAAACCGCGAATTATACCCAAAAAAGCCCGGTTTGCCAGTAACCCGGATCAGCGCATCCCCGGCATCATGCCTTTCATGCCGCGCATCATCTTGGACAGCCCGCCCTTGCCCATCATTTTCATCATCTTTTGAGCCTGCTCGAACTGTTTCAGCAGCTTGTTGATTTCCTGCACCTGCGCCCCCGCGCCCGCGGCGATGCGGCGCTTTCGTGAGGCCTTGATGATTTCGGGCTTGCGCCGCTCCAGCGGGGTCATGCTGTTGATGATGCCCTCCAGGCGGTTGACGGCCTTGTCGTCGGCACCCGCCGGCATCGGCATCTGGCCGGCGCCCGGCAGCTTGTCCATCAAGGCAGACAGTCCACCCATTTTCCGCATCTGCTGGATTTGCGACTTGAAGTCCTCCAGGTCGAAATCCTTGCCTTTCTTGACCTTGTCGGCCAGTTTCTTGGCTTCGGCCATGTCGACCGAGCCTTGTGCCTGTTCGATCAGCGATAGGACGTCGCCCATGCCGAGGATGCGCTGCGCCATGCGTTCGGGGTGGAAGGCTTCCAGCCCGGTGGGCTTTTCGCCGACGCCGATGAACTTGAGCGGCTTGCCGGTGATATGGCGCACCGACAGCGCGGCGCCGCCGCGGGCGTCACCGTCGAGCTTGGTCAGCACGATGCCGGTCAATGGCAGCGCCTCGTTGAAGGCTTTGGCGACGTTGATCGCATCCTGGCCCTGCATGGCGTCGACCACGAACAGCGTTTCGATGGGCTGGACCGCGGCATGCAGCGCCTTGATCTCGTTCATCATCGCCTCGTCGATCGCCAGGCGGCCGGCGGTGTCGACGATCAGCACGTCATAGAACTGCTTGCGCGCGTGGTCCTGCGCGGCCCGTGCGATGTTCAGCGGGTCGCGTTCGTCACCCGCCTCGAAAAAGCTGACATCGAGTTGGGTGGCGAGCTGCCGCAACTGGTCGATGGCGGCGGGGCGGTATACGTCAGCGGAGGCGAGCAGAACCTTTTTCTTGCGGTTCTTCAGCAGTAGCGCGAGCTTGCCGCTGGTGGTCGTTTTGCCGGAGCCCTGCAGGCCGGCCATCAGAATGACAGCGGGTGGGGTGGCGGCGAGATTGAGTTCGGCGTTTTCGCCGCCCATCAGCCGGGTGAGCTCTTCGTGGACAATCCCGATCAGCGCCTGGCCCGGAGACAGGCTGGTGAGCACTTCCTGACCCAGCGCACGGGTCTTGACCGCTTCGATGAAGTCCTTCACCACCGGCAGCGCGACGTCAGCTTCCAGCAGGGCCAGACGCACCTGACGCAATGTGTCCTGCACGTTGGCTTCGGTGATGCGCGCTTGTCCACGCAGGTTTTTGACGACGCCGGCGAGGCGTCCGCTGAGATTTTCTAACATGGCTTCCTTGTTGCTGCTGTGAGCGGCATGGATAATGAGGCTCGCTGAATTCAGATTTGCATTTTAACGAATGTCTCCGCTATTGCTGGTTACTTTATGTGTGAGCGCCCTGTATGGCTGGGTGGCCTGGCGCCTGCAACGCACGTCGCCCGACGCATCGGTGCGCTGGTTGCTGCCACTGGCCCTGCTGGCGCACGGCGCGCTGATTTATCAGTCGGTGCTGGGGCAGGGCGACATCCGGCTCGGATTCGGCAATTCCCTGTCGACGATTTTGTGGTTGACCGCGCTGACCTACTGGCTGGCCAGCCACCGCGCGCCGCTGCTGCGCCTGCAGTCCTGGGTGAGCGGTCTGGCCGCGGTATCCGTGCTGGTCATGGCTTTTTTCACCGCCACCCATGCCATCCCCAACTCGCAGGCGCTGGCACTGCGCACGCATCTGGTGGTGTCATTTCTCGCCTATGGCCTGCTGGCGGTGGCAGCCCTGCACGCGGTGCTGATGACCATGCTGGAAAAGCAGCTTCACCGCGGCGCGCAACTGCGGGACGGCGCGCCGCCCCTGCTGACCCTTGAGGCCATGTTGTTCCAGACCATTGGTCTCGGCTTTGCCCTGCTGACCCTGGCCGTGTTCAGCGGGGTGTTCTTTTCCGAGGAACTCTTCGGCACGCCGCTGCAGTTTTCCCACAAGATCGTGTTTGCGATCCTGTCCTGGCTGGTGTTCGGTGGCCTGCTGGTGGGGCGGCATTTGCGCGGCTGGCGCGGTCGCATGGCGCTTTACTGGACGATCACCGGCTTCACGCTGCTGCTGCTGGCCTATCTGGGTACCCAGTTCGTGCTGGAAGTGCTGCTTGGCCGCTGACGTGTCTGCCTGCCGGCACCGTTGACCCGCCTTACCTCAGGATTCGTCTTTGGAAAACCTGTCTATCAATACCCTGTTCGGCCTGCTTGCAGGCTTGTTGTTCTTGTCGGCCTGCTTTTCAGCGTCCGAAACCGCCATGATGGCGATCAACCGTTACCGGCTGCGCCATTCCGCAGAAACGGGGCACCGCGGGGCGATCCTGACCCTGGCGCTGCTGAACCGGACCGACAAACTGCTGGGCGTGATTCTGCTCGGCAACAACCTGGTCAATATCGCGGCGGCGACGCTGGCGACCATCATTTCGATTCGCCTGTTCGGAGACTCGGACGTCGCGCTGTCGCTGGCGACCCTGTTGCTGACCTTTCTGATCCTGGTGTTCAGCGAAGTCACCCCCAAGGTGCTCGGCGCGTCCTATCCCGAGCGCATCGCCTATCCTGCCGCGTATGTGCTGACACCGCTCCTCAAACTGACGTACCCGGTGGTCTGGTTCGTCAACCTGTTCGTGCAGGGCATCCTGCGGTTGCTGGGGATCAAGCCGCCCGAACCTGGGCTTGGCAACCGTCTCGGGCTGGAAGAGTTGCGAACCATCGTTCTGGAATCGGCAGGGGTGCTGCCGCGCGAGCACCAGCGCATTCTGGTCAATCTGCTGGAACTGGAGGACATCACCGTCGACGACGTGATGACGCCGCGCAGCCAGATCGAGGCGATCGATATCGAGGACGACCCCGAGCGCTTGCGCCAGCAGATCTCAACCAGCCACCACACCCGGCTGGTGGTGCATGCAGGATCGTCCGACAACCTGCTAGGTATTTTGCATGTGCGCCGGGTATTGCATGCGCTGGCCGGCGAGGAACTCGATCCGGAACAGTTGAAGGAAAATCTCGAGGAGCCCTATTTCGTTCCGGCGGGAACCCCCTTGTTCACCCAGTTGCGCAACTTCCAGAGCAGCCGGCGGCGCCTGGCGCTGGTGGTCGACGAATACGGCGAACTGCAGGGCCTGGTGACGCTGGAAGACCTGCTGGAAGAAATGGTGGGTGAGTTCACCACTCAGGCGCCGTCGGATACGGGCTACCTCCGGCGCGAGGAAGACGGCAGTTGGCTGGCCGAGGGCAGCGTGCTGCTGCGCCACCTTAATCGCAAACTTGGACTGTCGCTGCCGCTGGATGGCCCGAAGACGCTGAACGGCCTGCTGCTGGAGCAGTTCGAGGACATCCCAGAAGTCGGGGTGAGCCTCAAGCTGGGCGCTGTGCCGGTGGAAATCGTGCAGACGCAGGATCGCGCAGTGAAGATGGCGCGCATCTATCTCCCCGCCCCGCATGAGGCCGCATCCGACCCCCCCTCAATTTAGTCGAAGAATCGCCGTTAAGGCCTTTGATCGTCTACCTGCCGTGTGCCGTGCAGACGATAATTTTCAGCTGGACTTGTCAGGAACCGAACTATGGCTGCTGTGACAAACACCAACAATTTAACCGGACTGGCGCGTGCCATGGTCAACCATGGCTGGCTGTCCGAGGGCGACGCCGAAGGCGTGTGGACTCGCGCCAGCCAGTCGGGTGAATCGTTCGTCACGGAACTCATCAAGGGAAAGCGCTTCAAGGCGGATCAGGTCGCCGAGTTTGCAGCGGTTTCGTTCGGTTTCCCCTTCCTGGACCTGAACGCCATGGATGCCGAGAGCCTGCCGAAGGGGCTGCTCGATTCCAAGCTGGTGCAAAAAAGGCGCGTGCTTGCCTTGTATCAGCGTGGCAACAAACTGTATGTGGCGACCTCCGATCCCACCCACCTGCAAGCGCTGGACGAGGTGAAGTTCCAGACCGGCCAGGCGGTGGAGCCGGTCGTGGTGGAAGACGACAAGCTCGGCAAAATGATCCAGAAAGCGGCCGAGGCAGACGACAACACGATGGCCGTGTTGAATGCAGAAGATCTCAACCTGGATTTTGCGGACGAGGAAAGTGCCGCCGCCGCGCAGCAGGACACAGGCAGTATCGAGATCGACGATGCGCCGGTGGTGCGCTATCTGCAGAAGATCATGCTCGACGCCATCAACCAGGGTGCTTCCGACATCCATTTCGAGCCTTACGAAAAGTTTTACCGTATCCGCTATCGGCGAGACGGCGTTCTGTCCGAAGTGGCGCAGCCGCCGATGGCGATCAAGGACAAGGTCTCTTCGCGCATCAAGGTGTTGTCGCGGCTGGACATCTCGGAAAAACGCGTGCCGCAGGACGGCCGCATGAAGATGGTGCTGTCGAAAAACCGCGCCATCGATTTCCGGGTCAGCACCCTGCCGACGCTGTATGGCGAAAAGATTGTCATGCGTATTCTCGATCCCACCAGTGCGCAACTGGGGATCGAGGCACTGGGTTACGAGCCGTGGCAGAAAGATCTGCTGATGAACGCCGTGCAGCGCCCCTATGGGATGGTGCTGGTGACCGGCCCGACCGGTTCCGGCAAGACGGTGTCGCTCTACACCTGCCTGAACATCCTCAACAAGCCTGACGTCAATATCTCGACGGCAGAAGATCCGGCGGAAATCCAGTTGCCCGGCATCAACCAGGTCAACGTCAACGACAAGGCCGGATTGACCTTTTCGGCGGCGCTGAAATCCTTTCTACGGCAGGATCCGGACGTCATCATGGTCGGCGAGATCCGCGACTTGGAAACCGCCGACATTGCCATCAAGGCCGCGCAAACCGGCCACATGGTGATGTCCACCCTGCATACCAACGATGCCCCCGGCACCCTGACCCGCTTGTTGAACATGGGTGTGGCGCCCTTCAACGTCGCCTCCTCGGTGATCCTGATTACGGCGCAACGACTGGCACGGCGGCTGTGTTCGTGCAAACAGCACGTCGATCTTCCGCAGGAAGCCCTGCTGGCTGCGGGCTTTACCGAAGATCAACTCGACGGCACCTGGAAACCCTATAAACCGGTGGGGTGTGATATTTGCGGTGGCACGGGCTACAAGGGGCGGGTCGGCATCTATCAGGTGATGCCGATTACCGACGCCATGACCCGCATCATCCTTCAGGGCGGAAACGAATCCGATATTTCCGACCAGGCGCGGCGCGAAGGGGTTCTCGACCTGAGACAGGCGGGATTGTTGAAAGTCAAATCTGGTCAGACTTCTCTTGAGGAAGTCGAGGCCGTCACCAACATGTAAGGATCGTTTAGATGGCTACAGCGGCAAAAGCAGTCAAGGACGCCACCTTCCTTTGGGAAGGCATGGACAAGAGGGGCAAGAAGGTCAAGGGCCAGTTGCAGGCCGGCGGCGAGGCCATGGTCAATTCCCTGTTGCGCAAGCAGGGGATCACCGTCACCAAGGTCAAGAAGCAAAGCACGCTGTTCAGCGGCGGTAAAAGCATTACCGAAAAAGATATCACCCTGTTTACGCGGCAACTGGCGACCATGATGAAAGCCGGGGTCCCGCTGCTGCAATCGTTCGAAATCGTGGCACGCGGACACTCCAACCCGTCGATGCAGCGCCTGCTGCTGGAGATCAAGGCGGATATCGAAAAGGGGAGCAGCCTCACCCAGGCCTTTGGCCGCCACCCGCTGTATTTTGACGCCCTGTTCTGCAACCTGGTGGGGGCGGGCGAAGCGGCCGGTATTCTGGAAGGCGTGCTGGACCGCCTGGCCATCTACAAGGAAAAAATCCTTGCCATCAAGAGCAAGATCAAGTCGGCGCTGTTTTATCCCGTTTCCATCATCGTGGTGGCGTTCGTCATCACGGCGGTCATCATGATTTTCGTGATTCCGGCGTTCAAGGATTTGTTTGGCAGTTTTGGCGCCGACCTGCCGGGGCCGACGCTGGTGGTGATGGCCATGTCGGACTTCTTCGTCGAATGGTGGTGGGCGATGCTCGGCATCATTGGCGGGGGGCTCTATGCCTTCCTTCAAGCCTGGAAGCGCTCGCGCAAGGTGCAGATGCTCATGGATCGCGTTCTGCTCAAGCTGCCGATTTTTGGCGTGGTGATCGAAAAGGCCACCATCGCCCGCTGGACGCGCACGCTGGCCACCATGTTCTCCGCCGGCGTGCCGTTGGTCGAAGCGCTGGACTCCGTGGGGGGGGCATCGGGCAACCAGGTGTTTGTCGAGGCCACGCATAAGATCCGCAGCGAAGTGTCGACTGGCACCGCGCTGACACAGGCCATGCAGAATTCGGGACGTTTCCCCAACATGGTGCTTCAGATGGCTGCCATCGGTGAAGAGTCGGGTTCGCTTGACTCCATGCTGAACAAGGTGGCCGACTTCTACGAGGCCGAGGTGGATGACGCAGTTGAAGCGCTGTCGAGCCTGATGGAACCGGTCATCATGGTGGTGCTGGGCACGCTGATCGGCGGCATGGTCATTGCCATGTACCTGCCGATCTTCAAGATGGGCCAGGTCGTCTGATGGAATTGCTGTACGCCGAACCAGCCCTCTTCACCGGGCTGGTTTTTTTATTCGGCCTGCTGGTCGGCAGTTTCCTTAACGTCGTCATCCATCGCTTGCCCAAAATGATGGAAGCGGAGTGGCATGGGCAGTGCGCCGAACTGCGCGGCGAAGCCCTGCCCGAACCCCCGCGCTTCAACCTGTGGCTGCCGCGTTCGGCCTGCCCGCAGTGCGGGCATCAGATCACCGCGCTGGAGAACATTCCGCTGATATCGTGGCTGTGGCTGCGCGGGCGATGCTCGGCCTGCCGCACGCCGATCAGCGCACGCTATCCGCTGGTGGAACTGCTCACCGCGCTCTTGTCGGCGGCGGCCGCCTGGAAATGGGGGCTAAGCATCCAGACCTTGGGCGCGTTGTTCCTGGTGTGGACGCTGATCGCGCTGGCGTTCATCGACCTCGACACCACCCTGCTGCCCGACAGCCTAACGCTGCCGCTCCTGTGGCTGGGCCTGCTGTTCAACCTGGGCGGACATTTTTCCAGCCTGACTGATGCGGTCCTCGGCGCCATCGCCGGCTATGGGGTGCTGTGGTCGGTGTACTGGCTGTTCAAACTCGTTACTGGCAAGGAGGGCATGGGCTTCGGTGACTTCAAGCTGTTGGCGGCCATCGGCGCCTGGCTCGGCTGGCAGATGCTGCCGATCACCCTGCTGCTGTCATCGGTAGTTGGTGCGACCATCGGCATCGCGATGATCGTGTTGGTCAAGCACGACCGGCGTGTCCCGATTCCCTTCGGTCCCTATCTGGCTGGCGGCGGGCTGGTGGCACTGTTCTTCGGTGCTGACCTGACGCAGGCCTATCTCGCGCAATTCTGATGTTTACGGTCGGCCTCACCGGCGGGATCGGTTCGGGCAAGTCGACCGTTGCCGAATGCTTCGCTGCTCAGGGCGTGCCGGTGATCGATACCGATGTCATTGCGCACCAGTTGACCGCGCCGGGAAGCGCGGCGCTGGATGCAATCCGCAAGGCCTTCGGTGAAACCGCGATGCAGGCAGACGGCAAGCTGGACCGCGCTGCCCTGCGCCGCCGAGTGTTCGCCGACGGTGATGCCCGACACCAGCTTGAAGCCATACTCCACCCGCGCATCCGTCAGTCAGTCGAGCAGACACTGCCCACCCTCGTGGCGCCCTATGCGCTCATCGTGATTCCCCTGCTGGTGGAAACCGGTGGTTACCGGGATATGCTGAACCGCATATTGGTGGTCGATTGTCCTGAAGAACTGCAGATTGCGCGGGTGATGGCGCGCAGCGGACTTGCGCAGGACGAAGTGAGGGCCATCCTGGCAGCCCAAGCCGGGCGAGCCGAGCGCTTGGCGGTTGCGGACGATGTGATCGTGAACACGGCGTCCCCGGAGGCATTGCGCGCCCAAGTGGCGACGCTGCACAGGCGCTACCTGGCGTTTTCTACTATGCCGTCGCCTTGATTTATCACGTGAATAGGCGACAATCGGCCCATTCTGATAAGCGCGTCGCGGCGTGATCCACTACGAATATCCCCTCAGCGAACGCATCCGCACCTTGCTGCGGCTGGAAGATCTGTTCGAACGCTTCGATGCCTTTGCGGCATCGACCTACCCACACGCGCATCATGCCGCCTTGCAGACGCTGTTCGAACTGGCTGAAGTAGCCGCGCGCGCCGATCTCAAGTCCGATCTGTTGCAGGAACTGGACCGGCAAAAAGCCGTCCTCGTAGCGTTGCGTGGCAATCCGCATGTGCAGAGTGCCACCCTGGAACACGTGCTGGCGGCGATCGAGACAGCCCATCACGGGATCTATCAACTGCCGGGCAAGGTGGGGCAGCACCTGCGCGAAGACGAATGGCTGATGGCGATCAAGCAGCGTGCGGCCATTCCGGGCGGCATGTGCGAGTTCGACCTGCCTGCCTACCATTACTGGTTGCACAAGCCGGCCGACGAGCGTGAAACCCGGTTGAAAAACTGGCTGGCGCCATTTGTGGCCATTCGCTCGGCGGTTGATATCGTGCTGGGTCTGCTGCGCGACAGCGGTCGTCCCGAGTTGCAGCACGCGAACAGTGGCAACTATCAGCGCATGCTCGAATCGCGCAATCCACAGCTGATCCGGGTGAGCCTGGCCGATGACTTGCCGTGCGTGCCGGAAATTTCGGCCAACAAATACATGCTCAACATCCGTTTCGTACAGGCGGGCCCTTCGGCGATACGCAACTGCACCGCCGAGGCGCTCGATTTTGAACTGACTTTCTGCACCCTGTGAAGCCCGTCTCCAAGCCCCCTGTCGTGAGCTGTCCGATATGCGGTGCGGCCGTGGCCTGGACCGCGGAGAATCGCTGGCGGCCGTTTTGCAGCGAACGCTGCAAGCTGATCGACTTGGGACAGTGGGCCACCGAAAAATATCGCGTACCCGTCGAGCCTTCCCTTGATGAACTGGAGGCGCCCGATGAAGACGAGCGCCCGCAGTAGATACCCTGAAAACTGCAGTTGACCGCTCGTCAGCTTTAGACGTTTTTGCATGGCGAGGTGTCTGTTGCCTTTGAGCAAAATCACTGTTCGGCAGAGACCGCTACGCACCGGCTGGCACGCCTGTCCGCGGGCCTGCCTTTGTCGCTCGTCGTTTCAGGCCGCGGCCTGCCGCCCCCGCACTTCGCGCCAGATCCCCGACCAGACGCACCATCGGGTGCATCCAACTACGGTTTCCAGGATTACTTCTTGTAGGTCTTGACGCCGGATTCGGTACCCAGCAGCAGCACATCCGCGCCGCGCCGTGCGAACAGTCCGTTGGTCACCACGCCGACGATGTGGTTGATCGCGGTTTCCAGCGACACCGGATCGACGATCGACAGGCCGTGCACGTCGAGGATGAGGTTGCCGTTGTCGGTGGTGAAGCCTTCTCTCAATCTGGGCTGCCCGCCCAGCTTCACCAGTTCGCGCGCGACGTAGGAACGTGCCATCGGGATGACTTCCACCGGCAGCGGAAAAGCGCCCAGCACGCCGACCAGCTTGCTCTCATCGGCGATGCAGATGAACTGCTTGCTGCACGCGGCGACGATTTTCTCGCGGGTCAACGCGCCACCGCCGCCCTTGACCATGGCGAAGTGTTCGGTGATTTCGTCGGCGCCGTCGACGTAGATTTCAAGTTCGCCCACGCTGTTGAGGTCGAGCACCTGGATGCCGTGGCTTTTCAGGCGGGCGGCGGTGGCTTCCGAACTGGCTACGGCGCCGTCGATGCGGCCTTTCACTTCGGCCAGCGCGTCGATGAAGTAGTTGGCGGTCGAGCCGGTGCCTACCCCGATGATGCCGCCGCGGGCATAATCCACCGCGGCACGCGCCACGGCTTGCTTCATTTCATCTTGAGTCATGATGTCTTCGTCGATTTGGATTCAGCCGGCTAAGATAGCGGCATCGCCCTTTTTTATCAAACCTCATCCCTGCCGCCGCCATGAGCCAACCTGACGATTACCTCGAACGCATCCTCACCTCGAGCGTCTACGATGTCGCGATCGAGTCGCCGCTCGACGTGGCTCACAACCTGTCGCGCCGCCTCAACAACCAGATCCTGCTGAAGCGCGAAGACCTGCAGCCGGTGTTTTCCTTCAAGTGTCGCGGCGCCTACAACAAGATGGCGAAGCTGACGACGGCCCAACTGGCGCGTGGCGTGGTGGCCGCGTCGGCCGGAAATCACGCCCAGGGTGTGGCGCTGGCGGCGCAAAAGCTCGGCGTGACGGCGATCATCGTGATGCCGGCGACCACTCCCAAGATCAAGGTGGACGCGGTGGCGGCGCGCGGCGCGCAGGTGATCCTGCACGGCGACAATTATGACGAAGCCTGCGCCCACGCGACCACGCTGGCCAAGGAAGCAAAGGCGACCTTTGTCCACCCATACGACGACCCCGACGTCATCGCCGGCCAGGGCACGGTCGCGATGGAATTGCTGCGCCAGCATCCCGGCCCGATCCATTCGGTCTACATTCCGGTCGGCGGCGGCGGGCTGATTGCCGGCATGGCGGCCTACATCAAGCGGCTGCGCCCGGACATCCGCATCGTGGGTGTCGAACCCGAGGACGCCGATGCGATGGCGCGCTCACTCTGCAAAGGCAAGCGCATCACGCTGCCGCGCGTGGGCATTTTTGCCGACGGCGTGGCGGTGAAAACGGTTGGCAAGGAAACTTTCCGACTGGCACAGTTGTATGTCGACGAAATCATCCGCGTTAACAACGACGCCATCTGCGCGGCGATCAAGGACGTATTCGAGGACACGCGTTCGATTCTGGAACCGGCCGGCGCCCTGTCGATCGCAGGGATGAAGGCCGCAATTGCAGGCGACAAGCTCAAGGGCAAGACGCTGGTGGCCGTGGCCTCCGGCGCCAACATGAACTTCGACCGCCTGCGCTACATCGCCGAGCGGGCTGAACTGGGCGAAAAGCGCGAAGCCGTGCTGGCCGTCACCATCCCCGAGACGCCGGGCAGTTTCAAGACGTTTTGCGGCTTGCTGGGCGCGCGCAACATCACCGAATTCAACTACCGTTACTCCGACCCCAAAATAGCGCGCGTGTTTGTCGGACTGTCGGTTCCGGGTGCGGGCGAGAGCGCGCGCGTGGTCGAACTGCTGCATCGCCACGGGCTCGAAGCGATCGACCTCACCGACAACGAAATGGCCAAGCTGCATGTCCGCCATCTGGTCGGCGGGCGGGCGCCCGAGGCAGTCAACGAAGTGCTGTACCGCTTCGAATTCCCGGAACGTCCGGGCGCCCTGATGCAGTTCCTGCAGAGCATGAGCAGCGGGTGGAACATCAGCCTGTTCCACTACCGCAACCACGGCGCCGACTACGGCCGGGTGCTGGTGGGCATTCAGGTTCCCGAAAAGGAAAAGCCCAGCTTCCAGAAATTCCTGGACGGGCTGGGCTACCGCTACTGGGACGAGTCCCGCAATCCGGCCTACAAGCTGTTTCTTGCCTGAATCTTATTTCTTGAGGCCGCAGGTGTTGATGCCGAAGATGCTGTAGGCCGGACAAATCCTGAAAATTCCAGTGGCGAGTGGTACCACGCCGATCCAGGCCCAGACCGGGCCGCTGAAAAAAGCCGCCCATGCGATGAGGGCGAGGCCGGCAAGAATCCGGATGATGCGGTCGATGCTTCCAACGTTGACTGGCATGGCTGGCTCCTGAAAAATGGTAATCAACCTCGAAGAGGTTGCGCTCACTATAGCGTGTTCCAGTTGTCCGGCGGGCAGTCTGCTTGCTGACAAGCCGGGGTGGCTGCATGGTAACCTCGCACCATGTTTCAGCGAGTCGGATTATTGGTTTTGGGGGTGTTGACCCTTGCATCGGCCTGGGCAGCGCCGGGGGATGATGCGGTGCGGCAGGCGCAGCAGGCGTTCGAGGCGCGCAAGCTTGCGAATCTGGAGCAGGCCGCGCGCAAGGTTCCTGCCGATCACGTGCTGATGCCCTATGTAGAATTCTGGCGTTTGACGCTGACGCGTGCGAGTGACGACGCACGCATTGCCGATTTTCTGGCGCGCCATCCCGGCAGCCGCATGGCCGAGTCCGTGCGTGCCGACTGGCTGAAGTCCCTCGGCCTGCGCGAGGCCTGGCCGCTCTATCTGGCCGAATATCCGCGTCTCGTCAGACCTGACGCCGCCCATCAGTGCTATGCCTATCGTGCCGAATGGGCGCAGGGCAATCAGAGCCATCTGCGCGAGGCGGTGACGCTATGGTTTACCGGGCGCGACATGCCTTCGGCCTGCATGCCCCTGTTCGACCGGCTGATCGAGGACGGGCTGATCCGGCAGGAGGACATCTGGCTGCGCGTACGGCTGGCGCTGGAAGCGGGCAACCCCCATGTTGCCCGTGTCGTGGCCAATGCGTTGCCGGCTTCGCAACGTCCGACAGCGGCGCTGCTCGACCAGACGCGCCGCGATCCGGCGCGCGTGCTTAATGGCGCCAAAACGCTTGATTTCAGCCGACGTGGTGACCGCGAAGTCGCCCTGTACGCGCTCGATCTGCTCGCCAAGCGCAGTTCCGATGAGGCCGAACGGGCGCTGCGCAAATGGGTGCCGCAGTTCAGCGCGGACGAATTGCGCATCGCCTGGGCGCGTCTTGCCACCTGGGCGGCGAGGCGTCACGAGGCCGTGGCCCTGTCCTGGTTTCAGCAGGCGGGCGTGGACGCAGTCAACGACTTTCAGCGTGAATGGTGGGCACGCGCCGCGTTGCGCGCGGGCGACTGGCCAGTCGTGCGTCGGGCGATCGAAAGCATGGACGAACCCGTCCGTGAGCAGCCCGTCTGGCGCTACTGGCGCGCGCGCGCGCTCCAGGCTGCCGGCCAGCGCGTAGCGGCCAATGCCATCTTTCTGGACTTGTCGCGCGAGCATCATTACTACGGCCAGCTGGCACAGGAAGAACTGGGCACGGTGGCGCAGGCGCCGATCATCAACACCAAGATGGGCGGCGACGACATTGCAGCCATTGCCCGCCAGCCTAATATCGCGCGCGCAGTCGCCCTGTACGAACTGGGCCTGCGCCAGGACGCCAACCTGGAATGGAACTGGTCGATCCGTACGTTTTCTGACGCCCAGTTGCTGGCAGCCGCTGAACTGGCGCGGCGCATGGAGTGGTACGACCGCGCCATCAATACCGCCGAGCACACCCGCGACCTGCATGATTTTGAGTTGCGTTTCATTGCCCCCTATCGCGATCTGGCACAAAAGGCCGCGCGCGAAAATGGCCTCGACGAAGCCTGGGTGTTCGGGCTGATGCGGCAGGAAAGCCGCTTTATCAACGTTGCGCGTTCCAGCGTCGGCGCGTCGGGTCTGATGCAAATCATGCCGGCGACCGCACGCTGGATCGCGAAACGGCTCGGCATCAAGGGCTTCCATCCGAACGAGATGCAGGACCCGGCAAAAAATATTCAGTTCGGGGCGTATTACCTCAGGCACGTTCAGGGCTCGCTGGACGGCTCGCCGGTTCTGGCCACCGCCGCCTACAATGCGGGACCGGGCCGCGCACAGCGCTGGCGCGCGCCCCGCGAAATGGAATCCGCGGTCTACATCGAATCGATCCCGTTCACCGAGACGCGCGACTACGTCAAGAAGGTGATGAGCAACGCCATGTATTACGCCGTGCGTTTTGACCAGCCTTCGGTGCTGCTGAAGGATCGGCTGGGTTCGGTGCCGCCGCGCAGAACCCCTGCGGAATCTACTCCTGATTCGGCCGCTGAGCAGGAAACCGAGCGAACGGACGACTAGCCGAAATGGCCCAATCTGCATCATTCGGGCTAGAATCAGCAACGCCTTATATACCGAAACAAACCTCATCATGAAGATTGAACGCATCTGCATCCTCGGCGGTTCCGGCTTTGTCGGCACCCAACTCGTCAGTCAACTCGCTGCGCGCGGCCTCAAGGTGCGCGTGCTTTCCCATCGTCGCGAAGCGGCCAAGGAACTGATCCTGCTGCCGACGGTGGAAGTGATCGAGGCCGATGTGCACGACCAGCAGGAGCTCATCCGCCAGTTCCGCGGCATGGACGCCGTCATCAACCTGGTTGGCATCCTGCACGAGCGCAATGTGGGGCGGGCCGACCTGCCGAGCGCCCGTCGCGGGGATTTCCAGAAGGTCCATATCGAACTGACGCGCAAGATCATTCACGCCTGCGGCGAATCCGGCGTGCACCGGTTGCTGCACATGAGCGCGCTCGGCGCCCACCCGAATTCGCGCTCGGCCTATCAGCGCTCCAAAGGCATCGCCGAAGCAATGGTGCGCGAAGCCGGCATGCACCATGTCGAGCACGAAAACTGGTATTTGAACGGTCCCAAGTTTATCCACGGCTACGGTCTCGACGTCACGGTCTTCCGTCCCTCGGTGATCTTCGGCCGCGGCGACTCCTTCCTTTCGATGTTCGCCCAGTTGCTGAGGGTGTTCCCCGTGCTGCCCCTTGCCGGCGCCGATGCGCGTTTTGCACCGGTGCATGTCCAGGACGTCGCCCGCACCTTTGCCGACAGCCTCGACAACACCGCGACCTTTGGCCAGACCTACGATCTGTGCGGTCCCAAGGCCTACACGCTGCAGGAACTGGTGCGCTATGTGGGCGAGGTGACCGGCAAAACGCGCAGCATCATTCCGCTGGGCAAATGGATGTCGTATTTCCAGGCCTGGGCAATGGAACTCATGCCTGGCAAGAAGCTGATGACGCGCGACAACCATTTCGCCATGCTTGTCGACAACGTCTGCAGCGGCGGCTGGCCGTCGGTCTTCCATTTTCAGCCGACGGCACTCGAAGCTGTCGCCCCCGAGTATCTGCGCGCCGATACGCCGCGTGCGCGATACGAGGGCTATCGCGAGGGCGCCCACCGCTAAGCTCGCTGTGCCGCCATGAAAACCTACATCGTTGGCGGCGCTGTGCGTGACCGGTTGCTGGGCCTGCCGGTGGCCGACCGCGACTACGTCGTGGTGGGCGCCACGCCCGACGAAATGGTCGCGTTGGGCTACCAGCCGGTCGGCAAGGATTTTCCGGTCTTTCTGCATCCCGTCACCCACGAGGAATATGCGCTTGCGCGCACCGAGCGCAAGTCCGGGCACGGCTACAAGGGTTTCAAGGTCTATGCGACGCCCGAGGTCACGCTGGAAGAGGACTTGCTGCGGCGCGACCTCACCATCAATGCGATCGCCGAGGATGAGACCGGCGCGCTGATCGATCCTTACGGTGGCCAACGCGACCTGACTGCAAAAATATTCCGCCACGTCAGCGCGGCCTTCGCCGAGGATCCGGTGCGCATCCTTCGGGTGGCGCGCTTCGCCGCACGCTTCGCTGACTTTTCCGTCGCGCCGGAAACCAACGCGCTGATGCGGCAGATGGTAGACAACGGCGAAGTCGACGCACTGGTGCCCGAACGGGTGTGGCAGGAAGTCGCGCGCGGCCTGATGGAAGTCCAGCCCTCGCGCATGTTCCAGGTGCTGCGCGACTGCGGCGCGCTGGCGCGGCTGTTCCCGGAAATCGACCGCCTGTTCGGCGTACCGCAGCCGCCCGAGCATCATCCCGAAGTCGATACCGGCGCCCACATCATGCTCGTCATCGACTGGGCGGCTCGGCAGGGCCTGAGCCTGCCGGTCCGCTTCGCGGCGTTGACCCATGACCTCGGCAAGGGCGTCACTCCGCCCGAACTCTGGCCCAAGCATCACGGCCACGAAGCCAAAAGCGTCGAACTTGTGCGCACCTTGAGCGACCGCATCCGCGCGCCCGCCGACTGCCGCGACCTTGCTGTTGCGGTGGCTCGCGACCATGGCCATGTGCATCGCGCGCTGGAATTGCGTCCCGGCACGCTCGTCGAACTACTGGAGCGCGTCGATGCCTTTCGTCGCCCGGATCGTTTTGGGGAATTTCTGCAGGCCTGCGAGTGCGATTTCCGTGGCCGGCCCGGCTACGAAGACAGGCCTTTTCCCGCGCCGGACTATCTGCGGCAGGCGCTGCAGGCCGCGCTTGCCATCGATGCCGCCGAGGTGGCGCGCAATGCCGAACCCGCGCGGATTCGGGAAGCCATTTTTCAGGCGCGATCTGTCGCGGTGGGGACGTGGCGCGATCAGCTACCAAAAGACAGGCGCTCAGCACAGTAATGACCGGGTTATGTCATTTCTATCAGGTGACGCCTGGATTTCCTTGCGCGGATGACTAGCATTAATTGCTTGCACGTTGATGTTGAAGAGGGGGTGAAACATGAAGAAATCCAGCCTGCTGCTTGTATTGTTGGCCGCCAACATGACGTCCGTTCTGGTCGGCTGTGAAAGCTATCCACGATATGGTGAGGTCGACGTTCGTGATCCGCATTACGCGGTGCGGGTGGTGTTTACCGATCATGACCGCCGCCTGATCAATGACTATTACGAACCACGCTACAGAAGCCTGCCCCCCGGTCTGGCCAAAAAAGACCGGCTTCCGCCGGGGCATGCATGGCGGGCGCGGCCGAATCAACCCATCCACGAGGATGCGCGCTGGCGCTACCTCCCCAATGAACTGGATCAACGCCTCTCGCGCCTGCCGCCCGAGTATGTGCGCGTGATTATCGGCACCGATGTGGTGATCATGAATGTGCGTACCCGGGTGGTGGTGGACGTGCTCGAAGACATCACCGACTGAGACAAAGCGACAGGCCGCCAGGCGGATTTCATAATGTCTCAATCGCCCAAGCCCGATGGCGGCGTGGGGTACTGGGCGCACTTCCCACATCAGGCCGACATGGGTGTGCGAGGCGTTGGCCCCACCCGAGAAGCCGCTTTCGAGCAGATCGCGCTGGCAATGACTGCCGTCGTTGTCGATCCGGCTAAGCTTGTGCCGGCCACGGCAGTCGACATCCGCTGTGAGGCGCCGGACGACGAGTTGCTGCTGGTCGACTGGCTGAACGCACTGATATTGGAAATGGCGGTACGCCACATGCTGTTCGGCCGCTTTGAAGTCAGCCTGGAGGGACAACGTCTGGCCGCCACCGCGTGGGGAGAGCCGGTAGACATCCGGAAGCACCAGCCGGCCGTCGAAATCAAGGGCGCCACCTACACTGAGTTGAGTGTAGGCCGCAGCGAAAGCGGCCAATGGGTGGCGCAATGCGTGGTGGACGTTTGAGATGAACCTTGATCAGTTCGAGCAGGTGTCGGAAGTCGAATGGCGCGTCGCGCCGTTCGGGAAAATGCGTGCGCCGGCGGTGATCTATGCGGATCAGGCCTTGATTCGTGAAATGGATGAAAAGGTTTTCGAACAGCTCACCAATGTCGCCACCCTGCCAGGCATCGTCGAGGCGGCTTACGCCATGCCCGACGCGCACTGGGGCTACGGCTTTCCGATCGGCGGAGTGGCGGCGTTCGATGCGGACAAGGGTGGGGTGGTGTCGGCCGGCGGGGTGGGCTTCGACATTTCCTGCGGCGTGCGCACCCTGCACACCGGACTCAAGGCCACGGAAATTGTGCCGCTCAAGCAGCGGCTTGCCGACCGCCTGTTCGCCCACATCCCGGCCGGGCTGGGCAGCACCGGCCAGTTGCGCTTGGGCTCCGGCGAAATGGACGCGATGCTGCGCGGCGGTGCGCGCTGGGCGGTCGATCACGGCTACGGCAGCGCGGCCGACCTCGATCGCATCGAGGAACACGGCTGCATGGCCGGGGCCGAGCCGGACCAGGTGTCCGATCAGGCCAAGCGCCGCCAGCGCGATGAAGTTGGCACCCTCGGTTCGGGCAACCATTACCTCGAACTGCAGGAAATCGTCGAAATCTACGACACCAAGGCGGCCGACCGCTTTCGCCTGCAGCAGGGCGAGGTGGTGGTCAGCATCCACTGCGGTTCGCGCGGGCTGGGGCATCAGATCGGCACCGAATTCCTCAGGCAGATGGTGATCGCCGCGCCGGGCTACGGCATCGAACTGCCCGACCGCGAGCTCGCCTGCGCCCCGATCCACTCCCCGCTCGGCCAGTCCTATCTGGGCGCCATGCGTGCAGCGATCAATTGCGCGCTGGCCAACCGGCAGGTCATCACCCACCTCGCCCGCGAGGTGTTTTCCGACGTGCTGCCGGGGTCGCATCTGAACCTGATCTACGACGTGTCGCACAACACCTGCAAAGAGGAATGGCATACGGTCAAAGGACAGACGCGCCGCCTGTATGTGCATCGCAAAGGCGCGACGCGTGCGTTCGGGCCCGGCCATCCAGCGTTGCCGGGCGATCTGCGTGACATCGGCCAGCCGGTGCTGATCGGCGGCAGCATGGGCACCGCGTCCTACATTCTGGTGGGCACCGAGGCCGGCATGTCGCGCGCTTTCAGTTCGGCCTGCCACGGCGCCGGCCGTGCCATGAGCCGCCACCAGGCGACCCGCCAGTGGCACGGCCGGGCGCTGGTGGACGAACTCGCCAGCCAGGGCATCCTGATCCGCAGCCCCTCGCTACGCGGCGTCGCCGAAGAGGCGCCGGGGGCCTACAAGGATGTCAGTGCGGTGGTCGAAGCAGCCGACCGTGCCGGGCTCGCGCGCAAGGTGGCCAAGCTGAAGCCGCTGGTGTGTATCAAGGGTTGAACGCGGGCGATTCACGCTGCGCCGCGGCGAGCGTTTTCACCGCCGCATAGAACGCACCGAAGTCGCCACCCTGTTCGGCCAGCAACTCGCGAAACCGTCCCACTTCGTCGAAATAGGTCGCGACTGCTGCGAGCCTGGCGTTGTTGAGTTGGTCGGCAAACCAGGGATCGTAGACCGACCAGGCCGGTTCTTGCCGGGTGCGCAGTCGCTGGGTTTCACGCAGGGTTTCGAAGACGCGCGCCTTGCCCCGCCGTTTCGCCTCGTCGTCGAGCGGTGAGGCGTAGAGGCTATCCAGTGCGGCGCGCGTGGCCTTGATCGAATCGAAGAAGGCGTCGGCGCGGACCAGTTCGGCCCGATAGGCGGCGAGGCCCACGGCGTCCTGCTGCTGCGCCAGCCAGCGCAGCGTGCCTTCGATCTCGACCGCGCGGGCGAAGGATTCGTTGAAGGTCGCGTCGTCCTTCACGTACACCACCTGGTGGGCGAGCTCATGAAAGATCAGTCCGGCGAGCCGCTGGTCGGGCAGACGCAGCATGGCCGAGGTCAGGGGGTCGTCAAAATAGCCCAGCGTGGAATACGCGGTGACGCCGCCGACCAGAACGTCGTCGCCCGCCGCGCGAAACGGCTCCGCGTACTGATCGGCCGCCCCCCGAGCGTAATACCCTCGATAGGGCACGCAGCCGGAGATTGGGAAGCACGACTGGCGCGGGGCCAGATCGAATTCCGGCGTCACCCAGACGCTCCACACCGGATAGTCGCCGGTCAGGCGGGCGTACTGGCGATACGAGCCGTTGTCCGGCAGCGCCAGCTCGCGGCTGGCGAATTCGCGCATCGCAGCGACGCGTTCCAATCGGACCTTGAGCGCTTCCGGCGTGGCCGGATCGGCGACCAGCGCGTCAACCGGCTGGCGCCGGGCCATCAGGTCCAGATGACCGACCGTGGCATGCAGCGGGTAACACCCCGTCAGCATGCCGCCGATCAATATTGGAAGAAGCTTATCGAAGTGCTTCAAACGCGCGTCCTGTCGCAATAGGGCAATACGCAAGCTTAAAACATGCGACAGGGAATGGAGCGGCCGGCGGGTTCAGGCCGCCGGCCGCCGGACCGGGATGCAGCAGTCAATAGCGATCGTGGCGCCTGTCGTCACGCCAGTCATCTCGATAGGAGTCATGGCGATCGTTCCGGTAATAGCTGCCTTTCTTTCCATGCCCGTGGCCATGACCATGCTTGTAGGCATGGCCGGGTGGAACCGCATACACCCGGTAACGGGGCGGCGGGACCACGATGACCGGGGCCCCGCCGTAGCCGTAGGGCGTCCCCCAATAGGGCACGCCGCCCGACGAGTACATCAGATTAAATCCACTGTTGTAGGGGCCCGAGCCGTACGAAACGGCAAAGCTCGGATCGACGGACACCACGCGGCCATGCACATAGGTTTGACTGGCGAGAGCCGTTCCGGATGCGGCCAACAGGGTGGTTGCTATAAGTAGCTTGCGTAACATGGTCATTCTCCTTTTGATGGGAAGCCGCTGCGCTCGGATGAGCTTCAGCGCGTCCAGTTGTTGTGGCCGTTGTTCCAGCGTTCACCACGCGGATCATGTGCCACGGTGAAACTCACATTCAGGGTCAGCCATTTGCCAGGATCGTAGGGCAGACGGGTGCTGTATTCGCGGTCCTGAAACCGGTAGCGCACGTCGTAGCCGGCAATCACCTGGCGAAAGTTGTCGTGGGTTTGGCAGCGCTCCACCTGCTGCGGGACCGACGCGGTGCGGGTGCCGCCGCTGTTCCAGCGATCGCCCACCACCGCACCGGTGGCGGCGCCCGCTGCGGCAGCGACGACCTTGCCGTCACCCTTGCCGACGGTGGAGCCGATCAGGCCACCGGCGATGGCGCCGAGAATCGCACCGCCGGTGTTGCCGCTGTTCGAGTAGCTGCGGGTTTCGTAGCCGACGGTTTCGACCCAGCATTCACGCCGCGGCTCGTTGATCGTCTCGAACACCGGCGTGCTGGCAAGCACCCTGGCGCGGGTGGTGAAGCCATCGCCGTCGCCGCGTCCAGGGCCAGCCTGGACTGCGCCGCTGACGGCAAGCAGTGCGGCGAGCAGCGTGGTGTTAAGCGGGGTATTCAGGGTGCGTGCGTTCATCATGGTTCTCCTCATTGCTTCAAATCCACCGGATTCAGCGACGATCGCGGTTGCGGCTGTCTTCTTCCGAGCCGCGCCGCTGGCGCCGTTCGTAGCCGTAGCCGTAGCCTTGCGGCTCCTCGCTTTCGACCTCGCGCTTTGATTCGCGGCGGCCGCGCTTGTCCTGGCGGCTGTCACGTGAATCCGGGCGCGCGTCTTCGGCTTGGTCGCGCTTGGCCACGATGATGACGTCACCCAGAAAATCCGGTGCAGCCTGAACCGGGGCCGCAATCACCAGTCCCAGTCCCGCCAATCCAAAAATCCAGTTGTGCCGTGCATTCATCGTGGTCTCCATTTCCGTGGTTGCCTTGTCCGGCTTCCACGCTTCGCAGTTTGGTTGAGGAACGTAAGCGTACTGTTTCAAGCCCGGTTGGGTTTGTAACGGTGTGTAACCGGGTGGGGGATGGCCTGCCTCCCCTGCTGTTATATTTGCCGCATGGAAAAAGACACCATCTACGTCACCGACGACGACCCCGGCATCCGCGAACTGGTGGCCGAATATCTGGTGAGCCAGGGCTACGCGGTGGAGACCGCGGAAGACGCCGTCTCGCTGGATCAATTGCTAGCCAAGCGCTTGCCCGATCTGCTGGTGCTCGACTGGATGATGCCGGGCGAGGACGGCCTGTCGATCGCGCGGCGGTTGCGTGCGCAACCCGGCTTTCCGCCCATCATCATGCTGTCGGCCAAGGGCGAGGACATCGACCGCATCATCGGCCTCGAGGTTGGCGCCGACGACTACCTGCCCAAGCCCTTCAACCCGCGCGAACTGCTGGCGCGCATCCGTGCCGTCATGCGGCGGCAGGGCGGAGCGGCCGCACCGGCAGCGGCCGACACTGCCAGGCGGGTGCAGTTCGGCCCCTTCAGTGTCAACCTCGATGCCCGGCTTCTCAGTCGCGATGGCGCCGAAATCACCCTGACAACCGGCGAATACGAATTGCTGGAGATTTTCGTTACCCATGCCAACCGCGCTTTGTCGCGCGACTGGCTGATGGACCAGCTGCGCGGCTTCGAGCGCGACCCGTTCGATCGCAGCATCGACGTGCGGGTGAATCGCCTGCGCAAGAAAATCGAGGACGATCCCGCCAACCCCGCCTACATCCGAACCCAGCGCGGACAGGGGTATCTGTTCGTACCGCAGGGCAAAGGGTGATTCCATTTCAAAACCGGAAATCTCTTTGTCGGCTGCGCCTCGCCGTACTCGTTGTACTGTCTTCGGCTTGCCTTCGCGATCTTTCCGGTTTTGAAATGGAATGGGATCCGCAATGAAATCCATTACCCGCTCGCTGTTTGCCCGCACCGCGCTGACGCTGGCGCTGGCCTTCATCGTGTTTCAGGCCGCTGCGTTCTGGGTCGTCACCCGTACCCTGATCGTGCCGGTCGCGGAACGCTCGGCGGACGACCTGGCCGGCCTGATCGTGCTGTCGGCACAGACCTGGGTGGAACTTCCACCCGAGACGCGCGCCGCCTTCGAGCGCGAGCTGGCGCGCCGCCACGGCCTTCGCCTCACCACGATCGACGTCGGCGCGACGGTGGACGCACCACGGTTCGCCTTCCGCGAACAGATCGAAGCTGCATTGAGTCGCCGCATGGGCGTAGCGGTCGAGTTGCGCGGGGTGCCGGAGGCGGCGGCCGCCTGGCTGGATGTTCCGGTGGGCGGACACGACCTGCGGGTCGGCTTTTTCCCCGGCCGCTATGCCGTCAAGCCCCCGCTGGCGGCCATTGCGGTGGTCGTGCTGGGCACCTTGCTCAGCCTGCTGACAGCCCTGTTCCTGGTCCGCCGCATCACCGTGCCGCTGGCGCGCGCGTCGCGTGCGGCCAGCCAGGTGGGCGCGGGCGAGCTGCCCGAACCCTTGCCTGAAACCGGCCCCGCCGAACTGGCCGAACTGGCACGCCGTTTCAACACCATGGCGGCTGAGGTGCGCGCGTTGCTGGACAATCGCACCACCTTGCTGGCGGGCATCTCGCACGACCTGCGTACGCCGATGACGCGCCTGCAGCTCAATCTGGAAATGCTGCGCGATGACCCCAATCCGGCACGCATCGACCGCGCCATGTCCGACCTCACCGACATGAACAAGCTGATCACCGGTTATCTGGAACTGGCGCGCACCACGCAGCCGCAGCAGAAGACGCGTTTCGATCTTGCGGTTCTGCTGGAAGAGGTGGCTGCAGATACCCATCTGGCGTGGCCGGGCGCTTCCCCTTGCGAGGTCGAGGCCAGCCGTCTGGCGGTGCGGCAAGTCGTGTTGAACCTGATTCAGAATGCGCAACGCTACGGGGGCGGCACGCCCGTCGAACTGGTGCTTGAATGCGCCGGCGAACGGGCGCGGGTGATCGTTCGCGATACCGGATCCGGCATACCTGACGATCAACTGGAAAAAGTGTTCAGGCCGTTTTACCGGCTGGAGGCTTCGCGTTCACAGGCGACGGGGGGCACTGGGCTGGGGCTGGCGATCGTGCGCCAGCTGGCGGAAACAAATGGCTTGAAGGTAACGCTCAGGAATCGTGCAGCGGGCGGCCTGGAGGCCGTTCTGGAAATGTCCCGTTAGATCAATCCAGCTTGGGTGAGTGAAGCCGAGTCTGCTGCATCACCCGGAACTCGACGAACAGCAGGGTCAGGCTGAACATCGACATCCTGCAGGTGCTGCCGCTGAAAAAGCTCAGCGGCGAACGTGACAGGCTGATACTCACGCTGGTTGCGCGGCCAACTTGCATTACGCAGCGGGCTGACGGGCAAACAGTGAAAACTGCACGAACATCAGCGACAGGCTGGTGAGGCTCATGCGCTCGGTCTCACCGTGATACCAGGCAAACGGAGAAGCGCTCAGTTCGAGAACCAGTTGGTTTTTGCCGAATTGCAGTTTCATGATGTGCTCCTTGGTAAGGGTGGTTGCCTGGATACTTGCAACGCCTGTGCCAGCCAGATATGACGGGGGCTCATGAAAATAAACGCTTATAAAACAGATGCTTGATTATTCAGGCTCGGAGGGGGCACTTGGCTTGCGTCGGGCGAATTGACGGAAAACCGTCATCCCGTGTCGAAGCGGCAAACAAATGACGCCTCAAGCAGGCGCGAAAAAGGCGACAGGGTAGAATCCGGCTTTACGATTTGGGCGGGGCGTGTCCTGCGCGCCGCATCTTCTGCATGATCATCCTCAAGAATCTCAGCCTTAGGCGCAGCGCCAAGGTCCTGCTCGACAACGCGTCGGTGTCGATCAACCCCGGCGAAAAGGTCGGCCTGGTCGGCCGCAACGGCGCCGGCAAATCCAGCCTGTTTGCCCTGCTGAATGGCACCCTGCACGAAGACAAGGGCGACTTTTCCATGCCTTCGCAGTGGCGCATGGCGCAAGTGGCGCAGGACATGCCAGAAACAAGCGAATCCGCGACCGATTTCGTCATCGCGGGCGATACCACCTTGGCCGAGGCGCAGCGCGAAGTGACCGCCGCCGAGGAAAGCGATGACGGCGAACGCATGGCGCACGCCTACATGGCGCTGCACGACGCCGGCGCGCACGATGCGCAGTCGCGCGCGCAGGCGCTGATCCTCGGCCTGGGATTCCAGGTGCGTGAACTGAACCAGCCGGTCAACAGCTTTTCCGGCGGCTGGCGCATGCGTTTGCAGCTGGCACGTGCACTGATGTGCCCGTCCGACCTGCTGTTGCTCGACGAACCGACCAACCACCTCGATCTCGACGCGCTGGTCTGGCTGGAAGCCTGGCTGAAGAAATACCCCGGCACCATGCTGGTGATCAGCCACGACCGCGAATTTCTCGATGCCGTGACCAACGTCACCATCCACATCGAAAACGGCCAGCTCACCCGCTACGGCGGCAACTACAGCACCTTCGAGGACATGCGCGCCGAGCAGATGGCGCTGCAGCAGGCGGCGTTCGCCCGCCAGCAGGACAAGATCGCCCACCTGCAGGAATTCATCAACCGCTTCAAGGCCAAGGCCAGCAAGGCCAAGCAGGCGCAAAGCCGGGTCAAGGCGCTGGACCGCATGGAGCGCCTGGCACCGATGCTGGCGAGCGCGGACTTCACCTTCGAATTCAAGGAGCCGCTCAACCTGCCCAACCCGATGCTGACCATCGACGACGCCAGCTTCGGCTACCCGCCGTCCGCCGACGCGCTGGCCGGCACGCCGCCAACGGTGATCGTGCAACATGTCAGCAAGTCGGTCTTCGCCGGCCAGCGCATCGGCATCCTCGGCGCCAACGGCCAGGGCAAGTCGACGCTGGTGAAGACCATCGCGCGCACCCTGCCCGTGGTGGCCGGCGCCGTGACCGAAGGCAAGGGCCTCAACATCGGCTACTTCGCGCAGCAGGAACTCGACGTGCTGCGCCCCAAGGACACCCCGCTGGAGCATATGATCCGGCTCGCGCGCGACACCATCGCGAATGGCGGCGCCGGCCAGTTCAGCAGCCGCGAGCAGGACCTGCGCAACTTCCTCGGCACCTTCAACTTCAGCGGCGACATGGTCAAGCAGGCCGTCGGCACCATGAGCGGCGGCGAAAAGGCGCGGCTGGTGCTGTGCATGATCGTGTGGCAGCGTCCGAATCTGTTGCTGCTCGACGAGCCGACCAACCACCTCGACCTCGCCACCCGTGAAGCGCTGGCGATGGCCTTGAACGAATTCGAAGGCACGCTGATGCTGGTCAGCCATGACCGCGCCCTGCTGCGATCGGTATGCGACGAGTTCTGGCTGGTCACACGCGGCGGCGTGGAGCCGTTCGACGGTGATCTGGATGATTACCAGCGTTATTTGCTGGAGGAGGGCAAGCGCGTGCGCGAGAGCCTGAAGGAGGCCGGTAAGGTGGCTAGCGCCCCGGTGGTCAAGGCGGAACCTGCGCCGGTGGCGGCGAAGAAGCCGGTGTCCTCGGGCAAGATCAAGTCGCTGAGACAAAAATTGGAGAAGCTCGACAAAAGCATGGCTGCGCTGCAGGCGGAAAAGGCGGCGTTCGAAGCGCGTTTGGGTGGAACGCTTTCGGTCGAGGAAATTACCGAAACCGGCAAGCAGCTTCAGCACGTCATTGACGAACTGGCGATTGAAGAGGGGGAGTGGCTGGAGTTGTCGGGGGAGATCGAGGCGCTGGAAGCGGCGAGCGCCTAAGGCCCGTTCAGCTATATCTGTCTCGTCATTGCGAGTGCAGCTAAGCAATCCAGTTGAGATTGGGCGCGGAGCATCACTGAGTAGTTGTTGGCTTCGCTGAACTACTGACTGTTGGCCGGGGGTAGCCCGGCGGCTAGTTACTTTCTTTTGCTTCGCCAAAAGAAAGTAACCCAAGAAAAGGCGACCCCGCTCATCCCCGAAACCCCGGAAATTGAGCCTGCCGGACGGGCGGCAAAGAACTCGCCCCGCTTTGTTTGTATTTCGAAGGTGAGCGGGGCTCAGACACCTTTGCCGCTGATCCGCCCGGCAGGCTCGATTTCCGGCGGGACTGAGAGGGGCATAAAGTCAAAACCAGGCCAGTGATGACAGGATGGTTTGTTTGCTTGGGTGAGGACGCAATATTCCCGCTGCGGAGCCCTCAATCCGGTTCGCAACCGTTGTTCACCGTCAAACTGGTTTTGACCTTCTTCCCCTTACAGACCCGACGCGCTTGCTCTTCGGGAATTCGGGACTGTTGGGGTCGCCTTCTTTTGGTTACTTTTCTTGGCGAGACAAGAAAAGCAACTAGCTGCCGGGCTACCCCCGGCCAACGGTCAGTAGTTCAGCAGAGTTCCCGACTAAGGCTAACATCGAAACCCCCACCAACCACGTTAAAATGCGCCTTTCCCGAAAAGCCGTTTATTCCCCGTGAAACCCACCTTTCAGGACATCATCCTCACCCTGCAACGCTACTGGGCCGAGCGTGGCTGCGCGCTTTTGCAGCCCTACGACATGGAGGTCGGCGCCGGCACCTCGCACACCGCGACCTTCCTGCGCGCGCTCGGGCCCGAGCCGTGGAAGGCGGCCTACGTGCAGCCGAGCCGCAGGCCCAAGGACGGGCGCTACGGCGACAACCCCAACCGCCTGCAACATTACTACCAGTTCCAGGTGGTGCTGAAACCCGCGCCGGCGGACATCCTGGAACTCTATCTCGGCTCGCTCGAGGCGCTGGGCTTCGACTTGAAGAAGAACGACGTGCGCTTCGTCGAGGACGACTGGGAGAACCCCACGCTCGGCGCCTGGGGGCTGGGCTGGGAGGTGTGGCTGAACGGCATGGAAGTGACCCAGTTCACCTACTTCCAGCAGGTGGGCGGCATCGACTGCAAGCCGATCACCGGCGAAATCACCTACGGTCTGGAGCGCCTCGCCATGTACCTGCAGGGCGTCGAGAGTGTGTACGACCTCGTCTGGACCGAAGGGCTGACCTACCGCGACGTCTATCACCAGAACGAGGTCGAGCAATCGACCTACAACTTCGAGCACAGTGACGTCGCGTTTCTGCTCACCGCCTTTGCCGCGCACGAGCAGACGGCGCAGGAACTGATGGCCGCACAACTCGCGCTGCCGGCCTACGAACAGGTGCTGAAAGCCGCGCATACCTTCAACCTGCTCGATGCGCGCGGCGCGATCTCGGTGACCGAGCGTGCCGCCTACATCGGGCGCATCCGCAATCTGGCGCGGGCGGTAGCCAAGAGTTATCTCGACAGCCGCGCGCGGCTCGGCTTTCCGATGGCACCGCGTGCGTGGGCGGATGAAGTGGCGGCGGACATGGCGAAGAAGGCGGCAGCATGAGCACCGATGTGATGAAGGCAGCAAATCTACTCATTGAATTATTCGTCGAGGAACTGCCGCCCAAGGCGCTGAAGAAGCTGGGCGAGTCCTTCGCCGGCGCGCTGGCCGAGAGTCTGGTTGCGCAGGGCCTTGCCGATGCCAAGGCTGCGGTCACGCACTTCGCGTCGCCGCGCCGCCTTGGCGTGCATGTCGAAAACGTGCTGGCGCGCGCCGCCGACAAGCCGCTGTCGACCAAGCTGATGCCCGTCAGTGTCGGCCTCGATGTCGACGGTAATGCCACGCCCGCGCTGTTGAAGCGCCTGGCTGCGCTGGGCGCCGATGCGTCCGCGGTCAGCCGGTTGCGCCGCGCGGCGGACGGCAAGAACGAAGCGCTGTTTCACGACAGCATTGCGCCGGGCACGACGCTCGCCGACGGCCTGCAGCATGCGCTCGAAACTGCGATGGCGAAGCTGCCTATTCCGAAGGTGATGCAGTACCAGTTGGCCGACGGCTGGAGCAGCGTCAACTTCGTGCGTCCGGTGCATGGCGTGGTCGCGCTGCACGGCGCCGACATCGTGCCGGTGTCCGTGCTGGGTCTGCAGGCGGGGCGTGACACGCAGGGCCATCGCTTCGAGGCGCGCGTCAGCCCGGTGGTGATTCAAAGCGCTGACAGCTACGCTGGCCAATTGAAAGACGAAGGCGCGGTGATCGCCAGCTTCGCCGAACGGCGTGCCGAGATCGTCCACCAGTTGCAGGCGGCCGCTGCGCCGTCAGGCTTGAAGCCGATCGAGGACGATGCCCTGCTGGACGAAGTCACCGCGCTGGTCGAGCGTCCCAATGTTCTGGTCGGCCAGTTCGAGCAAGCTTTCCTCGAAGTGCCGCAGGAATGCCTGATTCTCACCATGAAGGCAAACCAGAAATACTTCCCCTTGCTGGACAGGAACGGAAAACTGACGCACCAGTTCCTCATCGTTTCCAACATCTCGCCCGCCGACGCGTCTGCCGTGATCCAGGGCAACGAACGCGTGGTGCGCCCGCGCCTGGCCGACGCCAAATTCTTCTTCGACCAGGACCGCAAGAAGACCCTGGGTTCGCGCGTCCCCGGTCTGGCCAGGGTCGTGTATCACAACAAGCTCGGCAGCCAGGGTGATCGGATCGAACGCGTCCGTGCCCTTGCCCGCTGGGTGGCCGAAAAGGTCGGCGCGGATGTCGGCCTGGCGGATCGTGCCGCGGAGCTCGCCAAGGCCGACCTGATGACCGACATGGTGGGCGAGTTTCCCGAACTGCAGGGCATCATGGGTGGCTATTACGCGCGCCATGACGGCGAGGACGAGCGGGTCGCGCAGGCCATCGCGGACCAGTATCTGGTGCGCCGCGACGAGACGGAAGACGTCTCCAACCTCATCAGCGAAGTGCTGCAGATCGCCGACCGCATGGAAACGCTGGTGGGCATCTGGGGGATCGGACTGAAGCCGACGGGCGACAAGGACCCGTTCGCCCTGCGTCGCCATGCGCTCTCGGTGATCAAATCCTTCCAGTTGCTGGGGGTCGTGTTTGCCTTGGACAAGGCGGACTTGCCATTGAACCTGGACGAACTGATCGAGTTTGGCCTATCGGTTTTCCCGGCGGGCACGCTGGCAGGGAACGTGGCCGAAGAGCTCAAGCTCTTCATTTACGAGCGCAATGCCAATCAGCTGACGCCCGTGTTCGGTGCCGAGGCGGTGGCGGCGGTATTTTCCAACCTGCCGCCGCTGCATGACGTTGCCAAGCGCCTGCGCGCGGTGCGCGAGTTCGCCTCGCTGCCGGAGTCGCCCAGCCTGGCCGCCGCCAACAAGCGCGTCGGCAATATTCTGAAGAAGGCCGAAGGCGAAGTCGGCGGCGCGGCCGATCCGGCGCGCTTTGTCGAGGCGGCGGAAACGGCGCTGTTTGCGGCACTGGGCGACATCGCGCCGCGTGCCGATGCGGCCTTCGCCGCGGGCGACTACACCGGATCGCTTCAGGCGCTGGCCGCGCTCAAGACACCGGTCGACGCTTTCTTCGATCAGGTGATGGTCAACGCCGACGATCCCGACCTCAAGGCCAACCGGCTGGCGCTGCTGAACCAGCTGCACCAGACGATGAACCGGGTTGCGGACTTGTCGCGTCTGGCGGCGTAAACTTTCCTTCATGAAACTGATCATTCTCGACCGCGACGGCGTCATCAACTTCGGCTCCGACCAGTTCATCAAGACGCCCGACGAATGGAAGCCCATTCCCGGCAGCCTGGAGGCGATTGCGCGGCTGACGCGCGAGGGCTGGCGCGTGGTGGTGGCGACCAACCAGTCTGGGTTGGCGCGCGGCCTGTTTGAGATGGCCACGCTCAACGCCATCAACGCCAAAATGCACAAGGCGGTCGCGCAGGCGGGTGGGCGCATCGAGGCGGTGTTTTATTGCCCGCATGCGGCCGAGATGGCGTGCGACTGTCGCAAGCCCAAGCCGGGGCTGTTCGACGAAATTGCCGCGCGCTATGGCCGCGGCCTGAAGGACGTCCCTGCCGTCGGCGACTCGCTGCGTGACCTGGAGGCAGCGGCCAGCGTGGGCGCGCGGCCCATGCTGGTGCGTACCGGCAAGGGCGAAAAAACGCTGGCGGCGGGCGGCATGCCAGAGAACACGCCGGTGTTTGCCGATTTGAGCGAAGCCGTCGATTACCTGTTGTCGACTGCGGTATGAGCCTGATCCGCTCGCTTGTTTTCGCGGTCCTGCAGACCGGACTGACGATCTTGTTCAGCCTGATCGCCTTCCTCAGCTTTCCCTTTTCGGCGCATGTTCGCTACCGGTTGATCACCGGCTACAACCACACGGTGATCTGGCTGGCGCGCTGGGTGCTGGGCATCCGTTATGTCGTGGAAGGGCGCGAGCACCTACCGAGTCAGCCCGCCATCATCCTGGCCAAACACCAGTCGGCATGGGAAACCGTGGCGTTTCTGTTCCTATTCCCGCCTGTCTCCCCGGTCATCAAGCAGGAACTGCTGATGGTGCCGTTTTTCGGCTGGGCGTTCCGCATGCTTTCGCCCATCGCCATTGATCGCGGCGCCGGACGCGAGGCGCTGAAGCAGATCGTCAAACAGGGCAAGGACAAGCTTGCGCAAGGCTTCTGGGTGCTGGTGTTTCCCGAGGGCACGCGCGTCGCCCCGGGCGAAAAGGGTCGCTACGGCATCGGTGGCAGCTGGCTGGCGGCCGAAACCGGCGCGCCCATCGTGCCGGTGGCGCACAACGCCGGCGAAGTGTGGCCGAAAAACGCCTTCATCAAGCGTCCCGGCACCATCACCGTGCGCATCGGTCCGGTGATCGATACAACCGGCAAGAGCGCGGCCGAACTCACGCGCGCGGTCGAGGCCTGGATCGAATCCGAAATGACGAGGTTGCCCCCTGCTGCCGCACATCAATAGCGGCGTCCTGCAACTCGGCGACGCCGCCGTCCCGTATCAGCTGCGGCGCTCGCGCCGTCGGCGCACACTGGGCCTGACGGTCACTGCGTGTGAAGTCCGCATCCACGCGCCGAGCTGGACGCCGCGCGCCGAAATCGAGTGCTATGTGCGGCAACAGCACGACTGGCTGCGCCGTGCCTGGACTCGCATGCAGGCGCAGGTGCCAAAAGCCCTTGCAGAGTCTTCCGGCGAGGTCCGCTACCTTGGGCGTGCACTGGTCCTCGATTCCCGCGCATCCCTGTTCGTCGACATCCGGCGCCACGGCGACACGCTGCGCGTTCACGCCCCGCTGGATGCCGATACCGGCGCCCTGATCCGCGCCTGGCTGCTCGCGCGCGCCGAAAGGCTGCTGGCCTGGCGGCTGGCACGCATTGCGCAGAAACTGGGACGCGCGCCCAGCCGTTTTGCACTGTCCAACGCGCAGACCCAGTGGGGCAGTTGCACCCGACGCGGCCACATCCGGCTCAACTGGCGGCTGGTGCAGGCGCCGCTCGCGCTGATCGACTACGTTGCCGCGCACGAGCTCGCCCACCTCGTTCACCTCGACCATTCGCCGCGCTTCTGGGCGCAGGTCGCGGAACTGTGCCCCGATGCGTTGGCAAGACGCGCCGAGTTGCGCAAAATGAGTCAATCTCTTTTTCATGTGTAACCGACATGCGAATTCTTCACACCATGCTGCGGGTGGCGCCCGGAAGCGTTGGGCGAGGGGCCCCCGCAGGGGGATCGACCCGCTGGAGGGATGGCCCTGCCCGCATGGGGATGCGTCAAACGAAGCCAGAAGGGAGTGCACCATGAGATTACTTCATACCATGCTGCGGGTAGGCGATCTCGACCGCTCGATCGATTTCTACACGAATGTCCTTGGCATGAAGCTGCTGCGCCGCAAGGACTACCCCGGCGGCAAATTCACGCTGGCCTTCGTCGGCTACGACAGCGAAGACCGTGCCGCGGCACTCGAACTGACCTACAACTGGGGTGTGGACAAATACGAAGTCGGCAGCGGCTACGGCCACATCGCAATCGAGGTCGACGATGCCTATGCGGCGTGCGACGCCGCAGCGGCCAAGGGCGGCAAGATCCTGCGCCCTGCAGGCCCGATGTCGCACGGCACGACGGTCATCGCCTTCATCGAAGACCCGGACGGCTACCCGATCGAGTTCATCCAGAAAGGCACCGCGGGGTGGGTGAAGGAATGGGCTGAGTAGGCGCGTTCCCCCGCGCCTCCGCGCCGGCTAGCTGATCGCTTTGGTGATCAGCGGCACCAGGGGCTCCGGCAGCTTGAGCTTGCCGGACAGGGCAAAGGCCTGCGCATTCTTAGACATCTTCTTCCATGTCTTGCGGATGATCTCCAGCCACTTTTCTTCATCGTATTCGGGCTTGCTGTTCGCGAAGGCCAGCATGTAGTGCTCGATGAAGACCAGGCCGGCGACATCCTCAAGCATCTGCGTGTCCGGATTGCTCTTGATGCCGCGTTTGCCCACTGCCTTCTTGACGCGTTCGATCATCGCATCGTCATAGCCGGCCTGCCGCATCAATTCGCCTGCGGTGTCGGCCTGAAACGTGTAAAGACCGGTGCGCCATGCGTGATAGCCTTCCTTGGTCATCGGATAGGTGTTGCGCGGCACCTTCCAGCGCTGGATGTGCTGGGCGCGCACTGCCAGTTGTGAGGCTTCGGACGCACCCGGGGCAAAGCGGGCGATCATGTCCGACATGCGCTGGGCGTAAAGCAGTTCCTTCGGCTGGCCCTCATCCAGATTGGGGTCTTCCGAATTGGCGGCATCGAACAGCGCCATCGCCCTATTGAAGCGTTCCTGATTCTCGATCATGTTTCAATTCCTTGGCCGCGGGCCAGTATCAAACGAAAGCGAGATTGTCGCCAGGTTTCGGGCTGCAAGTAAATCCCGGCATTTGCATCAAGGCGGGGTCAACGGAAACTTTATGCCCCCGAACGGCCTCAACACACGTCGACAGTGTTTTGCACCTCACTCGCCCGCAGGGCTCAATCCAAAGGATTTCCAACGTGACTGATCTTTTCTCTCCCACCCGCTTCGGTGCCATCGACCTGGCCAACCGGGTGGTGATGTCTTCCCTGACCCGCAACCGTGCCGGGGCCGGCAATGTGGCGACGCCGCTGATCGCCGAATACTACCGCCAGCGCGCGTCGGCCGGACTGATCCTCACCGAGGCGTCGCCGATCTGCGCCGAGGGACACGGTTACCCGCGCACGGCCGGCATCCATACCCCCGAACAGATTGCCGGCTGGAGGCCCGTGACCGAGGCGGTGCATGGTGCCGGTGGCAAGATCGCGCTGCAACTGTGGCATGTGGGACGGATTTCGCATCCCGACCTGCAGCCGAGCGGCGCCCTGCCGGTTGCACCCTCGGCGATTCGTCCCGCCGGGCAGGTTTTTACCGGCCAGGCAATGAAGGATTTCGTCACGCCGCGCGCACTCGAGCTTGCCGAAATTCCCGGCCTTGTCGAACAGTACGCCCAGGCGGCGCGCAATGCGATGGAGGCGGGGTTCGACGGAGTGGAGGTCCATGCCGGCAACGGCTACCTGCTGGACCAGTTTCTGCGCTCCTCCACCAACCGGCGCACCGATGCCTACGGCGGCAGCACCGAAAACCGTGCGCGCCTGCTGCTTGAGGTGATGGAGGCTGTCTGCGCTGCCGTCGGCAGCGATCGCGTTGGCCTGCGGCTGTCGCCGGTGACGACATTCAACGACATCAGCGACGACCACCCGCAGGAGACGTTCGATTACGTCGTCACCCAGCTCAATCCGCTGAAGCTGGCCTTCCTCGACGTGCTGCAGGGAACCGCCGGCGTTCCCCGGGAACAATGGATTTCGTTCGACTACGCCAGGCTGCGCGCGCTGTATTCCGGCAATCTGATCCTCAACAATGACTATGATTTCGCCACGGCGCAGCAGGCCGTGACTTCCGGTGCCGCCGATGCGATCGCATTCGGCCGCCTGCTGCTGGCCAACCCCGATCTGGTCGAGCGCTTCCGTCGTGGCGCGCCGCTCAATGCCCCCGATTACGACAGGCTCTACACAGGGGAAGAGAAGGGCTACACCGACTATCCCTTCCTGGCTGACTGAAGCTTATCCCGCGGGCTTCTGCAAACTGGCGAGGTACAGGGTGATGGCTTCGTACTCGGCGACGGCAAGATTCTCGGCACGCTTGCCGGCGTCGATTCCGATCGCGGCAAAGTCCTCCGGCTTCATCAGGCTGCCCAGCGTGTTTCGCAGCGTCTTGCGACGCTGAGAAAACGCGGCGGCGACCACACGTGCAAACAGCGCTTCGTCGAGCGTGACGATTTCATCCGGGGTTTTGGGGATCAGCCGCACCACCGCGGAATCGACCTTGGGCGGCGGGTTGAAGGCGGTGGGCGGCACATCGAGCAGCCATTCCAGATGGAAGCGGCGCTGCAGCATGATCGACAGCCGCCCGTAATCGCCGCTGGAGGGTTCGGCAACCATGCGTTCGACCACTTCCTTCTGCAGCATGAAGGTCATGTCGCGGATGTGCGCCGCAAACTCCATCAAATGAAACAGCAGCGGTGTGGAAATGTTGTAGGGTAGATTGCCGATGATGCGCAGGTCGTGGCCGAGGGTGCCGAAATCGAACTTCAGCGCGTCGCAGCTGTGCACGGTGAGCCGCTCGGCCGGCCAGCTTCGCTGCAGGCGCGCGACGATGTCACGGTCGAGTTCCACGGCATGCAGATGCGGCAGGCGTTCGAGCAGGGGCTTGGTCAGCGCACCCAGCCCGGGGCCGATCTCGACGACGGTCTCCCCCGCCTGCGGATGCACCGCGTTGACGATGGCATGGATGATGCCGTCATCGATGAGGAAGTTCTGGCCGAAGCGCTTGCGCGGGGTATGCATGCTAGCGGCGTGCCTTCTGACCTTGCTTCTGAACCATGTCCATCGCCACATCGATGGCCGTCAGCAAACTCCCCACTTCCGCACGTCCCGTGCCGGCGAGGTCGAGCGCGGTGCCGTGGTCGACCGAGGTGCGGATGAAGGGCAGGCCCAGCGTGACGTTCACCCCGGCGCCGAAGCTGGCGTACTTGAGCACCGGCAGCCCCTGATCGTGATACATCGCCAGGACGGCGTCGCAGGGCTCCTGGCGGATGCGCGAGAACAGGGTGTCGGCGGGTAGCGGGCCGACCAGGTCCATGCCCGCGCCGCGCAAGCGTTCGAGCACGGGTTCGATGACGTCGATTTCCTCGCGTCCCAGATAGCCCGATTCGCCGGCGTGCGGGTTGAGGCCAGCCACCAGAATGCGCGGGCAGGCGAGGCCAAACTTGGCTTGCAAGTCCGCGTGCAGGATGCGGATGACCTCGTCGAGCAGAGCAGGTGTGATGGCGTCGGCCACCTCGCGCAGCGGCAGGTGGGTGGTGGCCAGCGCGACACGCAGGCCACCGCCGGCGAGCATCATCACGACCCTTTTCGTGCCGCTGTGGTCGGCCAGGTATTCGGTGTGGCCGGTAAAGGCGATGCCGGCATCGTTGATGATGCCTTTGTGCACCGGCGCGGTAACGACGGCGCGATAGGCGCCGTTCAGGCAGCCCTCGATCGCGGCGTCGAGCAGGGCCAGCACGTGGGCGCTGTTGTGGGTGTCGAGCAAGCCCGCGGTGACGGACGACGCCACCGGAATGTGGCGCACGTGCAGCTTGCCGGCCTGATGCGGGGGGATGGCGTCGCCGGTGACGAAGTCGACCCCGATACCGAGTTGTGCGGCGCGCGCGCGCAGCACGTCGAGATCACCCAGCACAGACAGACAGCACGGCAGGGCCTGCTGCGAGAGCTTGATGCAGAGATCGGGGCCGATCCCGGCAGGCTCGCCGGCGGTGAGGGCGAGGACGGGTGGCGTTGAGGGCGGGTTCAAATCAGTCGATCGGCCGCAGTTCGACATAGGCCGAATCGCGGATCTGCCGCACCCAGTCCTCGAAAGCCTCTTCGGCCTTGCGGTCACGGATGGCCTTGCGCGCCAGCAGTTTCTGGCGTTCCTGCGTGACGTCCTGGTCGCGGCGTTCCAGCACCTGGATCAGGTGCCAGCCGAAGGGCGACTGGACGGGGTCGCTGAGTTCGCCAGGTTTCAGGGCATCCATCGCCTTCTCGAAGTCCGGCACGGTGTCGCCGGGGCTGATCCAGCCAAGGTCGCCGCCTTTCACGGAACTGGCGTCCTCGGAATGCAGGCGGGCCAGTTCCTCGAACTTGACGCCATTTTCGATGCGCTCCTTGAGTTGCAGCAGCCGATTGCGGGCGTCGGTCTCCGAGGTGAGTTCGTTGGTCTTGATGAGGATGTGGCGGGCATGCGTCTGGACGATGCTGAGGGTGGAGTCAAGCCCGCGCTTCTCGTTGAGCTTGAGGATGTGGAAGCCGTTGCTGCTTCTCAGCAGCGGGGAGACCTGGCCCGGCTGCAACTGCTTCAGGGCTTCGGAAAACAGCGCCGGCATCTTGCCGCTGGCACGCCAGCCGAAGGCCCCACCCTGCATGGCATTGGGCGCGTCGGAATGGCTGGCCGACAGTTGGGCGAAATCGGCACCTGCCGCAAGTTGGGCGATGACGTCCTCGGCGCGCGCGCGGCGTGCCTGGATCATCTCGGGCGAAGCGTTTTCCGGCACGGTGATCAGGATGTGGGCGAAGTTGTATTCGGTTTCGATGCCCTGCTGAGCCTGGGTCTGCAGGTAGCCTTCGATTTCGGCATCGCTGACCGTAATGCGGTTGTCGACATCGCGCTCGCGGGCGCGGGCAATCAGGATCTCGTTGCGGATGGTTCTTCGCATGCTGTCGAGACTCTGGCCATCCTTTTCCAGGGCGGCGGCGAGGCCTGCCATGTCGAGCTTGTTCTGCTCGGCGATCCGCTGCAGGGCACGCTCGACCTGGGTCGGATCGACGCGTATGCCGGTGCTGCGGGCATGCTGTTGCACCGCCAGTTCGGTGATCATGCGTTCGAGCAGTTGTTTTTCCAGCACCTCGCGTGGCGGCAGCGGCGTGTTCTGGCGCGACAGGCTCCGCGCCACTTCCTCATAGCGTCGGGTAAGTTCCTGGCGGGTGATGACTTCGTCGTTGACGACGGCGACGATATGGTCGAGCGGCTGCACCGCGGCATGCGCCGGCACCAGCAGGGTCGATGCAGCGAGCAGGAGCGCCAGGGCCCACTGCAGAAGGTGTCGTTCAGGGTGTTTGAAGTATTTCATTGCTAGGCCTGTATCCGGGAACACTTTGTTTCAAAACGTCGAGCGGGTTGGCGCCAATGCGGCCCATGCCGTTCAACTCGAGCTGCAAAAAGAATGCATCGGTGGACTGATCTTCCTTGGTAGCCAGACGCTGGAACGCGGCGCGGATCACCCAGCACCCGCCATTGTATTCAACCCCTGCCAGGCCTTCGACCAACTTTTCGTCCTGCAGCGAATAGTTGTAGCGGAACATGCCATACCAGCGTTGACTCAGCGGCCACTGTCCCGAAATGTCGATCTGCTCGGTGGTTTGGTCAATGAAGCGGTAGCCGAAGTTCAATGTGCGGCCGGGACTGGGGCGGTAGGAGGCGCTGATGTTCTCGCGGATGGTGTTGACGTTCTCGGTGTCGAACTGCCAGGCGGTGTCGATGCGCCAGTCGCGCGTGATCTGTCCGCCGACGGCGACGAGCAGGTCGGTGGCGTCGCTGCCGCGCGGTGCCACGCCGGGCAGGGTGACCTGCTGGTCGCTGAAATAATAGCGCTGGCCGATCGTGAACTGCAGGCGCTCCAGTCCGCTTTCGGCCTCGATGAAGCGGCTGGTGACGGCGAGGGTCAACTGGTTGGCGTCGTTGATACGGTCGCCGCCGATGAACTGGTTTTCGGTGAACATCTGCGCGTAGCTGAAATCCATTTGCGCGGTGTCGAACACCGGGATGGCGTCCTGATTGCGATAGGGCGCGTAGACGTAATAGGCGCGCGGTTCCAGTGTCTGCTCGAAGGCCGCCCCGGCGAACTGGAAGGGGCGGTCGAAAACGACCCCGCTGTCGAGGCTGAAGATCGGCAGGTTGCGAGTGATATCCGCGTCGGGCGCGCTGTCGTCGAGCGCGTAATAACTGCTGTGCCAGCCGATTTGCGGGGTCAGGAAGCCGAACGAACTGGTGAGCGGCATGCGCAACGTGGGGTAGGCCAGTACCCGTGTGCCTTCAGTCAGGCTGGAGTGGGCAAAACGGGTGGCTTCGGTTTCCAGTTTGAATTCGAGGCCGTTGTCCATCGTGTGGGCCATGCCGAAGCGCGCATGCGGCAGCCGCGCGTAGGGTTCGGCAATAGGGGCGGCGGTGGAGTCCTGCAGGGTCTGGAAGCTCTGCGCGCGCACATCGGCGTACCAGTTGGCATGATGCGTGGTCAGCCAGGCTTCGCGATTGAGGTTGGTGATCGACGTGACGGAAATCATGTTGGAGAGATCGCGAAAATAGTCGTCGTCGGACACCTGGCTGTACACCATGCCGGCCTGGGTGTTGGCGTTCACGCGATATTCGTTCTGCAACAGGACGCTCCACCGCGAGCGGTCGGCTTCCCTGTCGTTGGCCAGATACTCGAGCCGGTTCTCGCCCCGGAAATCCTCGAACAGGTGGCGGAATTCGCCCCCCAGTTGCAGCCCACGCTTGGTCAGCAGTCGCGGATAGAGCGTGGCGTCGTAATTGGGCGCGAGGTTCAGGTAATAGGGAACAGTGAGGTCGATGCCGCTGCGCTCGGTGATGCCGAGGGTGGGGGCCAGTACACCGGTCTTGCGTTCATTGTTGAGTGAGAAATCCATCCACGGCGTATACAGGATGGGCACGCCGAGGAAATTCAGCGAGGCGTTGCGCGCGGTGCCCACGTTGCGGGTCTTGTCGATGTCGAGATCGCCGACCTTGAGGAACCAGTCGTCGTTGTCGATCGGGCAGGTCGTATAGGTGGCATCGCTCAGCTTGTAGTGGGTTTTGTCGATGAACTCGATGTGCTCGGCGTCGCCGCGTCCCGGTTCGGCCGTGAATCGATACACCGGTTGGGTCAGCTCGCCGCTGTAATCGTTGAGATTGAACTTGAGCGAATCGCCGCCCAGCAGCAGCGCCGGCTGTTCCATACGCACATGGCCACGGGCTTCGACCGAATTGAGCGAGGTGTCGTAGAGCAGCCAGTCGGCGAAAAAATTCTGTCCGGCCTGGCGGGCCTCGACGTGGCCGCTGGCTTCGATGATGTTGGGCGCGTTCGATTCGATGCGGTCGGCCATCAGGAACAACGGCCCTTCCTGGCCGGCCACTGTTGAACCTTTCAGCTCGACGTCCGTTTTCAGGCCGAGTCCCTCCGCCACCGCAGGGCTTGCAGCCAGAAACAACACGACGAACGCAAAGCCGGGCAGGGTGGACAAGGATGTAAAATCCGGAAGTTCGTTATTAGGAGCGCCGTGGCAGTGGAACGTTTGCAAGCATTACAGGACTGGGCCGCCCGACAGCTGGGCGGCGATTCGCTTGACATCGCCCCGGCGTCGGCGGATGCCAGCTTTCGCCGTTATTTTCGCGTCACTGCCAAAGGCCGGGATTATATCGTGATGGACGCGCCGCCGGCGCACGAGGATTGCCGGCCCTTCATTGCCGTCGCCCGGCTGTTCGGCGAGGCCGGCGTGCATGTGCCGCAGGTGCTGGCGCAGGACCTGGACCAGGGCTTCCTGCTGCTGTCCGATCTGGGCAATACCACCTACCTGTCGGCGCTGAACGAAGCCGCGTCCGATCAAGGCGTGGCACGGGAGCTGTATCTGGCGTCGAACGACGCGCTGATCCGCATCCAGCAGGCCAGCCGGCCCGGGGTGCTGCCCGAATACGATCGCGCGCTGCTGACCCGCGAGCTGATGCTGTTCCCCGAGTGGTACGTGGCGAAGCACCTGGGCGTCGCCATGACGGACGACCAGAAGGCCATCCTCGACACCGTGTTCGAGCGCCTGCTCACCAACAACCTGGCGCAGCCGCAGGTCTACGTGCACCGCGACTGGCATTCGCGCAACCTGATGGTCTCCAACCCCAACCCGGGGATCCTCGATTTCCAGGACGCCGTCCACGGCCCGATCACCTACGATCTCGCCTCGATCTACCGCGACGCCTACATCCAGTGGGACGAGGAGCTGCAGCTCGACTGGGTGATCCGCTACTGGGAAAAGGCGCGTGCCGCCCGCCTGCCGGTGCCCGCCGACTTCGGCGAATTCTGGCGCGACTTCGAGTGGATGGGCGCGCAGCGCCACATCAAGGTGCTCGGCATCTTCGCGCGCCTGTATCACCGCGACGGCAAGGATGGCTATCTGAAGGACATGCCGCTGGTAATGCATTACCTTCGCAAGGTGTGCGAGCGCTATGACGAGTTGAAGCCGTTGCTGTTTTTGCTGGATGGGTTGCAGGACAGGCAGCCGCAGGTGGGGTATACGTTTTAGTGGGCGTCATTGCGAGGAGCGTAGCGACGAAGCAATCCAGTGTGGATTGGCGCTAAGCACTTCTGATGAAAAAACCTGTGCAGGGCTGCTGATCGTTGGCCGGGGGTAGCCCGGCAGCTAGTCACTTTCTTTTGCTTCGCCAAAAGAAAGTAACCCAAGAAAAGGCGACCCCGCTCATCCCCGAAACCCCGAAAACCGGGCCTGCCGGGTGGGCGGCAAAGAACTCGCCCCGCTTTTGTTTTATTTCGAAGGTGAGCGGGGCTCAAACACCTTTGCCGCTGATCCACCCGGCAGGCCCGATTTTCGGCGTGGCTGAGAGGGGGGGAAGTCAAAATCAGGGCGGTGGGGACTGGGTGTTTGCGATTACTATTTGTGCTTTATATTGGCTCGAAAGAGTCTTCATTTTGAACGCTGTAAAACCCCTTACCGCAATGATCCTCGCCGCCGGTCGTGGTGAGCGCATGCGCCCGCTCACCGACCGCACGCCCAAGCCCTTGCTGGCGGTCGGTGGCAAGCCGCTCATCGTCTGGCATATCGAGCGGCTGCGCGCGGCGGGCTACACCCATATCGTCATCAACCACGCTCATCTCGGCGAGCAGATCGAGGCGGCATTGGGGAACGGCGCTGCGTTGGGCGTGTCGATCGAGTATTCGCGCGAAATCAGCGCGCTGGAAACGGCGGGCGGCATCGCCACTGCGCTGCCGCTGATTGGAAACGAGGTGTTTACGGTGGTGAACGGCGACATTTATTGCGAATACGATTTCAGCCGCCTCGCCGAGCCGATGGCGCGGCTGGCTGCCGGGAACGACCAGGCGCATCTGGTGCTGGTCAATAACCCGCCGCATCATCCGCAGGGCGATTTCGTGCTCGATCGCGGTCGGGTGACCAATGCCGACATCCCGCTCACGCCGCACCCGGCGCGCTTCACCTTCTCCGGCATCGGCGTCTATCACCGCGCGCTGTTCGCCCACACCCCGGCAGGAGAAAAAGCCCCGTTGGCCCCGTTGCTGCGGTTGGCGATCGATGCCGGCCGCGTCAGCGGCGAACACTATGGCGGCCGCTGGGAAGACGTCGGCACGCCGGCCCGCCTGAACGCACTGGACGAGGAACTGAAACAGCACCATGCAGCCTGATTCCGCAATTTACTATGCGCGCCGCCAGCGGGTCCTGGAGCAGATGGGCGAAGGCGTGATGGTCATCGCCACCGCGCCGGAAGTGCCGCGCAACCGCGACACCCACTACCCTTACCGGCACGACAGCTATTTCTATTGGCTGACCGGCTTCAACGAGCCCGAGGCGGTGGTGGTGCTGGTGGGCGGCAAAGCGCCGCGGCACATCCTCTTCTGTCGCGAGCGCAACGAAGAGCGGGAGATCTGGGACGGCTTCCGCTACGGACCGGCGGCGGCGCGCGAGGTTTTCGCCTTCGACGACGCCTTCGCCTATGACACGCTGGATGCGGAACTGCCTGGGCTGCTGGAGAACCAGCCGTTGCTGGCCTATATCATAGGCCGCGACATGGCCTGGGACACGCAGATGATGGGCTGGCTCAACGCGGTGCGCGCCAAGGCCCGCAGCGGCGTGCACGCGCCGAACAAGATGGTCGACGCGCGCATCTGGCTGGACGAGATGCGGCTGGTCAAGGACGGCCACGAACTCGCGCTGATGCGCCGCGCCGCCGAGATTTCAACCGAAGCGCACCGTCGTGCGATGCGCGCGACCCGGCCAGGCGGGCACGAATACGAGATCGAGGCGGAGCTGCTGTCCGCGTTCCGTCGCGGCGGCGCTGAGGCGCCGGCCTATACCTCCATCGTCGCCAGCGGCGCCAATGCCTGCGTGCTGCACTACGTCTTCAACAACAAGCCGCTGCGCGACGGCGACCTGCTGCTGATCGATGCCGCCGCAGAGTTCGGAAGCTATGCGGCCGACATCACCCGCACCTTCCCGGTGAATGGCCGTTTCTCGGCCGCGCAGAAGGATGCCTACGAACTGGTGCTGGCCGCGCAGGCAGCGGCCATCGGCGCGGTGCGGCCGGGCGGCCACTGGAACGACCCGCACGACACGGCGGTGCGCGTACTGACGCAGGGCATGGTCGACCTTGGCCTGCTCCACGGCGAGGTCGACGGCCTGATCGAATCGGGCGCCTACGACCGCTTCTACATGCACCGCACCGGCCACTGGCTGGGCATGGATGTCCACGATGCCGGCGAATACAAACTGCAGGGCGAATGGCGCCCGCTGGTGCCGGGCATGACGCTGACCGTCGAGCCGGGCCTGTACATCCGGCCAGGGGATGACGTACCCGAGGCGTTCTGGAGCATCGGCATCCGCATCGAGGACGACGTCGCGGTGACCGAGTCCGGCTGCGAGGTGCTGACCACGCCGCCGAAGACCGTGGTCGAGATCGAAGACTGGATGAAGCAGTGAACACGGTGCTGATCGTTGGCGCCGGCCCGGTCGGTGCGGTGTGTGCGCTGGCGCTGCAGCAGCAGGGCATCGCTGCGCAGGTGGTCGAGGCGCAGCCGGAAACTGCGCGCGCCGATACCCGCACCCTGGCGTTGTCGCACGGCTCCCGCCTGATCCTCGAGCGCCTCGGGGTGTGGGACCGGCTCGAAGCTGTCACGCCGATCACCCGCATCCATATTTCCCAGCGAGGCGCACTCGGCGTGGCAAGGCTGTCGGCCGACGCGTTGAAGGTGCCGGCACTCGGCTATGTGCTGCCTTACGCCGCCCTGACCGCGGCTTTGAAGCGGGCGCTCGCAGACGCAGCGATCGCAGTCGACTACGGCGTGGCGGTGGCGCGCACCGAATCCGGCGCGGACGCCGCGACGCTGCATCTGGCCGATGGGCGCAGCGCCACGGCAGCGCTGGTGGTGGTGGCCGACGGCGGGCGCGGCGAGGCGGCGCCCAAACCCAAATTCGAACGCGACTACGATCAGATGGCGGTGGTGTGCGAAGTGCGGACCGAACTGCCGCATGCCAACCAGGCCTACGAGCGCTTCACTCCGGACGGCCCGGCGGCGCTGCTGCCGAACGGTGAAAAATATGCCCTGGTGTGGACCGCCAGCCGCGAAGACGCCAGGCGTCTTGCCCAGCTTCCGGATGACGAATTTCTCGCTGCGCTGACTCGCCACTTCGGCGGTCGGCAGGGACGCTTCCTCGACGCCAGCCCGCGCAAGACCTTTCCGCTGAAGCTCGCCTATGTCGGCAGCGAGGCGGCCAACCGCGTGGTGCGCATCGGCAACGCCGCACAGACCCTGCATCCGGTGGCGGGGCAGGGATTCAACATCGGCCTGCGCGACGCCTGGGAACTGGCGAGCCTGTGCGGAGACACGCCGGTGAGCGAGATCGGCAGCGCCGCCATGCTGGCCGCCTATGCGCGCGGTCGGCGAGTCGACGTGTTGGGCGGCGTCGGCTTCACCGATTTCCTGGTGCGCGTGTTCTCCAACGACATCGCACCGCTGCGCCATATGCGCGGACTCGGCCTGCTGGGGCTGGAAGTGCTGCCGCCGCTGAAAAGCTTCGTCGCGCGGCGGATGATGTTCGGGGCGCGTGGATGAATGCTGAACGCTATCAGGTCGTGGTGGTCGGTGCCGGGCTCGTCGGCGCCGCCGCTGCGCTGGCGCTCGGACGGCAGGGCCTCAGGGTCGCGCTGATCGAACGCCAGCCGCCGCAGGTTCCGGACGAAACGCTGGACACCCGCATCTATGCCATCAGCCCCGCGAGCCAGCGTTTCCTCGAAGGCATCGGCGCCTGGCAGCAGTTGGAAGCGGGTCGCATCCAGCCGGTGTTTCGCATGGATGTCGCGGGCGACACGAGCGGCGTGGTCCGGCTCGATGCCTACGAGGCGGGCGTGTCGCATCTGGCCACCATCCTCGAAAGCGGCCGCCTGCAGCACGCGCTGTGGCAGGCGATCGAGGCCGACGGCAGCGTGGCGCGTTACTGCCCGGCGTCGATCGCGGTGCTCGAGCACGGCGATCGCTTCACGCGGATCACGCTGGACGATGGCACGGTGCTGGAGGCTGAACTCGTCGTCGGTGCCGACGGCGCCGCCTCGCGCATCCGCGAATGGGCGGGACTCGCCTCGACGCTGACGCCCTATGGCCAGAGCGGCGTGGTGGCGAATTTCGAATGCGAGCGCCCGCACCGCGGCACCGCCTTCCAGTGGTTTTTCGACAGCGATATCCTGGCCTGGCTGCCGCTTCCCGGAAACCATCTGTCGATGGTCTGGTCAACTCAGGCGGCCCATGCGGATGAACTGCTGGCACTGGATGCGGTGGCGCTGGCCGCCAAGGTGCAGGCGGCGGGTCATGACCGGCTCGGCACCCTCAAACTGTTGACGCCGGCAGCGGCCTTTCCGTTGCGGCTGATCCGGGTCGAGTCGGCGGTTGCGCCAGGCGTTGCGCTGATCGGCGACGCCGCGCACGGCGTGCACCCGCTGGCGGGGCAGGGCGTCAACCTCGGTTTCGGCGATGCCGAAGCGCTGGTCGACGTGCTGGCGCAGCACCGTCGAACCCGACTTGGCGATATGCGGGTGCTGCAGACGTATGCCCGCCAGCGTGCCGAGCCGGTTCAGCGCATGCAGGCGCTCACGCACGGCCTGCATCATCTGTTTGCTGATAGCCGCGCGGCCTGGCTGCGCAATGCCGGCATGACGATCGTCAACCAGTTGCCGCCCCTGAAAGCAGCTCTGGTCCGCGAAGCCATGTCCTGATGTTTTTTTTGATTATTTCCTGGAGTCCTGAATGAAATTCACTTCCCTGGCGCTGGCCGCTACCCTGATGCTCGCCGCGACCGCGCAGGCCAACGAGTCGGTGATCCGCAAGGCGCTGACGCAGCAGTTCCCCGGCGCGCAGATTGCCTCGGTGACGAAAACGCCCTACAGCGGATTGTTCGAGGTCTATCTCGACGGCCAGCTCATTTACGTCGATGCCAAGGCGCAGTACGTGTTCACCGGCGACGTGATCGATCTTAAAAACCGCACCAACCTGACGCAGGAGCGGCTGAACAAATTGCAGGCGGTGAAGTGGGACACGCTGCCGCTGAAAAACGCCCTGAAGACCGTCAAGGGCAAGGGCGAGCGCAAGCTGGTGGTGTTTTCCGACGTCGATTGCCCCTACTGCCGCAGGTTTGAAGCCGAGCTCGCCAAGGTCGACAACATCACCGTCTACACTTTCCTCTACCCGATCGAAGGCCTGCATCCGAAAGCGGTGCAGACCTCGAAGCAGATCTGGTGCGCGCCCGACCGCAACAAGGCCTGGGACGAGTACATCACGCGCGGCACGGTGCCAGCCAACGACGGCAAGTGCGCCAATCCGGTGGATGACACCATTGCGCTTGGCGGCAGGCTGAAGGTGAGCGGCACGCCGACGCTGGTCTTCGCCAACGGTGTGCGCGTGCCCGGCATGGTGCCGGCGGCACAGCTCGAGCGCCTGCTCGCCGCCAACGCCAAATAAGCATGTCCGAGTTCTGGAACGCGCGGTATTCGACCGACGCCTACATCTTTGGCACTGCACCGAACGTATTTCTGGCGAGCCAGCAGGACCTGATTCGTCCCGGCATGCGCGCGCTCGCGATTGCCGACGGCGAGGGCCGCAACGGCGTGTGGCTGGCCGAGCAGGGGGTGCGGGTTCATGCGATCGATGTGTCGCCGCCGGCGCTGGGAAAAGCGCGCAATCTGGCCGCCGAGCGTGGGGTCACGCTGGAGACCGAGCAGGTGGATGTGTTGAACTGGGCTTGGCCGGAAGCAGCCTACGATCTGGTGGTGGCGATCTTCATCCAGTTCGCGCCGCCGCCCGAACGTGACCGCATCATCGAAGGCATCCGCCGCACCTTGAAGCCGGGCGGCTTGCTCATCCTGCAGGGCTACACGCCGAAGCAGATCGAGTTCGCCACCGGCGGGCCGGGCAATCCGGCCAATATGTACACGTCAGAATTGCTGCGCGAATGGTTTGGCGACTGGGACATCCAGCATCTCGCCGAGCACGAATCCTTCATCAGCGAAGGCACCCATCACCACGGCATGTCGGCGCTGATCGACCTGGTGGCGAAGAAGCAGGACTGATCGCATGAGCGCGCGCACTCTTCCCCTTGCGTTCGTGCTCATCACCCTGCTTGCCGGTTGCCAGTCCGCCGAGGTGGAAACGTTTCAAGGCTATGTCGAGGGCGAGCCGGTTCTCGTTGCTGCCCAGCAAAGTGGGCAGCTGACCTCGCTCACCGTGCAGCGGGGCGACGATGTCAAATCCGGGGCGCCGCTGTTCAGTCAGGACCGGGCCACCGAGGCCGCCAGCGTCAGCCAGGCCAGGGCCCAGTTGGCTCAGGCCGAGGCCCAGCTCGCCAACCTCGCCACGGGAAAACGTCCGCCGGAAATTGCGGTCGTCGAAGCCCAGTTGAAGGACGCCGAAGCCCGGCGGACGCTGTCCGCCGAGCAGTTCAGCCGGCAGCAGGCGCTGGTCGCCAAAGGCTTTGTCAGTGCCGAATCTCTCGATGCGGCACGCACGCAACTGGCGCGGGACGAAGCCAGCGTCGCGCAAATGAAAGCCCAACTGGCCACCGCCCGCCTGCCCGGACGCAGCGATGAGCGGGCCGCCGCGCAGGCGCAGGTCGCGGCGAGCCAGGCTGCGCTTGAGCAAAGCACGATCAGGCTCGAACAGACGTCGCAGCGCTCGCCCGTCTCCGGGCAGGTGCAGGACATTTACCACCGGGTCGGAGAATGGGCGGCCCCGGGTCAGGCTGTTGTCTCCATCCTGCCTGCGGAAAACATCAAGGTCCGCTTCTTCGTTCCGGAATCCACCTTGGGCGCGCTGCGTACCAGGCAAGCCGTCGCCATCCATTGCGACGGCTGCCCGGCCACCGTGCCCGCCACCATCCGCTTCATCAGCACCACGGCGGAATACACGCCGCCGGTTTTGTTCAGCGAGAAAAATCGCCACCGGCTGGTCTATCTGGTGGAAGCCTGGCCGCAGCCGAAGGACGCCGTGCAACTGCATCCCGGCCAGCCGGTGAGTGTGACCCTGAACATCGCCAGGCAATGAACGGCGAGTACGCCATCGATGTGCATGGCCTGAGCAAATCGTTCGGCCACAAGCGCGTCGTCAACGGCCTGAGCCTGCAGGTTGAGAAAGGCGAAATCTACGGGTTCCTGGGGCCCAACGGCAGCGGCAAGACCACCTCCATCCGCATGCTGTGCGGCCTCCTGACGCCGGACGAAGGCAGCGGCACCTGCCTGGGTTACGACGTGCGCAGCCAAAGTGCAGAAATCAAGAAGCAGGTGGGCTACATGACCCAGCGTTTCAGCTTCTACGAAGACCTCACCATCCGCGAAAACCTCGATTTCGTCGCCCGCCTCTATGACATGCCCAAGCGCAGGCAAACCGTGCAAGCCGGCATGGAAGAACTGGGTCTGGCGGACCGGGCGGACCAGCTTGCCGGCACGCTCTCCGGCGGCTGGAAGCAGCGCCTGGCGCTGGCGGCCTGCATGCTGCATCGCCCGCGCCTGCTGCTGCTGGACGAACCGACCGCGGGGGTCGACCCCAAGGCACGGCGCGACTTCTGGGATGAAATCCACCGGTTGGCGGGGCAGGGCATCAGCGTGCTGGTGTCGACCCACTACATGGACGAGGCGGCCCGCTGCCATCGCCTGGCCTATATCGCCTACGGCAATCTGCTGGCATCCGGCTCGCCGGAAGAACTCATCGCCCGAAGCGGCCTCGCCTCGTTCGACGTGAAGGACGACGACCCGGCCCTGGCCGAACGCCTGCGAACGCTGCCGGGTGTGCAACAGGTCGTTGCCATGGGCAATCTGTACAGCGTCAGCGGCCGCGACGGCCCGTTGATCGCCCGCGGCCTCTCCGGCCTGGAAGGTCTGCGCTTCGAGCGGGCGGAAACCGGACTCGAGCAGGTCTTCATCCAGCTCATGGACAACGTGCAGGACGCCGCACCATGAAATTTCCGCTGGCTTGGCACCGCCTGTGGGCGATCGTGCTGAAGGAATTCGTGCAGATGCGGCGCGACCGCATCACCTTCGCCATGATGGTGGCCATCCCCGTGATGCAGCTGGTGCTGTTCGGCTTTGCCATCAATACCGACCCCAAGCGGCTGCCGACAGTGGTGTTCGATGCCAGTCCCAGCGCCTATACCCGCAGCTTCGTGGCCAGCCTGGAAAACAGCGGCTACTTCGATGTGCTCACCCCACCCGCCAGCGTCGCCGAGGCGCGCGAGGCCATGGCGATTGGCGAAGTTCAGTTCATCATTTCCATCCCGCCGGAATTTTCTCGCCAGCTGGTGCGGGGCGAGAAACCGGTGGTCCTGCTGGAAGCCGATGCCTCCGACCCCTCGGCTACCGGCAATGCGATCTCCGCCCTGAACAGCCTCAACCAGAGCGCCCTGCAGCACGACCTGAAAGGGCCTTTGGCTCGCCTCGGCAGCGTGCCGCCGCCGTTCGAAATCCGTGTGCAGCGCAACTACAACCCGGAAGGCATCACCCAGTACAACATCGTCCCCGGTTTGATGGGCACCATCCTCACCATGACCATGATCATGATGACCGGCATGGCCATGACCCGAGAACTCGAACGCGGCACGCTGGAAAATCTGCTCGCCTTTCCGGTGCACCCGCTGGAAGTGATGATCGGAAAGATCCTGCCTTACATCATCGTCGGCTACATCCAGGTCACGGTCATCCTCGTCGCCGCCCATTTCCTGTTCAGCGTGCCCATCGCCGGAAGCCTGCCCCTGCTGCTGGCCTGCGTGCTGGTTTTTCTCGCCGCCAACCTCACCGTCGGCATGATGTTTTCCACCATCGCCAAAAGCCAGCTGCAGGCGATGCAGATGACCTTCTTCTTTTTCCTGCCGTCCATGCTGCTGTCCGGCTTCATGTTCCCCTTCCGCGGCATGCCCCACTGGGCCCAGGTCATCGGCGAGGGATTGCCGCTCACCCACTTCCTGCGCATCGTGCGCGGCATCATGCTGAAGGGCAACGGCTGGACCGAAACCTGGCCCAATGTCTGGCCCTTGCTGGTGTTCATGGTGGTGGTGATGCTGATCGGCTTCAAGCGCTATCGGAAAACCCTGGACTGAGCCTGGGCCGCGTTTGCAATGACTGTCCACTCTCTGTGGGTACGATCACTTCTGGCCGTTTTGCGCCCTTCACTCCCTGGCCCTGGATCGCAGGCGACGTTCGATCTGATCACGCGCCCGTCGTCACTTTCCTCGTCCAGCGCCGTGGTGAAACGCGTCAGTTGTCTTGATCAGATGTCGCGCGCCTGCTCCGCGCGTGCCAGTTCGCGCAGTCCGTCGAGCGCGCTTTTGAGCGTGGCGCTCTCGCTGTCGTGTGGAAACACCATCCAGGCGGGCAGCCTGAATCGGGGGCTGTCCGGCACGCGCCACAGCTGTCCGGCCTCGATATACCGCCGCACCAACCGTTGCGGAAAATAGCCACTGCCGCCGTAGGTCAGCAACTGTTGCACACCGAGCCAGCCGATGTTGGCGACCAGGGTGGGCGGCGGCATGTCAGGGTAATGGCCGCTGAACTGGGCGTGGAATTCCGGCCCCCAGTCGATGTGGATGTAGCCCTCATCCGGCCAGCCGCGCGCAAGATCGCTGGTTACCAGAAGCAGGGTTTCGTCGAACAGCGGCTCCACCGTGAGGCCGGCGCGCGACGTCGGCGTATACATCACGCCGATGTCCACCGTGCCCTCGATCAGGCCCTGCATGATGTCGGCCTCGAAGCCGATTTCCAGCCGCAGCGACACATCCGGCGCGGCCTCGCGCATCCATGCCACCCAGTGCGGCAAAAAACCTTCCCATAACGCGATTCGGCCCGACAGCGTCAGCACGTCGTGAAAGCCCTGCGGCAGGCCGACATCGTGCAGCGCCTGCTCGAGCGTGCGCACCAGATGTTTCGCGTGGCGCAGGAAGCGCTTGCCCGATGGCGTCAGTTCGGCGCCATTGCGCCCACGCTGAAACAAACGTGCGCCGAGCGTGGTTTCCAGGGTGTGGATGCGCGCGCTGACGGTTGACTGCGTCACGTGCAGGCGGCTGGCCGCGGCGACAAAGTTGCCGGTGGCGGCCACCATCAGAAAGGTGCGGGCGAGTTCAGTGTCCATGACTGTTTTATATATCGGAATATTCGATATTAGATAGCAAAATATATCGTTGGATTGATATATAAGGAATCCCTAAACTAGGGTCGTCCCATAAAAAAGGAGCCCATCATGAATCAACTATCCACCCTCGAGGCCCTGATGCCCGAACGCGATGCCGAAGGATATCTGGTCGAGCCCGAAAACTGGAACGAGGACGTGGCCCGAGCCCTGGCCCAGGAAGAGAACATCCAGCTCACCGACGTTCACTGGGACACGATCCGGTTCATGCGCGATTACTTCGATGAACACCAGGTCATCGCCGATGCCCGTTTTGTCATCAAGCACCTGGCAGAAAAAATCGGAAAGGATGCGCACAAGAAGCTGTTCGAGTTGTACCCCTACGGCTATGTGAAACAGGCATGCAAGATTGCCGGCATGCGGCGCCCGCGCGCCTGGAGTACGGGTTGATGATCCGTTACCGGCCCCGTACCCGTTGCGGTGAGCGGTGCGGGGGTAAACCGTAATGGTGCGCAAACTGGCGTATACCGTATCGGGGCGCGAACAATGGATTTCGGCTGCGGGCGGGCTGATCGGCATGCTCGCGGTGTGGTGGATCAGCGCACTCCTGCTCGACAGCCAGGGCGCGGTGCTGGTCGGTACCTCGATGGGATCCACGGCCGTCATGCTGTTCGCGGCGCCGCACGGCCCCATGTCGCAGCCGTGGCCGCTGATCGGCGGGCATCTTGTATCGGCCCTGGCCGGGGTGGCCTGTGTGCAATGGCTCGGCAGCGAGCACATGATGACGGCGCCCCTGGCCGTGGGGCTGTCGATTGCAGCCATGTACAGCCTGCGTTGCCTGCACCCGCCGGGCGGCGCGACCGCGCTGGGTGCCGTACTGGGCGGCGAGTCCGTGCATGCGCTGGGCTACCTCTATGTGCTCAGTCCCATCCTGCTGAATTCGCTGGTTATCCTGGCGGTGGCGGTGGCGTTCAACTACCCCTTTGCCTGGCGGCGCTACCCGCAGTGCTGGCATTGCCGTGCGCAGCCGCGTGCCACGCCGGTCAAGGAAAGCATGATTCCGCACAGCAACCTGGTGTATGCGCTGAGCCAGATCGATACCTTCGTCGATGTGAGCGAAGAGGACCTGCAGCAGATCTACGCGCTGGCAATGGGTCAACAGTCCACGTCCGAAGGGGCACCGATGCAGGCCAGGCCTGCCGAGTCACTGCGTTAGCAGCCGCTGGGCAATCTTCAGCCCAGCGTGGTATCCAGCACCATCATTACGGCGAACCCGGCCATCAGACCAAGGGTGGCCGGCGTCTGGTGGCCGTTGCGATGGGTTTCCGGAATCACCTCGTGGCTCACCACGAAGATCATCGCGCCGGCCGCGAGTCCGAGCCCGATGGGGTAAGCCAGGACCAGGCCACTCGCCAGCCCGACCCCGAGCAGCGCACCGACCGGCTCCATCAGGCCGCTCAAGGCGGCTACCCACACCGCGCGTGACGGGCTCAGGCCGGCGGCCTTCAAGGCCATGGCGACCGCCAGCCCCTCGGGAATGTCCTGGATGGCAATCGCGGTGGTGAGCGGCAGGCCGACGCTGAGGTCACCCTGCGAAAACGACACGCCGATCGCCATGCCTTCCGGCAGGTTGTGCAGCGCGATGGCGAACACGAACAGCCATACCCGGCTCACCCGCCCGCAGCCTGCGCCGCAGGGGCCGCCGTGTTCGTGCTCGTGCGGGGTGAACTGGTCGAGCCCCAGCATCAGCAACACGCCGAGCCCGAGGCCGGCCACCACGGTGAGGGCGCCCACGGTCGCGCTGCCGGTGAGCGTTTCCCCGGCGGCAAGACCGGGCAGGATGAGCGAGAAGGAACTCGCGGCCAGCATCATGCCCGCCGCCAGCCCGAGCATGGTGTCCTCCGTGCGATTGGACAGACCGCGCAGGAACAGGGCGGGCAATGCGCCCAGCGCGGTGGCGGCAAAGCCGGCCGTCCCGCCCAGCAGACCCAGCCGCAGCGCCGCATCGGCTTCGCCCACCGCGATGCGCCAGACGCTCATCAGCAGCAGCCAGACAACCACCGCGAGCGCCAGCGCCAGACCGGCGCTGGTCCAGGGATGGGCGTGTGCCTGGATCCGCCACGTCGCGCGCCAGCTGATGGACTGTTCGGGTTGCGCGGGTTCCATCGTGGGCTGTTTTCCGGTCAACCGATGCCAAGCGGCACATCGTCGCCATACTGTGCCGCTATTCGCGCGGTTGCCGCCTCGCGACGCCAGTTCCAGACAATTCTGTACAAGCTCAATGCCATGATCATTCTCCTCGATGCTTCAGCATAGAAGCTGAATTTGCGCTTTGACTGCCGGCCTCGACACCGGCTGTCTTGCGCTCATTTAAGGGCATCCAGGACTGATTGGAAAATGGGAATAATCGTACGGCCCGATCGCCAACATCAATGGCAAGCGGCCAGCCAGTAGCGGTGCGGATAGTGTCGCGCCGCGTCTTCCACCGGCAGTCGCTGCAGGCCGCGTGCTTCGAAAAATCCATTGGCGTCCGCCTGCGCCTTGACCAGCACGCCAACAAAACCCTGCGCCTGGGCGGCCGCTGCCGCCTCATCGAGCAGGCGACCGCCGACACCGCGATGTTGATGGGCGGGATCGACGTAAAGCCCGTGCAGCAGCAAGCCGCGCTGCCCGGCGGGCAGGTCGCGTGGATCGGCCGGTTCCCAGGCGGCGATGCCGACCAGCGCGTGGTCCGCATCCTCCGCCACCACGAGGTGAAGATGAACGAGGTCGTGCGCGTGGTAGCGGTAGCTCGGCAGACTCAGGCGCTTCACCCGCTCGGGCAATTGCCACGTCGCAATGGCGCGCTCGACGATGCCGTTGATCGCAGGCAGGTCGTCGGCGTTCGCCTGCCGCAGGTGAAATGCGGTCGTCGGCGATTGCATGGAGACCGCAGGCCTCACTCCGGCATCTCCAGCGTCACGCCCTCGAGGCCGGCGCCGAGCAAGGCCAGCGCGGCAAGCAGGTGGTGGCCCATTTGTTCGATCATGGTTCGGTCTCCTTTTGCTTATTAAAGGTATTTGATGCGGCTGCGCACGTCTTCGATGTCTGTCGCGACGTCGCGCAGCGTGGCGCCGTCGTCGGCGGCACCGGCGATCACCGCGCGCCCCGATACCGGGATGAGGGTGTCGATCTGGAAGCGCCCGGTGGTGCCGCGCAGGAAGCATTCCTCGTCGAAATAGAGGCGGTCTCCCGCTGTTCCGACGGCGTCGGACTCGATCGTGTCGTAGCCGATCAGTCCGGCCAGGTCTGCATGGCTGTGGAGGTCGATAGCCTCGATGCTGCGGTGTTCGGGGTCGATCAGCAAGGCTTTCATTTGCATCCTTTCAAAGGTTCAAACAGGCCGGCGCCCGCCGCTCGGCGGACAGCCGGCCCTACCGATCAGCCGAGATCGAAGCGATCCAGGTTCATTACCTTGGTCCAGGCGGCGACGAAGTCGCTGACGAACTTTGCCTGCCCGTCATTCTGGCCGTAGACCTCGGCGACGGCGCGCAACTGCGAGTTCGAGCCGAATACCAGATCGGCGCGGGTGGCGGTCCACCTGGACTTGCCGGTCTTGCGGTCGCGCACCTCGAACATGTTCTTGTCCGGGGAGACGGGCTTCCACTCGTTGCCCATGTCGACCAGGTTGACGAAGAAGTCGTTCGTCAGCACACCCGGCCGGTCGGTGAAGACGCCGTGCCTGGCGCCGCCGAAGTTGGCGTCCAGCGCGCGCATGCCCCCGACGAGCACCGTCATCTCCGGCGCGCTGAGCGTCAGGAGCTGCGCCTTGTCCACCAGCAGCGCCTCGGCGGGCACCTCGGGGAAGCGGTCGCTGCGGTAGTTGCGGAAGCCGTCGGCGATCGGTTCGAGCGGCGCGAAGGAAGCAGCGTCGGTCTGCTCGGCGCTGGCATCCATGCGGCCGGGGGTGAAGGGCACGCTCACGTTCTGCCCGGCCTTGCGGGCGGCTTCCTCGACTGCGGCGCAACCGGCCAGCACGATGAGGTCGGCGAGCGAAATCTTCTTGCCGCCTGCTGCCTGCCCGTTGAACGCGGCCTGGATCGCTTCGAGCTTGGCGAGCACGCGGGCGAGTTGCGCCGGCTGGTTGACTTCCCAGTCCTTCATTGGCACGAGGCGGATGCGCGCGCCGTTGGCGCCGCCGCGCTTGTCGCTGCCGCGGAAGCTCGCGGCCGAGGACCACGCGGTGTAGACCAGCTCGGACACTGTGAGGCCCGAGGCCAGCACCTTGGCCTTCAACGCGGCCACGTCCTGCTCGTCGACCAGCGGATGGTTCACCGCGGGGATGGGATCCTGCCAGATCAGGTCTTCCTGCGGCACTTCGGGGCCGTGGTAGCGCGCTTTCGGGCCCATGTCGCGGTGGGTGAGCTTGAACCAGGCGCGCGCGAAGGCGTCGGCGAATTCCTCGGGATGCGTGTGGAAGTGGCGCGCGATCGGCTCATAGATCGGGTCGTAGCGCATGGCCATGTCGGCGTCGGTCATGATGATCGGCACCTTCTTCGACGCGTCGTGCGCGGCTGGCGCCATGTTGGCGTCGCTGGGCTGCCTGGGCGTCCACTGCGAGGCGCCGGCCGGGCTGCGCGTCGGGATCCATTCATTATTGAAGAGCATGTCGAGATAGCTCATATCCCACTTCGTCGGCGTGGGCGTCCACGAGCCTTCCAGGCCGCTGCCGATCTGGTCGCCGCCTTTACCCGTGCGGTGGCTGCTGATCCAGCCGAATCCCTGATTCTCGATGCCTGCCGCTTCGGGAGCGGGGCCGACCAGCGCGGCGTCGCCGGCGCCGTGGCACTTGCCGAAGGTATGGCCGCCGGCGGTCAAAGCGACTGTTTCATAATCGTTCATCGCCATGCGCGCGAAGGTCTCGCGCACCAGACGCCCGGACTGCAGCGGATCGGACTTGCCGCCGGGGCCTTCCGGGTTGACGTAGATCAGTCCCATCTGCACCGCGGCCAGCGGATTCTCGAAATCGGACTGGGTGCCCTGACGCTTGTCACCCAGCCAGTCGGTTTCCGAGCCCCAGTACACCGATTCGTCCGGTTCGTAGACGTCGGCGCGGCCGCCGCCGAAGCCGAAGGTCTTGAAGCCCATGGATTCCAGCGCGCAGTTGCCGGCCAGCACGATGAGGTCGGCCCAGGAAATCCGGTTGCCGTATTTCTGCTTGATCGGCCACAGGAGGCGGCGCGCCTTGTCGAGGTTAACGTTGTCGGGCCAGGAATTGGTCGGCGCGAAGCGCTGCTGGCCTAGGCCGGCGCCGCCGCGGCCGTCGCCGGTGCGGTAGGTGCCCGCCGCGTGCCAGGCCATGCGGATGAACAGCGGGCCATAGTGGCCGTAGTCGGACGGCCACCAGTCCTGCGAGTCGGTCATCAATGCGTAAAGATCCTGCTTGAGTGCAGCGAGGTCGAGCTTCTCGAATGCCTCGGCATAGTCGAACGAGGCGTCCATCGGGCTGGTTTGTGGGGTGTACTGGTGCAGGACTTTCAGGTTCAGCTGGTTGGGCCACCAATCGTGGTTGGTTGGCGTGCCGCCGCCGGTGGCGGTGAGATGGAAGGGACATTTGGTTTCGGACATGGCGCTCTCTCCTGTTGTGCTCGTGGGTCGACCCTGAATCACATTTAAGACCAGGAATCAGAATTTGTCCCATGAATATTCTAGAATGATTCAATTGACATAATCGAACGGATGTCATGACCCTGCAAGAACTGAAATACCTGGTGGCGCTGGCGGACCACGGCCATTTCGGCAAGGCGGCCGAAGCCTGTTTCATCACCCAGTCGACGCTCTCCACCCAGATCAAGAAGCTGGAGGACTTCCTCGGCGTGACCCTGTTCGACCGCAGCCTGAAGCGCGTCACCCCGACGCCGATCGGCCGCGAAATCCTGCAGGCGGCGCGCAACATCGTCGAGGAAGCCGAGCGCATCCGCGAAGTCGCCAAGCATGCGCAGGATCCGATGTCGCGCACGATCCATCTCGGCGTCATCCCCACGCTCGGCCCCTATTACCTGCCGCACGCGCTGACCCTGGTGCACAAGAAGCACCCCGGTCTGCGGATGCTGCTGCGCGAGGAAATGACGCCGCAGATCCTCGGGCACCTGGTCGACGGCAAGCTCGACGCCGGCCTGCTGGCGCTGCCTGTCACCGACGACAGCCTGCGGGTCGAGCCGCTGTTCTACGAGCCGTTCTTTGCGGCGCTGCCGGCCGGGCACGCATTGGCTAAACGCGACGAGTTGAAGGTCTCCGACATCATGGGCGAGAAGCTGCTGCTGCTCGATGAAGGCCACTGCCTGCGCGACCAGGCGCTCGACGTCTGCGGCAGCGGGTCGCGCGGACGCGAGGAAGTGCGCGCCACCAGTCTGGAGACGCTGCGCCAGATGGTCGGCATGGGGCTCGGCCTGACCCTGCTGCCGGCGCTGTCGGTCGACGCCGGGCCGCGCGTGAGCAGGAAGGCGGTCGAGGTTCGTCCTTTCAAGTCGCCGCCGCCGGGACGCACCATCGCACTGGTGTGGCGCCGCCGGGCGCCATTTCCCGAGACCTTCGAGCGCCTGGCACAAACACTGAAAAATGCGCTGCCGGACGAGGTCACGCCGGTTTGAATCGCGATAACCGGTACTTCGAAAGGGCTGCCCGGGCCTCGGCTTTTGCCGGGTTTCGGCCAGGCAATCGGAACTTGCATCGGCTCAGCAGAGTCGGCTTGAGACTCGCTTAGAATCTCCACACATTGAAATCTGCCGCTTATCCCTGTTTGCTGTGCGCCTTGCTGTGGCCGATGTCGGGGCCGGCGGCGACGCTCGATTTGCCCGAGCGGCACGGCGCATTCTGGTTTCAGTTCGAGCAACTGCCCGTCTCCACCCAGATGCCTGCTGCGCAAGCCGATACCCTTCGCTTCGAGAGTCTGGCCGCGCTGACCGAGCACGCGCTGCGCGAGCGCCCCGAATCACGTACCGCGTGGCTCGGCATCCAGGCGGAAGCAGCTCGGCTGGACGCTGCGACGGCCGACAACTGGCCGACGCTGACCGGGCAGCTCGCTTACCTCCAGAGCCGTACCCTGTCCAGTTCAGGCGTGTCGAACCCGACGCTGCATCGCTACGGGCCCAGCCTGAGTCTGGCCTATGTCCTGTATGACTTTGGCGCACGCACTGCCAGCATCGATGCTCAACGCTTTCAACTGATCGCCAGCCTGCTGGACAACAATCGTGTGCTGCAGGACGTGATCGCCGAGGTCGAGGCGGCCTACTACGCGCTGCTGGGCGTGCAGGCCCAAGTGGACGCCCTGACGCAACTGGAAATTTCCCTGCGCGCCAGTCTCGAAGCCGCCGAAGTCAGATTCAGGGGTGGCCTGGTCTCGCGGGCAGACCAGTTGCGTGCCCGTGCGGCGCTGGCCGAGGCGGAGGTCGCGCGGCTGGCTGCGGAACGTGACCAGGCCAAGGCGGAAGCGGCCCTGAAACAGACTGCCGGAATCGATCAGACACGCGCGATGGTGCTCGACTGGAAAACCGCGCCGCCGGCGGCCCTCGACGCTGCGGATTTGCTGGCTGAACTGCCGGCCGAGGCGCAGCGCCAGCGTCCCGATCTGCAGGCCCTGCAGGCCGCCGCGGCAAGCGCGAGTGCAGAGGCCGAACGTGCGCGCGCGGCCCGCTGGCCCGTCGTGTCGCTTGGCGCCAACAGCGGCCGGACGTATTTCACGGAGGACAATCGGGACCCTTCCAACAGCTACAGCATCGGCGTCAATCTGTCGGTCCCGCTGTTCGACGGCGGCCGGCTGGCGGCCGAAGCGCGTGCGGCCGAACGCGATGCCGAGCGCCTGCAGTCCGTGGTGGGGACGCAACGCAGCCAGGTGGCACGCGCAGTCACGGACGCCTATCACGACGTGCGCCATGCCCAGGCGCAGCGCGAGGGCGTGGCCATCCAGTTTGAAAGCGCCAGCGAATCGGCGCTTGCCGCCGAGTCGCGCTACAACGCCGGGGTCGGCAGCCTGCTCGAGTTGTTGACTGCGCAGGCCGCTCTGGCGCGTGCGCGGCAAAGTGCCGCCGAGGCCGATTCCGAATGGCTGGCGGCGTATTCCCGTTTGAACCACGCACTGGGCCGCCTGCCCGCCGCGTCTTCCGCGAGCCAACCATGAAACTGCGCATCTTCTTGATTCTCATCGTGCTGGCCCTTGCCGCTGGCGTGGCGTATCGGGTCAATACCCAGGAAGGCGGCAGCGATAAAAAAGGCGGCGGGGGCGACCGTGCGCTCAGCGTCAAGACCGTGCCGGTGGCGGTGCGCGATTTCCCGCGTGTGATCGACCTGCCCGGCACGCTGGAGGCCGCGCAGCAGGTCGTCATCGTCGCCCAGGTCAGCGGCACGGTGCTGCAGCAGCATGTGCAGGAAGGCGATGCGGTACGCGCCGGGGACATGCTCTTCAGCCTGGACGCCCGCCAGGCAAAAGCGCGCATGGCGCAAAGCCAGGCCACCCTGGGCGGGGCGCTCGCCGAAATCGCCGAGGCGGAAAGGAAACTGGAGCGACTGAGTCCTCTGATGGAGTCGAACTACATCAGCCGCCAGGAATTTTCCGACGCTCAACTGGCGATCGAAGCCGTGCGTGCACGCGCCGGCACGGCACGCGCCGAACTGGAGGAGGCGCGGCTGGATGCCCAGCATGCGCAGATTCGTTCGCCGATTGCCGGCCGTGTCGGCCGCATCAGTGTCCGGATGGGCAGCCTGGTTCAGGCCGGCGGAGAACCGCTCACGACCATCCTCGCGCCGGGCGCGCTCGACGTGCGCGCCAGTGTGGCGCAGCAGAACTGGGCCGAACTGGCCGCCGCGCGCGCGCAAGGCAAGGTGCTGGCCAAGGTGTTCGCCGAGGCCGACCGCACGCGTCCGGTGCGCGGCGAACTGGTGTTTGCCGATTCGCAGATCGACGCCACGACCGGCGCGGTGCCGATCAAGGTGAGGCTGCTGGACAACGCGGACACCCTGCTGTCCGGCCAGACCGTGCACGTGCGCTTGCAACTGGGCAGCATGCCCGAGTCGCGCGTCATCCCCGAAGCTGCCCTGCAGCATGCCCAATCGGGCGCCTATGTGTATGTCGTGCGTGACGGCAGGGCCGTCGTGCAGTCGGTGCGCCTGATTCGCAGCCTCGATGGTGAATTGATGGTGGAAGGCGAGCTCGCTGCGGGTGAGCCGGTGTTGGTCGAAATCCCGCAGCGCCTGAAGGCGGGCAGCAAGGTGAAGCTCGAAGGCGCGCGCGGATGAATCTCTCGCGGGTTTTCATCGAGCGCCCGGTCGCCACGCTGATGCTGGTGCTGGCGATGGCGCTGTTCGGCGCGCTCGCCTACAAGCTGCTGCCGGTGAACGACCTGCCCCAGGTGGATTTCCCGACCCTGCGCATCACCGCCAGCCTGCCAGGCGCCAATCCCGAAACCATGGCCAATACGGTGGCCACGCCGCTGGAGCGGCAGCTCTCGACCGTGCCGGGCATCGAGTCGATGAGCTCGCAGTCGAACCAGGGCCAGACCACCATCACCCTGCAATTCGAACTTGCGCGCGACATCGACGCTGCCGCGCAGGATGTGCAGACCGCGATCGCGCAGGCCGCGCGCAACCTGCCTGCCGGCATGGATCCGCCACAGCTGAGGAAGATCAACCCGGCCGACTCGCCCATTCTGTACATTGCCCTGTCGTCCGAGCGCCTGCCGCTGACCGAACTCGATGCCATCGCCGATTCGCGCATCGCGCAGCGGCTCTCCAGCCTGTCCGGCGTGGCGCAGGTGCTGGTGTTCGGCTCGCAGAAATACGCGCTGCGGCTGTATCTCGACCCGGTCAAGCTGCAGCAGCGCGGCCTCACCTTCGCCGACGTCATCCAGAAAGTGCAGGCGGCCAACGCCAACCTGCCGTCCGGCACGCTCGACGGCGCCAGCCGCGCGTATGCCGTGAAGGCGCCGGTGGCGCTTGCCGACGCGAAGGACTTCGGCGGCATCGTCATCGCCTATCACGACGGCGCCGCAATCCGGCTGAAGGACCTGGGCCGTGCCGAGGACGGCGTCGAGGACGACAAGCGCAAGACTTGGTACAACGGCACCCGCGCCATCGTCCTGGCCGTGCAGCGCCAGCCGGGGGCGAACACGGTCGAGGTGGCCGAGCGCATCCGCGCGCTGTTGCCGCAGATCGAGGCGGAGCTGCCTGACAGCGTGAAGCTGGACATCCTCAACGACCGTTCGCGCTTCGTCAAAGATTCGCTGCACGAGGTCAATTTCACCCTCTTGCTCGCGCTGGGGCTGGTGATCCTGGTCATCTTCGCCTTCCTACACAACCTGCGCGCCACTCTGATCGCGGCGCTGGTGCTGCCGAGTTCGCTGCTTGGCACCTTCGCCTTCATGCATCTGGCGGGCTACAGCCTCAACAACCTGTCGCTGATGGCGATCACCCTGGCCATCGGCTTCGTCGTCGACGACGCCGTCGTGGTGATCGAGAACATCGCGCGTCATCTCGACATGGGCAAGACGCGCATGCAGGCCGCGCTCGACGGCGCGCAGGAGATCGGCTTCACCGTGTTGTCGATGACGATCTCGCTCACCGCGGTGTTCCTGCCCATCCTGTTCATGGGAGACATGATCGGTCGCCTGTTCCAGGAGTTCGCCGTGTCCATCGGCGTCGCCGTGCTGTTGTCCGGCGTGGTGGCCTTGACGCTTACCCCCATGCTGTGCGCGCGCGGCCTCGTCCACGAGCCGATCAACAACCCGGTGTCGCGTCTGTTCGACGCCAGCTTTCATCGCTTCCGCGATTTCTACGGCGACACCCTGCGCGCGTCGATGCGCCATCGCGGCGCGATGCTGCTGCTGTCGGCGGCGGTGCTGGGCGGCATGCTGTGGCTCGCCGGGCAGGTCAAGCAGGGTTTCATCCCGCGCGTCGACTCCGGCATGATCTTCGCCAGCGTGCGTTATCCGGAAGGCATCCCGTTCGAGGAACTCGCCAAACGCCAGGAGGAACTCGCCGCCGTCGTGCAGGCGCACCCGGCGGTCGAGGGCTTGATGTCCTCGGCCGGGCAGGCGGGCGGCGGCGTCAGCGGCAGCAACGTTGGCCGCCTGGTGATCCGCCTGACGCCGCGCGACACGCGCCCTGGTGCCGACGCAGTCATCGAGGAACTGGGCGCGGCCACCCGCGTGTTCAGCGGCGTCAACATCACCTACCAGAACCCGGCATCGATCAACGTCGGCGCGCTGGCGTCCAGCACCGACTATCAGCTGACCCTGACCGCCAGCGATTTCGAGGTGCTGAAAGGCGCCTCGGAAACGGTCGAGCGGCGGCTGGAAGCGGTGCCGCTGATCACCGATGTCGACAGCAACCTCGAACTGCGCAATCCCGAGCTGCGCATCAGCCTTGATCCAATCGAGGCGGCGCGCCTCGGCATCACCGCGCAGCAGGTGCAGCAGACGCTGTACGACGCGCTGGGCGGGCGCCGCATCAGCGAAATCTACGCCGCCAGCGACCAGTACGACGTCAGAATCAAGGTACTGCCCGAAGCGCAGCTGAATCCTTCCATCATCGGCCAGCTGCCGTTGAGGACCGCCTCGGCCGGGCTGACGCGGCTCGATGCAGTGGCGAAGGTCGAGGCCGGCGTGGGGCCGATCGCGGTATATCACTACGGCCAGCAGCCCTCGGTCACGCTGTCGTTCAACCTGGCGCCGGGCGCCTCGCTCGATGCCGCGCTGACGGCCGCGCTCGATGCCGCGCACGAAGTGGTGCCGGCCGAGGTGGCACTGCAGCTCACCGGCGCCGCGCAGAAATTCCAGGAATCCACCGTGCAGCTGCCGCTCTTGCTGCTGTTCACCGTGATCGTCATCTACATGGTGCTGGCAGTGCTGTACGAACACCTTGGCCACCCGCTCACCATCCTCACCGCGCTGCCGCTGGCCGGCTTCGGCGCGCTGCTGGTACTGCTGCTGATGGACGAGGAGCTCAACATCTTCAGCTTCGTCGGCATCATCCTGTTGGTCGGTCTGGTGAAAAAGAACGGCATCATGATGATCGACTTCGCGCTGACGCGGCAGCGCGCCGGCATGAGTGCGGAGGACGCCATCGTCGAAGCGAGTCTCGTCCGTCTGCGTCCGATCATGATGACGACCTTCGCTGCCATCGTCGCCACGCTGCCCATCGCCATCGGCTTCGGCGCGGGGGGCGAGGCGCGGCGTCCGCTCGGCATCGCGGTGGTCGGCGGTCTGCTGTTCTCGCAGTTCCTCACGCTCTACATCACGCCCACCTTCTACGTCAGCATGGCGCGGATGGAAGCCGCGCTTAAAACCTGGCGCGCCCGGCTGGCCTGATCAGACGAACCCGACCAGCGCGGCATAGCGCGCCAGCTTGCCCAGCGTCACCAGCAGCAGAAAACTCCCCACCCCGACCCGCAGCGCCCCCGCGACCAGGCACAGCGGATCGCCGACCACCGGCAGCCATGCAAGCAACAGGCTGGGGCGGCCAAAGCGGGCGAACCAGCGTTCGGCACGCGCCATGCGTGCTTCGGTCTTCACCGTGCGCCGCGCGACCGCCTGGCGGCCAAAGCGTCCCATGCCGTAGGTGATCAGGCTGCCGAGCACGTTGCCGGCGGTGGCGGTCATCACGCTGGCGACGGGGTCGGCACCCTGGTGCAGGCGATACAGCAGCAGCGCTTCGGAGCCGCCGGGAAACAGCGTGGACGACAACAGCGCCGATCCGAATAGCGTCCAGTCCATCATCGACCCGCCAGCCGGGGTAAAGGGGTTGCAGCGTTTGGGGGTAAGGCCGACAGGCGATGCATGGGGAGTTCGGAAGGCTCGGATGGGCAAAGTGTTGCACAGTGCGGAACGAAATCAGTCGATTGATAACGTCAATCGATACGATCCATATTTTCCGTTGGATCGATATATTGATGATCTCTAATATCACTCCTGTCTTGATTGACATCGCAAATCAACCACACAGGAGCCCACCATGCAGAACACGAAATCACCGACCATCCAGAACCTCGAAGCCGCCTTTGCCGGCGAGTCCATGGCCCACGTCAAGTACATGTGGTTCGCCCGCCAGTGCCGCAAGGTCGGCGACGAAGCCACCGCCAAGGTGTTCGAGGATACCGCCGCGCAGGAGATGCTGCACGCCTTCGGCCACGCCGAACTGCTGTTCTCCGACGAGACCATGACGCCGGCCAAGTGCCTGCAGTACGCGATCGATGGCGAGACCCACGAGTACACCGAGATGTATCCGAAATTCCGCCACGAGGCGATGCAGGAAGGCCATGACGCCGCGGTGGCCGAGATCGACGAGCAGATCGCCGAATCGAAGGAGCACGCCGAGATGTTCCAGGCCGTGCTGGAAAAGGCCGCCAAGCGCTTCGCCGCGCTGGCCAAGGTCGAAGAGAAGCACGCGAAGCACTACCAGGCGCAAAAAGACGCGATTGCCGCCTGAGCGAATACTGAACACTATCTAATTACTTGAAAGGACACATCATGAAAGCTTGGCAATGCATCGTTTGCGGTTATGTTTACGACGAATCCAAAGGCGACCCGGAGCATGGCATCGCCCCCGGCACCCGCTGGGAAGACGTGCCGGAAGGCTGGGAATGCCCGGACTGCGGCGTCTCCAAGGCCGATTTCGAGATGGTCGAAGTCGCCGCCGCCTGATCGTCGGCTGTGTCGGGAGGGGCTTCGTGCGCCTCCCGTAAATTGAATCCAGGAGTCTGTCATGCACCCCATCGTCATCGTCGGTTCCGGCCTCGCCGGCTACACCCTGCTGAAGGAAATCCGCAAGCGCAACGCCGCCGTGCCGGTCACGCTCGTGACGGCGGACGACGGCGCCTTTTATTCCAAGCCCAACCTGTCGAACGCCCTGGCCACCGGCCGCACGGCTGCAGCGCTCGCCAGCGCCAGCGCGGAGAAGATGGCGGCCGACCAGAACGCCACGGTACTGACGCACACCCGGGTCACCGCGGTCGACACGCAGAGGCAGCGCGTCCGTACTGAGAACGGAGAGCTTGAGTACAGCCAACTAGTGCTCGCCCTCGGCGCCGACCCGTTTCCGCATGGCCTCGCCGGCAGCGGCGCGGCGGACGTGCTGGCGGTGAACGACCTCGCCGACTACGCGGCTTTCCGCAGCGCCATCGACGGCAAGAAGCACGTCACCGTGCTCGGCGGCGGGCTCATCGGCTGCGAGTTCGCCAACGACTTGGTGCATGCCGGATTCGCCGTCGACGTGGTGCACCTCGGCGAGTGGCCGCTGGAGCGCCTGCTGCCGGTGGAAGCGGGCGAGCGCCTGGCTGGCAGCCTGGCCGCCCTGGGGGTGAACTGGCATTTCGGGCGCACCGGAAAAAGCGTCGAGCGCACGGCAGAGGCTTACTCGATCACGCTCGACAACGGCGAAACCGTCGCGGCAGACGTTGTGCTGTCGGCGATCGGTCTCAAGCCGCGTACCCAACTGGCGCAGGCGGCCGGCATCAAGGTCGGGCGAGGTATCCAGACCAATGGCCTGCTGGAGACCAGTGCGCCCAATGTATACGCGATGGGCGACTGTGCCGAGGTCGAAGGCCTCAACCTGCCTTACGTGCAGCCGCTGATGGTGCAGGCGCGCGCACTCGGCGCCACGCTGACCGGCACACCGACGCCGGTGGTCTACGCGCCGATGCCGGTGATGGTGAAAACCCCGGCGCACCCGGTGGCGGTGTTGCCGCCCAGGATCGGCGCGGCCGGCGGCTGGAAGGTCGAATGCAGCGACACCGGCGTCTGCGCGCTGCATACCGACGACGCGGGGCGCCTGCAGGGCTTCGCGCTCACCGGCAGCGAAACCGGGCGGCGCAACGCGCTGGCGAAGGAACTGGCGGCCTGATCTCAACACGCCGGACTGCTGATGCCTCCCCCGCTGACCCTGCGGGTGGGCTACTCCGGCGAGTACCCTGGGAGCGCGGCGGCCTAGCAGGACTTGCAGGCGTCCACCGGCAGCCCGCGCGCGATCCAGCCCGGCCCGGCGCGGCTGCCCACCATGCCCTCCGGGATGTGGTAGACGTTGGTGAAACCAGCCTCCTGCAGCGCTTTCTGCATGTGAGTGGTGCGGTTGCCGGTGCGGCAGATCAGGCCGATCGGTGCGTCGCGCCGGCCGTCGAGCTCGGCGCCGACCTGGCGCACGAAGCCGGGCACGCCCTGGGGATTGACCATGTTGATGCGCAACGCGCCCGCGGCAACGCCGGTCTGTCGCCACTCGTCCGGACGGCGGATGTCGACCAGCGTCAGTTGGCCGGCTTGCGCGCGTGAAAAGGCTTCGGGAGCGGTGAGGGTGGGGCCGCTTTCGTTCGAGCAGGCGCTGGTCGAAAACAGGGTCAGGGCGGCTGCGGCCGCGACGGTCAGGCGTTGCACAAGCATGGATGCTCCGGCAGAAAAGGGACCTTCGATAGGTTCCCGGCGCGCGCAGAAGTTCCGCTGCATGGCCAAGCCCTGCAACTTGCGCGAGAATGCCGCATGGACATCTTTCGTGTTTTTCATCTGCAATGCGCGCGTCGTCTGTCCGCGTTGCCCGACTCGCATCCCTGCTCGCGCCTGCACGGCCATTCCTTCCGGGTCGAACTCAGCGTCAGCGGCGACATCGACCCGACGCTCGGCTGGGTGATCGACTTCGCCGACATCGAGGCGGCCTGGCAGCCGATCCATGCGGCGCTCGACCATCGCACCCTCAACGACATCGCCGGGCTGGAAAATCCCACCAGCGAAAACCTGGCGGTGTGGCTGTGGGGCCAGCTCAAACCCGCGTTGCCCGGCCTGTCCCAAGTCCAGGTGATGGAAACCCACGACGCGGGCTGCATCTACCGCGGCTAGCCGGTTTCTCGAACGCCGGGATCAAAAAAAACCGGCCATCTGCAGATGGCCGGCCTCGTACTATCCCAAGACCGGACGGGAAACGCGTCCTCGCCCGGTTTGCTGCTGCGATTAAAGCCCCATGCTGGAGAAATCCAGATCGGCGTGCGGGGTGTCCGACACGTTTTCATCGATCATTTCATAGGTATCTTCGTCTACGATGTCTTCGGCAGGGTGATGCGCCAATGCCGAGAACGAGGCAAGCATGGAAGTGAGCACTGCAACTTTGAGAAGGTTTTTCATAACCGGATTCCTTTAAGAAATTAAAACAGAGCACGTCATTCAGCATGCTGCGTTCGCCTGAAACTGCGTTCGCGTCTGCTGGTGAGACGCATACTGAGCTCCAGAAGTGTCTGCAGCGTGTCCTGCCTGTTTCAGTGTGTGACGGTTTGTTTCAAGCGCAGGGAAACCTGCTGCCGAAATGGGAAGGGGCACCTCATTCGGGCGCCCCTGGCTGCTGCCGCTTGCGGTATTCGGCGGTTGTGACGGGTCCGGATGCCGGCCCCTTGGTTGTCGCCGGATTGGCCGTGGAGAAATCCTGTTCTCCACCGACGCGCACCCGGCGCTTGACTGCCCGACAGCGGGGCTATCAGGATTTGGCCAGTTGAGTCAGGGCGGTGTGATCGCAGACAAGCTCATTGTCCTTGTCGCTGTGGATCAATCCACGACGCTTGAACTCCGCCATCACGCGGCTGGCCGTTTCGGTTGTGATGCCGAGCAGGGCGCCCATATCCTCGCGCCCCGGCATGATTTCGGGCTGGCCGCTGGTGCAGCCGAGCATGATCAGCAATCGCGCCATACGGGCTTCTGCCGTGCCGGTGGAAAGTGCGGTAATGCAGAGTTCGGCCTGGTCGACCGACCGTTGCCAGCGCTGCAGCAGCGCCTGATGCACCGTCGGATGGCTCTGGTCCAGCTGCAACACCACTTCGCGCGGAATGCGGCAGACGTCGGCATCCTTCAAGGCGATGGCGCTGTGGTGGTAGCGCTCGCCCACCAGCGTCTCCAGGCCTGCCACATCGCCTGGCCGGAGCAGGCGCACGATGCGCTGGCCGCCGTTGGGCAGTTGCACCCTCAGCTTGATCAGCCCGCTGCGGACGGTGTAGACGTATGGGGCGGGCGTCCCCTGTTCGTAAAGGATCGCATGGTGCGGCACATGCAGGTTGTCGATGGGCGTCAGGAGGGCGTCGAGTTCGTGCTGCGACAGGCCCGAGAACAGGACGAAGTTGCGCACCTCGCATACCGCGCATTTGGCTCGGCCCTGCCATTCGACATTGGTGCAATTCGGTTTCATCGAACCTGCCCCCGTGCTGAAAGGGCAGGATCCTGCATTGGATGGTTTAGCGGGTTCAAAAGCCGAGCCTCATTCGAGTCAAACTTGAATATTTTTCAAGTTTAAGACATACCCATTCGTTGAACATCTTGCATCAAGAAACCCGTGGCCACACGGAAAGGATTCATCCAGACCCGGTCGGTGCCTGCGCATCCGACTGCGCGGTCCCGTCCAGCGGCGTCGCCAGGATCTTGTCGATGCGCTTGCCGTCGAGGTCGACCACTTCCAGCCGCCAGTTTTCCCAGACCAGCACGTCGCCGGTTTGCGGCAGCTTTCCCGATAGCCACATCACCAGTCCGCTCAGCGTGTGATAGCGGCGCCGGTCTGCCGCTGGCAGGCTTTTCAGCCCCAGCCTGTCCTGCAGTTCGGGAAGGGGAATCAGGCCGTCAAGCAGCCAGGAGCCGTCTTCGCGTTGCACCGCCCAGGCCTCACTCGGGTTGCGCGGCCTGAATTCGCCCGCCAGGGCTTCCAGCACGTCGCGCAGGGTGACCAGTCCATTGATCTCGCCGTATTCGTCGATGACCAGCATCAGGTGGGTGCCGGACGCACGGAACTGCTCCAGCAGATCCAGCGCGCTGAGACGCTCAGGCATGAACGTGGCCGGTTGCAGCGAGGTGGTGATGCTGGGCGGAGCGCCGGTCATCTGCGCTTCGAACAGCCGTCTGGCGCTGAGAATGCCCAGCACGTCGTCGAGTTCATCGCGGCAGACCGGAAAATGCGTGTGGTCGGACGCGGCTACGCGCCGCAGGTTCTCTTCCAGCGGCAGCGTGGTATCCAGAAAAACGATCTCGGCGCGCGGTGTCATCAGCGATTCCACCAGACGGTCGTCGAGGCGGAACACATTGCGCACCATTTCGCGTTCCTGCGCCTCGATCGCGCCGCTATCCGAACCTTCCTGCAGCAGGGCATGGATTTCCTCCTCGATGATGCCCTGCCGCGAGGACGGCTGCATGCGCAGCAGGTTCAGCACCGCTTCGGTCGAAACCGACAGCAGGCGCACGAACGGCCGTGTCAACACAGACAGCCACTGCATCGGCCGCGCCAGCCTGCAGGCGATGCGCTCGGGATCGATCTGGGCGATGCGCTTGGGCACCAACTCGCCTATCACGATCGTTAGGTAGGTGATGATGATGACCACCAAAGCCGTGGCGCCCAGCTGGCTCGCCTCGACCGGCGCGCCGAATGTTTGCAGCCACAGCGCCAGCGGCCCGGCCAGAGCCGCCTCGCCGACGATGCCGTTGAGGATTCCGATCGAGGTGATGCCGACCTGCACCGTCGACAGGAAGCGCGTCGGCTCGTCATGCAGCTTCATCGCTGCGGCAGCAGAAGCATTGCCGTCATCAGCCAGGTGCGCCAGGCGTGCGCGCCGTGCCGTTATCAGTGCGATTTCCGACATGGCGAATACGCCGTTCAGCACGATCAGTGCGGTCAAGAGCAGGATTTCCATGGCGCGATCCGATCAGGGAAACGGAAGGGGTAGGCTGAATGGTAGCTTGGCTCAAGGCGCGTGTGCCCGCAGGAGACGATTGGGCCACCCACAGAAAAGGGCGGCGTCCGCCAATGGACGCCGCCCTTTGCCGGGAACAGGCCAGGATTACTTGACCTCGAGCTTCCTGCCTGCTGTGGTTGTCTTTTTCGGCAACGTCAGTTCCAGCACGCCGTCGGTGTACTTCGCCTGGGCCTTGGCCTCATCCACGTCGTGCGCCAGGGTGAAGCTGCGTGAGACCTTGCCGTAGTAACGCTCGGAACGCAGTACTTTCTCGCCCTTTTTCTCTTCCTTTTCGGTCTTGGTTTCGGCGCTGATCGAAACCTGGTTGCCTTCGATGTTGACGTGGATATCTTCCTTCTTCACCCCGGGAATGTCGGCGTGAACGGTGTACGCACTGTCATCCTCTTTGACATCCATCTTGATCTGCATCTGGGGCTGACCCTCGAGCGTGACGGGACGCATGAAGAAACCCCTGAACAGATCGTCGATGTCGCCGAACGGGTCGGTACGGGCGAGGCTTAAAGGATCATAACGACTGATGTTGGCCATGATGAATCTCCCAAAAAAGGTTACTGATTACCAAAAAGAGCCGGCTCGCCGACTGTGCCTATAACGTAGTTCCGGATTCCGCTTCTTCAAGGCCCCCAGCCCGTTTAGTCAAAAAAACGGTTGTTCGGCCCCTGCAGGCGATTGCGGCTATGCTCACCGGGACGCTGTCTGCAGCTTCCAGGCAAATCGGTCGTTGGCTGTTCCATCAAATTGCGCGAGGCGCGGGGCCCTATGAACGATCGTATCCAGCAGGTCCTGAATCAAATGGCCGCCCTCGAAGATGAACTGCGCGATGCCCTGCACGAGCAGGAGACGCGGGTGCTGTTCGAGATCAAGGGCAAGCGGGTCGAATTCGAACAGTCCATCAGGCAGGCGCATCGCCGGCTGAAAACCGGGTTTTTTCGCTGGCTGGTCGGCAACCGGCCGCAGAACCTGATCACCGGCCCGGTCATCTACAGCATGATCGTTCCGCTGCTGATCCTGGATCTGTCCGTCACCCTGTATCAGGCCTTCTGCTTTCCCATCTATCGCATCGCCAAGGTGCGCCGCACCGACTACATCGTGCTCGACCGGCATCGGCTCGAATATCTCAATGTCTTCGAGAAATTCCACTGCAACTATTGCGGCTACGCCAGCGGGCTGGTTGCCTACGTGTATGAAATCCTGGCGCGAACCGAGCAGTATTTCTGCCCGATCAAGCATGCGCGCCGCATTATCGGCACCCATTCCCGCTACCGCCGTTTCCTCGACTACGGCGAGGCGGCGGATTACGCGGCCAGGGTCGAGGCATTCCGGGTCGCCCTCGGCCGCGTGAAGTGAAATACCGGCGGTAGTCCCTCCCCGGGGGCGCTGCACTATGCTGGGAATGCAGACGCCGATATTCATCCTCCCGTGCACATCCAGAGCCTCACCGCCGAGCAGTCCCTCGCCAGCCTGCATACAACGGCTGCGGGCCTGACTGCGCCCGAAGCGCAGCGCCGGCTGGCGGAATTCGGTCCCAACCACGTCGAGGAGGTGGGGCGCGAGAATCTGCTGCTGCGCTTTGCCCGCGAGTTCACCCACTTCTTCGCCCTCATCCTGTGGGTGGGCGCGGCGCTGGCTTTTTTCGCCGAGGCCTTCGACCCCGGCCAGGGGATGGCGCGGCTCGGCGTCGCCATCGTCAGCGTCATCCTCATCAACGGCGTCTTTTCCTTCTGGCAGGAATACCGGGCCGAGCAGGCCGTCGCCGCGTTGCGCCAGTTGCTGCCGCAGCAGGTGATGGTGTCCCGCGACGGCGAGACCGTGGACATGCTCGCCAGCGAACTGGTCCCCGGCGACATCGTGCTGCTGGAAGAGGGCGACAACGTGCCGGCCGACTGCCGGCTGATCGAGGCTTTCGGCCTGCGTGTCAACAGCGCAACCATCACCGGCGAATCGCTGCCCAAGGCGTTCAATGCCGAGCCGCATCAGGAGGTGTCGCCGCTCGCCGCGCGCAACATCGTGCTGGCCGGCACCTCCGTGGTGTCGGGCCAGGCGCGCGCCGTGGTCTATGCCACCGGTATGCGCACCGAGTTCGGGCGGATCGCGCATCTCACGCAGACCGCCGGCGCAGCCGTCTCGCCGCTGCAGCGCGAGATCGTGCGGCTGTCCCGCATCGTCGCCATGATCGCCAGTGGGCTTGGCGGCGTGTTCTTTCTCATCGGCCAGGCGCTCGGCCTGCCGTTCTGGGAGAACCTGCTGTTCGCCATCGGCATCATCGTCGCCAACGTACCGGAAGGCCTGCTGCCGACGGTGACGCTGTCGCTCGCCATGGCGACGCAGCGCATGGCGAAGCGCAACGCGCTGGTGCGGCATTTGCCGGCGGTGGAGACGCTCGGCTCCACCACGGTGATCCTTTCCGACAAGACCGGCACGCTGACGCAGAACCGCATGGCGGTGCGACGGCTGTGGCTGGGCGGCGGCTTCTTCACGCCGGAGGAGATCGCGGCGCAGCCACAGCCGGTCGTGGGCCACCTTGCGCTGTTCGTCAACGCCGCGCTGTGCCACAACCTGAAGCAGGTCAACAACCGTGGCAACCACGCATGGCAGGGCGACCCGATGGAAGTGGCGCTGGCCGCCATGGGTCGGGATGCGGCCGGTTCGCTTGACGGCTTTGCGCGGCTCGACGAAATCCCTTTCGACACGGATCGCAAGCGCATGTCGGTGCGGGTCGTCACGCCGCAGGGGCGCAGGCTCTACTGCAAGGGTGCGCTCGAAACCGTGCTCGGGGTGTGCGACCGGGTGCAGCTCGACGGCCAGGTGGTGCCGCTCGATGCAGTTGCGAAAGACCGCCTGCTGGCGGCGGAAAACGACATGACCGGAACCGGCCTGCGCGTGCTGGCCTTCGCCCATGGCGCGCTGGATGACGGCGCGACCGATGGCGGCCTGCCTGCCACCGAGAGCAACCTGATCCTGTCCGGCCTGGTCGGGCTGGAAGACCCGCCGCGCCCCGAGGTGCCGGAGGCCATCGCGCGCTGCGCTGCGGCCGGCATCCGCGTCATCATGGTCACCGGCGACCATCCGCACACCGCGCAGGCCATCGCCCGCGAGATCGGCCTCCTGAAAACCGGGCAGCCGGTCGTCATCACCGGCGACGAGCTGCGACGCATGTCGCCGGCCCAGCTGCAGCTGGCGCTGGATGCGCCGGAAATCCTCTTTGCCCGTGTCGGCGCCGAGCAGAAGATGCACCTTGTCGAGGCGCTGCAGAAGAAGGGCGAGATCGTCGCCGTCACCGGCGATGGCGTCAACGACGCGCCGGCGCTGAAAACCGCCGACATCGGCATTGCCATGGGCATTGCCGGCACCGACGTCGCCAAGGAAGCGGCCGACATGATCCTGCTCGACGACAACTTCGCCAGCATCGTCAGCGCCATCGAGGAAGGGCGCGCAGTGTTCGACAACCTGCGCAAGTTCCTCACCTACATCCTTTCGTCCAACATTCCGGAGATCGTGCCGTACCTGGCCTTCGTGCTGTTCCGCATTCCGTTGCCGCTGACCATCATCCAGATCCTCGCGGTCGACCTCGGCACCGACATGCTGCCCGCGCTCGCGCTGGGCGCCGAAAAGCCCGACCCCGAGGTGATGCGGCGCCCGCCGCGCGCGCGCAACGAACGACTGCTGTCATGGAACCTGATCGCCCGCGCCTACCTGTTCCTCGGCGTGCTCGAGGCGGCGGTCGCGATGACGGTGTTCTTCCTCGTCCTCGACGCGGCCGGCTGGCAATACGGCGAAACCCTGGCGCGCAACGCGCCGCTCTATCTGCAGGCCACCACCGCCTGCCTCGCGGCCATCGTGATGACGCAGGTGATGAACGTCTTCCTGTGCCGCCATCCGTTGAAGTCCGCGTTTTCGTTCGGCATCTTCAGCAATCCGCTGATCCTGCTCGGCATCGCGGCCGAACTGGGCCTGCTGCTGTTCATCGTCTACACCCCGGCCGGAAACTGGCTGTTCGGCACGGCGCCGGTGGGGGCGGAGGTCTGGCTGGCCGCGCTGGCGCTGGCGGTGCTGATGGGCGTGCTGGAGGAAGTGCGCAAGGCGTGGGTGAGGCGTTCGATCAGGTGAAATGTTTGTAATGTCCCGGCTCCTCGATGCAGACTGATCCGGAGGGGGCTTGATTGATGTTTCCCAATGGCCTTGAATCAACCCTGTACAGGCCTTCTTGGCTTTCTTTCATCAGCCGCACTGCCCAAGATCCGGCCCGCGGATCAAATTTGCGGAAGGCCTCGTGCTCCGCAAGCACCTTTCAACAGTAACCTGGCAACCACCATGACCCAATCCATTGGCATTCTCACCTCCGGCGGGGACACCCCAGGTCTCAACGCCGCCATCCGCGGCGTAGGCAAAGCCTGTCGTTCGCACTACGGCATGCACATCATCGGTTTTCGCGACGGTTTTCGCGGCCTGATGGAAAACCGCACCATGGCGCTGGATGGCGAAGCACTGTCCGGCATCCTCACCCAGGGCGGCACCATCCTCGGCACCAGTCGCGACAAGCCGCACAAGATGCCGGTGAACGGCAAAGTCATGGACATGACCGAAACCATCGTCGCCAACTACCACGCCAATCATCTCGATTGCCTGGTTTGCCTGGGCGGTGGCGGAACCATGAAGAATGCGCTGCGCCTGCAGCAGGCGGGCCTCAACATCGTGACCCTGCCGAAGACCATCGACAACGACGTCGCCCTGACCGACACCACCTTCGGATTCGATACCGCGCTCGGCATCGCCACCGACGCCATCGACCGCCTGCACAGCACCGCACACAGCCATCACCGCATCATCGTGGTCGAGATCATGGGTCACCGCGCCGGCTGGCTGGCATTGGGCGCAGGCATTGCTGGCGGCGCCGACGTGATCCTGATCCCGGAAATTCCCTACAACGTGGAAAACGTGGCGCAAGCGATCAAGGAAAGAAAACGCAAAGGCAAGCCGTTCAGCATCGTCGCTGTCGCGGAAGGTGCGCTCACCCGGCAGGAATTCGAGGTGCAACAGGCTGGCGCCGCCAAAAAGAAGGACAAGAAGCCCAAGGAAATCGTTGCCGAGCCTGAGCTGGTGTATGCCGAACGCACCTTGCGCCTGGCGCATCAGCTCGAATTGCTCACCGGTCTGGAAGCGCGTCCGACCATCCTCGGCCACCTGCAACGCGGTGGTACCCCCTCCGCCGCCGACCGTCTCCTCGCCACGCGTTTGGGCACGGCCGCGGCCGATCTGATTCAGGCCCGGCAATACGGCTTCATGGTGGCTGCGCGCGGCGAATCGAGCGAGCCGGTGGCATTGGAAGACGTTGCGGGCCAGGTCAAAACCGTACCGCCGGACCACCCGTGGGTAGCCAGCGCGCGCGGCGTGGGGACGAGTTTCGGGGATTGATCGGAACAGGCGGGGGCAGCGTTTCTGTCCTGCTGCAGACAGACGGATTTAATTCCGTCCTGTCCTCACTAATTCAGTCGTGCCTGCAGCGGACGTTCAAATGATGCGCCCTTGGCGCTCCGATCGATTCCGCGGCATTGAATTGCAGATCTGGATGTCTAGGATGATAGAAGGCTTATTCAGGTGGGGTGGGTTGTGTCGTGAGCGACCGATGCCCAACAAAATCCGTCATGTCTGGGGTTTTCCGTCGGCCCAAAACGTGACTTCTGTTGCAGAGGAGATCGAAGATGCAAACCAGACAGGTTCCAATACTGTTCACAGCAATATTGATGATTTTCGGTGCACTGTTTTATTCGAACACCTACAGCGCTCCACCGGTTCATTCCAATGCCAGCAGCGCGGCCGAGTTGCTGACGGGGGTTGAGGAAGAGGATCTCCTGTTCATGCGGGAGGAGGAAAAGCTGGCCCGCGACGTTTACCTGACGTTCTACGCGCTCTACGGGGACCTCACGGTGTTCTCCAATATCGCCAGTTCCGAGCAGATGCACATGAATGCGATCCTCAAGCTGCTAAAGAAATACAATCTGGACGACCCGGCGGCGGGCAATGAAATTGGCGAATTCACTGATGAAGTACTGCAGGAACTCTATCTTGACTTGATCGAGGACGGCACGGTGAGTGCGCTCGAGGCCCTGAAGGTGGGCGGCCTGATCGAAGAAAAGGACATGTACGACATTCAGTTAGCCATCGACCGCTCGCAGAAGGCTGATATCGATGCGGTCTACGAGAGCCTGCTGTGCGGATCGCGCAATCACTTGCGCAGTTTTGCGCAGAACATCGGGGCGTATAAAGCCCAGATACTCCCGCAAGCCGAGGTCGATGCAATTCTCGCAAGCCCGATGGAGCGGTGCGGCAGGAAGGCACCCCCCGTCGCATGCAAGGGCAAGTGCCTTGGCTGGATGAAGTAAGACGCGCCAACATGACCCATTGAGCGGGTCGCCGGGGCGATCCGGATGGGTGCACCAATTTGCGACATGGCGTGTTGTCCATGCACTGCGGTTGAGCGCACCGAGTGCGTCGTGTCGCCCAGAATCTCTCCAAGCCATTGAATTTACGGGCCTGTGCCTCGCTGGCACAGACCCTGCTGACAGACAGGGCGAGGAGCCATCATGTCTGTCGTTTCATCTGTCTGCTGTTATTGCGGCACCGGTTGCGGGGTGCTGATCGAAGCCGACGCCGGGAAGATCACCGGCGTGCGTGGCGATCCCGCGCATCCCGCGCATCCGGCGAACCGCGGCAAGCTGTGCACCAAGGGCGCGACCCTGCATCTATCGGCGCAGGCGTCGGGGCGCGCCTTGTATCCCGAAATGCGTGCGGACAAGTCCGGGTCCCGACAGCGCGTGAGCTGGGATGCCGCGCTCGACCATGCCGCCGAAGCATTCAGCCGCGTCATCCGCGAGCACGGCCCGGATGCGGTCGCCTTCTACATATCCGGACAGCTCACCACCGAGGCGTATTACGTTTTCAACAAGCTGGCCAAGGGGCTGATCGGCACCAACAACGTCGACACCAATTCCCGCCTGTGCATGTCGTCCGCGGTGGCGGGTTACAAGGCGACACTGGGCGCGGACTCGCCGCCAGGCTGCTACGACGACATCGACCACGCCGGCACAATCTTCATCGCCGGCTCCAACACGGCATACGCGCACCCGATCCTGTTCCGCCGCATCGAGGCGGCGAAGAAGGCCAATCCGGATCTGAAGCTGATCGTGGTCGATCCGCGCCGCACCGATACGGCCGACGAGGCCGACCTGCACCTGGCCATCCTGCCCGGCACCGACGTCGCGCTGTTCCACGCCATGCTGAACGTGATGCTGTGGGAGGAGCTGATCGACCGCGATGCGATTGCCGCCCACACGGAAGGCTGGGAAGCCCTACGCGACATCATCCGAGACTACACGCCGGAAAAGATCGCGCCGATCTGCGGCGTGGCGGCGGCCGACATCGTGCAGGCAGCGCGCTGGTTTGCCGTTGGGCCGACGCTGTCCCTGTATTGCCAGGGGCTGAACCAGTCCAGCTGCGGCGTCGACAAGAACGCGGCGCTGATCAACCTGCACCTGGCCGCGGGGCAGATCGGCAAGCCCGGTGCCGCGCCGCTCTCGCTCACCGGCCAGTCCAACGCCATGGGCGGGCGCGAGGTGGGCGGGCTGGCGAACCTGCTGTCGGCGCACCGCGACCTGGCTAACCCGGAACACCGCGCCGAAGTCGCGCGGCTGTGGGGGGTGGACGACGTACCCGCGACGCCGGGCAAGACCGCAGTGGAAATGTTCGAGGCGGTGAAGCGCGGCGAGATCAAGGCGATCTGGATCGCCTGCACCAACCCCGCGCAATCGCTGCCAGACCAGAATCGGGTGCACGAAGCGCTGCTGGCGGCCGAATGCGTGGTGCTGCAGGAAGCCTATGCCGACACCGAAACCGCGGCCTACGCTGACGTGCTGCTGCCGGCCGCCACGTGGGGCGAACAGGACGGCACCCTGACCAATTCCGAGCGCTGCATGTCGCGCGTCCACGCGGCGGTGCCGCCGCCGGGCGAAGCCCGTCCGGATTGGGCGATCGTCACCGACTTCGCGCGGCGGCTGATGCCGGAGAAGGGCGCCCGCCTGTTCCCCTACGCCAGCGCCGAAGCCGTGTTCAACGAACACCGCGAAACCACGCGCGGGCGCGATCTCGACATCACCGGCCTGAGCTATGCGCTGCTCGATGCCGGTCCGCAGCAGTGGCCCTTCCCTGAAGGGGCAAGCATGGGCCAGGCGCGCCTGTATGCCGACGGCGTCTACCCCACCGACAGCGGCCGCGCGCGCTTCCACGCCGCCGCCTACCGCCCGGTCGCCGAGGCGATCGACGCGCGCTATCCGCTGCATCTCAACACCGGCCGCCTGCGCGACCAGTGGCACGCCATGAGCCGCACCGGCCGCGTGGCGCGCCTGTATGCGCACGCCGACACCCCGGTGCTGTCGATGAATGCGCGCGATCTCGAATTGCGGCGTCTGAAAGCAGGCGACCTGGTGCGGGTAAAAAGCCGGCGCGGCGAGGTCGTGGTGGTGGCCGAAGCCAGCGACAGCGTTCGCCCCGGCCAGTGCTTCCTGCCGATGCACTGGGGCGCGCGTTTCATGGGCGGGCGCGGCATCAATGCGCTGACCCTGCCGGTGTTCGATGCGGTGTCGAAGCAGCCCGAACTCAAGCACGCCGCGGTGCAGGTGACCAGGGCCGAACTGCCGTGGCGCATGGCCGCGCTGGCGGTGGGCGATGGCTCCAAACTGCTCGACGCGGTGCAGCCGCTCTTGCGCGCCTGCGACTACGCCGCCGCGGGGCTGGCGGGACGCGACCAGGATGTGCTGACGCTGCGCCTGGCGCACGCGCAACCATTGCCGGAATCCCTGCTGGCCGAACTCGATGCTGTTCTGGGGCTGGACAACCCGCTGGCCGTGATGCATTACCAGGACACTCCGCGCGGCATATCCAAGCGGGTGCGGGTCGACGGTCGCAAGGTGACCGCTGCGCGCCTCACGGGCGAAACCGCCGCCTTCGACTGGCTGCGCGATGTCATCGTCGAAGGCCAGGACGCCGCGTCGCTCCGTACGTGGATGCTGGCACCCGTGGCGCGTCCGCCCGCAGGCGGGTCCGGTCGAGGGCGCGTAGTGTGCAACTGCCTCGACGTCACCGAGCCCGCCATCGTGGCCGCGATCACGGCAGGCGCCGATATGGCGACGCTGCAGTCGAGCCTGAAATGCGGCACCGAATGCGGCTCGTGCGTACCCGAACTGAAGCGGCTGATCGCGGGCAGCAGGGTGGCGGCATGAGTTACGCCACCCTCATCCGCCAGATCGAGGCCGGCGAAGGCCTGGGCTATGTCGACGCGCGCGCACTCGGCGCGGCGCTGCTCGATGGCGGCGTGCCGGAACTGGAAACTGCGGCCTTCCTGGTCGCCTTCAACCAGCACGATCCCGGGCTGGACGCATGGCTCGGCCTGCACGCGGCGCTGGCCGAGCGTCTGCCCGGTTTTACCGCGCCGACCGGACCTTTCCGAACGGTGGTGCTGCCGACTTATCACGGGGTGCGCGGGCACCCGCATCTCACCCCGCTGCTGGCATTGCTGCTGAAGAGCTTTGGCATCCCGGTGCTGATCCATGGCGTGCTCGAAGGCGGCGGCGGCACCGCGGCCGCCTATGTGCTGCGCGAACTCGGAATCATGCCGTGCGCGACCGTCGCACAGGTCAATGCGGCTTTGCTGGATGAAGGCATCGCTTTTGCGCCGGTGGCACTGCTGAGCCCGGGGCTTGCGGCGCTGCTGGCCCTGCGCGCGCGGCTGGGAATCGATGGCTGGGTGACCCGCCTGGCGGTGTTGTCCGATGTGCTGGGCGAGCGCTCGCTGCGGGTGACGCCAGTCGCCTCGGATGCCGAGATGGCGCCGACGCGCGCGGTGCTGGAAGCCCTGGGCGGACATGCATTACTGCTGCAGGGTTGCGAAGGTGAGGCATTTGCCGACCCGTTGCGGCGGCCTGAAATGATTCTGGTTCAGGATGGACAGAGCGAGCCGGTGTACGAGGGACAGACGACCGTGTCGGTGCGGGACAGTCTGCCGGGAACGGATGCGCGGGCGACCGGTGCGTGGATCAGCAAGCTGATGCGCGAGCAGTTGCCGCTGCCCTTGCCGATTCGCAATCAGCTCGCGGTGTGCCTCTATGCGGCGGGGTATACCGAAGACCTGAATCAGGCGCGCGCGATCACCGCGATCAACGGCTTCGGGCGCGTGGCGACCTAGATTTTGGTGCACGTTGCACGAACCCGCACTGTGATGGTGCATGTTGAGCCAGGGGGTGTGTGCAGACGACATAGAAAGCAAAACAAAAACAATTCGTTACGATCAGCGTGATGGGCTGGCACGGCCATTGCTTTGATTTGGGTCGAATAGACCAGGTGCAACGGCGTATCCCGGTCATCAATTTTCGAGTCTCGTTTGGAGTGGTGAGATGGATACAAGCATGCCCCGCGCATCAGGTCCCAAAATGAAGTTGGTCATGGTCGGCAACGGCATGGCCGGTATGCGTACGCTGGAAGAACTGCTGAAGGCGGCGTCCGGCATGTACGACGTCACAGTGTTTGGCGACGAGCCGCACCCCAACTACAACCGCATCATGCTCTCCCCGGTGCTCGCTGGAGAGCAGACGGTGGAGCAAATAGTGCTTAACAGCCGTGACTGGTATGCCCAGAACGGCATCACGCTGCACACCGGCAAGAAGGTTGTGAAGATCGACCGCAAGGCCCGCTACGTCGAGGTCGACGACGGCACCCGCGCGTCCTACGACCGGCTGCTGCTGGCCACCGGTTCCAAGCCCTTCATCCTGCCCGTTCCCGGCGCCAGCCTGCCCGGCGTGATCGGCTTCCGCGACATCGCCGACGTCGATGCCATGATTCGCGCCACGTCCCAGTACAAGCACGCCGTGGTCATCGGCGGCGGCCTGCTGGGGTTGGAGGCGGCCAACGGCCTGAAACTGCGCGGCATGGATGTCAGCGTGGTGCACATCGGTTCCTGGCTGCTTGAACGTCAGCTGGACGAACCGGCGGCGCGTCTGCTGCAGCAAAGCCTCGAAGAGAAAGGTCTCAAGTTCCTGCTGCAAAAACATACGGCGGAACTGGTGCAGGGCGAGAGCGGCCGCGTCTGCGCGGTGAAGTTCAAGGACGGCGAAACGATTCCCGCCGACCTGGTGGTGATGGCCGTGGGCATCCGACCCAACACCGAACTGGCGGAGTCCGCCGGCCTGCACTGCCATCGCGGCCTTGTCGTCAACGACACCATGCAGACCTTCGACCCGCGCATCTACGCCGTGGGCGAATGCGTCAGCCATCGCGGCATCGCCTATGGTCTGGTGGCGCCGCTGTTCGAGCAGGCCAAGGTGTGTGCCAACCACTTGGCCGAGCACGGCGTGGCGCGCTACCAGGGATCAATGACGTCCACCAAGCTCAAGGTCACCGGCATCGACCTGTTCTCCGCCGGCGACTTCACCGGCGCGGAGGGCACCGAGACCCTGGTGTTTTCCGACGCCGCCTCCGGCAGCTACAAGAAGCTGGTATTGAAGGACAACAAGCTGGTGGGTGCCTGCCTCTACGGCGACACCATGGACGGATCCTGGTATTTCGACCTGCTGCGCGAAGGCACCGATGTATCCCAGTACCGCAAGACACTGCTGTTCGGCCAGCACCACCTGGGCGATTCGGGCCACGGCCCTGCCGACCGCGTCGCCGCGCTTCCGGATTCCGCCGAGATATGCGGCTGCAACGGCGTGTGCAAGGGCGACATCGTCAATTCCATTCGCAACAACAAACTGTTCACCCTCGACGAAGTGCGTGCCCAAACCAAGGCCTCTGCCTCCTGCGGCTCCTGCACCGGTCTGGTGGAGGCGCTGCTGGCCCACACCGTGGGCGGCGACTACTCCGCCGCTCCGTCCAAAAAACCGCTGTGCGGCTGCACTGAGCACAGCCACGACGAGGTGCGCGCAGCCATCGTCGAACAGAAGCTGAAGACCATGCCGGAGGCGATGGGTTTCCTCGAATGGAAGACGCCGGATGGCTGTACCAAATGCCGCCCCGCGCTGAACTACTACCTGCTGTGTGCCTGGCCGACCGAATACCTGGACGACGCCCAGTCGCGCTACATTAACGAGCGTGCGCACGGCAACATTCAGAAGGACGGCAGCTTCTCGGTGGTGCCGCGCATGTGGGGCGGCCTCACCAACCCGAAGGAGCTGCGCGCCATCGCCGACGTCGCCGAGAAATTCAAGGTGCCCGAGATGAAGGTCACCGGCGGACAGCGCATCGACCTGTTCGGCGTGAAGAAAGAAGACCTGCCCGCCATGTGGGCCGATCTCTCCGCTGCCGGCTTCGTTTCCGGTCACGCCTACGGCAAGGCGCTGCGCACGGTGAAGACCTGCGTCGGTTCCAAGTGGTGCCGTTTCGGCACGCAGGATTCCACTGGCCTCGGAGTCAAGCTGGAGCAGATGACCTGGGGTTCCTGGATGCCGCATAAATACAAGCTCGCCGTGTCCGGCTGCCCGCGCAACTGCGCCGAGGCCACCATCAAGGACTTTGGCATCGTCTGTGTCGATTCCGGCTACGAGTTGCACGTCGGCGGCAACGGCGGCATCAAGGTGCGCGTCACCGATCTGCTTTGCAAAGTGGCAACGGAAGAGCAGGTCATGGAGTACTGCGCTGCCTTCACCCAGCTCTACCGCGAGGAAGCGCACTACCTCGAACGCACCGCACCGTGGGTGGAGCGAGTAGGACTGGCGCACATCAAGGCCAAGGTTGTCGACGACGTCGCCAACCGCAAGGCGCTGGCCGAGCGCTTCCTCGTCTCGCAGAAGCCGGCTCAGGTGGACCCGTGGAAGGCACGCGCCGAAGGCGAAGCGCACCACGAATTCACCCCGATTGCCGCGCTGGTATGAATCATCAAGGAACAAGCATGAACATGAATGACAACTGGATCCAGGTCGGCCGCGTGGACGACATACCGCGCCAGGGTGCCCGGGTCGTCACCACCTCCGCCGGCGACATCGCAGTGTTCCGCACCGCAGACGACGAGGTGTTTGCCCTGCGAGACAAGTGCCCGCACAAGGGCGGCCCGCTGTCGCAGGGCATCGTCCACGGCAAGCGGGTGGCCTGCCCGCTGCACGACTGGAAGATCAATCTGGAAACTGGCATCGCCGCCGCGCCCGACGAAGGCTGTGCCGCGCGCTATCCGGTGCGGGTGGCGGACGGCATGGTGAGCCTGTCGCTGGTGCCGGAAGAAGGCTGCCCGAATCACTGATCCTCTGCCGTCATTCCGGCGCTTGTGCCCTTTGGGTATGTGCCGGAATCCAGACCACTGGACCCTGCGCCGGGGTGACAGGCCCAACCATTGAGCTACATCTGTGACAGCGAATTCAGATCCTATCCGTACCACCTGCCCCTACTGCGGCGTCGGCTGCGGCGTGCTGGTCAGCCGGGACGGCGACGGCTTCGCGGTGCGCGGCGACCCGGCGCATCCGGCCAACCTCGGCCGCCTGTGCTCCAAGGGCGCGGCGCTCGCCGAGACGCTGAGCCTGGATGACCGCCTGCTGCACCCCGAGGTCGACGGCCGGCAGGTGAGCTGGGAGGCGGCGCTTGATAGGGTCGCCCAGCACTTTGGTCGGGTGATTGCCGAACATGGCCCCGACGCGGTGGCCTTCTATGTCTCAGGCCAACTGCTGACCGAAGACTACTACGTCGCCAACAAGCTGATGAAGGGCTACCTCGGCTCCGGCAACATCGACACCAACTCGCGCCTGTGCATGTCGTCCGCCGTGGCCGGCCACAAGCGCGCCTTCGGTGCCGACGCTGTGCCCGGCTGCTACGAGGATCTGGAGCTCGCCGATCTCGTCACCTTGGTGGGCTCCAACGCTGCCTGGGCGCATCCCGTGGTGTTCCAGCGCATCGTCGCGGCGAAGAAGGCGCGGCCGGACACGAAGGTCGTGGTGATCGATCCGCGCCGCACCGCCACCTGCGATATCGCGGATCTGCATCTGGCCATCCAGCCCGGTACGGACGCCTGGCTGTTCAACGGCCTGCTCAACCATCTGCGGCGCGAAGATGGCATCGACTGGAGCTACATGGAAAACCACATGGAGGGCTTCGGTACCGCCCTGGAAGAAGTCGGCAGCCTCAGCATTCCTCGCGTGGCGGATAAGTGCGGCTTGCCGGTGGCCGACGTGGCTGAGTTCTACCGCCTGTTCACGCAGACGCTCAAGAGCGTCACCGTGTTTTCGCAGGGCATCAACCAGTCCTCGTCCGGTGTCGACAAGGTCAACAGCATCCTCAACGTGCATCTGGCCACCGGCCGGGTCGGCCTGCCGGGCGCCAGCCCCTTTTCCATCACCGGCCAGCCCAACGCGATGGGCGGGCGCGAGGTGGGAGGCCTCGCCAACCAGCTGGCCGCGCACATGGACATCGTGCCGGAAAGCATCGAGCGGGTGGGGCGCTTCTGGAACGCCCCCAACATTACCCATCGTCCCGGCCTCAAGGCGGTGGAGCTTTTCGACGCGGTACGCGCGGGGCGGGTCAAGGCAGTCTGGATCATGGCGACTAACCCGGCGGTGAGCCTGCCGGAGGCGGACCGTGTGGTGGCGGCGCTCAAGGCATGCGAGTTCGTGGTGGTATCCGACAACACCCGCCACACTGACACCGCTCAACTCGCGCACGTGCTGTTGCCCGCCGCTGCCTGGGGCGAGAAGGACGGTACGGTGACCAATTCCGAGCGCCGCATCTCGCGCCAGCGCGCCTTTCTGCCGCTGCCCGGCGAGACGCGGCCGGACTGGTGGATCGTCAGCGAAGTGGCGCGCCGCATGGGCCATTCCGAAGCCTTCAGCTATGCCGGCCCGGCTGACATTTTTCGCGAGCATGCCGCGCTGTCCGGTTTCGAGAACGACGGACGCCGTGCGTTCGATCTCGGCGGCCTGGCACGACTGGACGACGCGGCCTACGTGCATCTGGCGCCGGTGCAATGGCCGGTTCAGCAGGACGGCAAGGGCACGCCGCGGCTGTTTGCACAGGGGCGCTATATCAGTGCCTCTGGCCGCGCGCGCATGATCGCCCGCACGCCGCGCGGCCCCGCCCACCCTGTCACAGCCGCGCAGCCCTTCGTGTTCAATACCGGCCGCGTGCGTGACCAGTGGCACACCATGAGCCGCACCGGCAAGACGCCCAAGCTGCTGGCCCACATCGGCGAGCCCTACGTGGAAATGCATCCTGCCGATGCCGCGCGTGCCAACGTGCGCGCCGATGCGCTGGCGCGGGTGCGCAACGGTCGTGGCGAGATGCTGGCGCGCGTAGTGGTGAGCGCGGACCAGCGCCCCGGTTCGGTGTTCGCACCCATCCACTGGAACGGCCAGAATTCGGCCAAGGCACGGGTGGACGCCCTGGTCTACGCGGTCATCGATGAAATCTCCGGGCAGCCGGAATTCAAGCACGCGCCGGTGGCGGTGGAGCCCTATGCGGCCGGCTGGTACGGCTTCGTGCTGGCGCGTGATCGTATCGACAGCCATTCCGCCGAATACTGGACTCAGGTGCGCGCCAAGGCCTGCTGGCGCCACGAACTGGCGGGGGTCGAGGCCGACTGTCTGTGGCCGCGCCGCCTGCGCGAGCATTTCGGCCATGCAGGGGACTGGATTGAATTGCAGGACTGCGCCGAGAACCGCTACCGCGCCGCCCTGATCCGCGACGGCCGGGTCGAGGTGGTCGGCTTCTTCGACCGCGACTGCGCCGCCCTGCCGCCGCGCCACTGGCTAGAGGCTCTGTTCGAGAAGGACGTGCTGAGCCGGGAGGAACGTGCGGCGCTGCTCATGGGGCGGCCGGGCAAGGCGACACCTGAAGTTGGGCGCATCGTCTGCGCCTGTTTTGGAGTCGGCGAGAACACCCTCCAGCAGGCGATCGGGCAGGGGGCGCGTTCGGTGGAAGCCTTGGGAATCAAGCTGAAGGCGGGCACCAACTGCGGCTCCTGCATTCCCGAATTGAAACAACTGCTGACGGCGAGCTGATGAACCCTTCTCCTGTTCCGACCGGCTCGGCGGGGGAGGGGGGAACGATAACAACCTACCGATTTTTCAGGAGCACTGCATGAACAAGGAATTCTGGCGATCAGGCCATACCCCCACATTGCTATCCGCATTTCTCTATTTCGATATCGCCTTCATGGTTTGGGTGATGCTGGGGCCGCTTGGCGTGCAGATCGCGCAAAGTCTTGAACTCACGTCCGCGCAGAAAGGCATGATGGTGGCGACGCCGGTGCTGGCGGGTGCGCTGCTGCGCCTGGTGATGGGTGTGCTGGTCGATCACCTCAAACCAAAAATGGCCGGTCTGATCGGTCAGCTGGTCGTGATCTCGGCCTTGCTGTGGGCATGGCTCGCGGGCATTCACAGCTATCGCGAGGTGCTTGTCCTCGGCGTGTTGTTGGGCTTTGCCGGCGCGGCCTTCGCCGTTGCGCTGCCGCTGGCGTCACGCTGGTATCCGCCGCAGCATCAGGGCACCGCGCTTGGCATCGCCGGCGCGGGCAACTCCGGCACCGTGTTCGCTGCGCTGTTCGCGCCCAGCCTCGCGGTGGCGTTCGGCTGGGGCAACGTGTTCGGCATCGCGCTTATACCGGTTGGCGTCGCCTTTCTGGTGTATCTCGTGTTCGCCAAGGACGCGCCCGACTGCCCGCCGCCCAAGTCGCTGCACCAGTACCTGAACGTGCTGAAAGATCGCGACGCCTGGTGGTTCATGTTCTTCTATTTCGTCACCTTCGGCGGCTTCGTCGGTCTGGCGTCCAGTCTTACCATCTACTTCAACGACCAGTTCGGCCTGACGCCGGTGCAGGCGGGCTATTTCACCGCTGCCTGCGTCTTCGCCGGTTCGCTGGTGCGCCCGATGGGCGGGATGTTGGCTGACCGCATCGGCGGCATCCGCACCCTGCTGGTAGTTTATTCGCTGGCGGGCGTGTTTCTCATCGTCGTCAGTTTCGGCGCACCGAGTGCATGGCTGGCGCTAGTCGGTTTCATGTTCGCCATGGGTACGCTCGGCTTCGGCAACGGCGCGGTGTTTCAGCTGGTGCCGCAGCGCTTCCGCAAGGAAATCGGCGTGATGACCGGACTGGTCGGCATGGCCGGCGGCGTCGGCGGGTTTTACCTGGCCGCCAGCCTCGGCTACATCAAGGGGCTCACCGGCGATTACCAGATCGGGCTGCTGATTTTTGCGGGTCTGTGCTTCGTCGCGCTGATCGGCCTGACGGTGGTGAAGCAGCGCTGGCGCACCACCTGGGGTGCAGCGGCGATCTCGGGGGCGAAGGTTTAAGGCTGGGCAAGGGGTGAGCAGAGAGCGGTAAGTTCTTGGGCCGCCGCCTATAATCCCGCTCACCGCTCACCGCTCACCGCTCACCGCTCACCGCTCACCGCTCCATGCCCCTGAAACTCCAATTCGGCTACGCTACCGCCACCGGCCCGCGCGAGCGCAACGAGGACTACGGCGGATATGTCGAGCCAGCCGATCCGCAACTCGCAGCGACCAAGGGCATGCTCGCAGTTGTCGCCGATGGCGTCTCGGGCGGTGCGCATGGGCGCGAGGCGGCAGAAACGTCGGTACGCAATCTGCTCGCCGATTACTACGCCACGCCCGACACCTGGGAAACGCCGCACGCGCTCGGCACGGTGCTCGCGGCGATCAACCGCTGGCTTACCGGGCAGACCGCGTCGCGCCACGAAACCGGTGGCATGGCGACGACGCTTACCAGCCTGGTGCTGCGCGGCCACCGCTTCCACTATGCCCACGTGGGCGACACGCGCCTGTATCGCCTGCGCGGTGAAACGCTTGATCAGCTGACCACCGACCACGTGTGGGAAACGCCCGGCATGTCGCATGTGTTGAAGCGTGCGCTGGGACTCGACACGCATGTAAGCCCCGATTTCGGCGACGGCGACCTGGCGGCGGGTGATGTTTTTCTCATCGCGTGCGATGGCGTATGGGAGCCGCTCAGCCAGCTTGAGCTGCACCGGCTACTGAAACTGTACGACGCTACGCCACGCGTTGCCAATGCGCTGGTTGAGGCCGCCCACGCGCGCGGCGGACAGGACAACGCCACCGCGCTGGTGGTGCGCGTGGTGGCGCTGGGCAGTGCCGATGCGCCGCTCATCGACGCGCGCGATCTGCCGTTGCCGGGCAAGCTGAATCCGGGCGCGCGGCTGGATGAATTTGTGATCGAGGACGAATTGCACAGCGGACGCGACACCCTGATTTATCGCGCGCGCCATGAAAAAACCGGCCAGCGTTGGGCACTGAAAACGTTGCAACCGGTGCTCGCGGGCGATGGCGACGCGGGGATTCGGCTGCTTGCGGAAGAGTGGTTCCTGAAGCGTGTGCATTCGCATTATTTCCCTGAGGTGCTGCCCTTGCCGGGGCGTAATTTCCTCTACTTCGCCGTGCGCTATTTCGATGGCGCAACCCTGCAGGATAAGCTCGACGCGGGCCAGCATTTTTCTCCGGTGGAAACCGTTACGCTCGCCATCCGCATGCTGAAAGGACTGACCGCACTGCACCGGCTCGACATTGTTCACCGCGATCTCAAACCGGCCAATCTGCATGTGGACAGCGAGGGAAAACTGCGCATCCTGGATTTGGGCGTGGCGCGTTGTCCCACGCTCGACGTGCGCGAAGATCATGCCCAGCCCGGTACGCCGAGCTACATGGCGCCGGAGCTGTTCAACGGCAGCGAAGCGAACCCGCAAACCGATCTCTACGCAGTCGGCGCGACGGTTTACCACTTGCTCACGCGCAAATACCCCTACGGCGAAATCGAGCCGTTCCAGCATCCCAAATTTGGTGAGCCTGTGCCGCCTGCGCGCTATCGTCCAGACATCCCGCCGTGGCTGGAAAACGTGATTCTGAAAGCCGTCGCACGCGACCCCAGGCAGCGCTTTGAAACCGCCGAGGAAATGCTGCTTGCCCTGGAACGCGGCGAAGCCAATCCGCTGCTGCGCCGCCGCACGCCGCTGATCGAGCGCTCGCCGGCCGGCGCCTGGCCGCTGATCGCCACCATTTCCATCGCACTCAATCTGCTTCTGCTATTTCTGCTGCTGGCGAGTTGACCGCACCAAAAAGATGCGGTCGCGCACAAGCCGCACTTCACTGGCGCGCCAGGCGCCAAGCCCTATCCGCATCGATATTCCAAGTCATTGATTTTGTTGCGTATAGAATGCCTGGCACAGATGGTGCTGGTGAGGGAGTGCTCGCGCGCAGTTCATAGCGATAGCGGTGCGCGCGGTTCGGAGGCTGGAAGATGAAGATCGATTGCGGAATTTATCCGCTGACGGGCGGGTTTGACGAGTTGCTGGAAGCACCGGGCAAGCCGCGCAACGGCGCCGAGGGGCTGTGCGATTACTTTGCCGAACTGGCGAGCGACGAACTGGAGGCGCGGCATCGCGCGGTGGACGCGGCGATCATGGCGGCAGGGATCACCTTCACCGTGTATTCCGAGGCCGGCAACATCGATCGCGCCTGGCCGTTCGACGTGGTGCCGCGCATCATCGAGAAAGCCGAGTGGGATCGCATTGAGGCCGGTCTGAAGCAGCGCCTGAAGGCACTCAACCGGTTCATCGACGACATCTACCACGAGCAGAAGATCATCAAGGACGGCATCTTCCCGGCCGAGGTGCTGGCCGATTCGAAGAATTTCCGCACGGCCTGTGCCGGCGCCAATCCACCCTTTGGCGTGTGGGCCCACATCTGCGGCACCGACCTGGTGCGCGACGGCGACGGCACGATCTACGTGCTGGAAGACAACCTGCGCGTGCCGTCCGGCGTGTCCTACATGCTGGAAAACCGCCAGCTGATGAAGCGGCTGTTTCCCGAGCTGTTCGCCCGCTACGACGTGCTGCCGGTCGACGATTACACCGCGCAGCTGTACGACATGCTGGCGGCTCTGTCGCCGCGAACGGACGAACGTCCGGAAATCGCGGTGCTCACGCCCGGCGTCTACAACTCCGCGTATTTCGAGCATTCCTACCTCGCCCAGCAGATGGGCGCGCATCTGGTCGAAGGCTCCGACCTGGTGGTGCTTGACGACGACTGCGTCTATATGAAAACGATCGAGGGCCTGACCCGGCTCGACGTGATCTACCGCCGCGTCGACGACGATTTCATCGACCCCGAAGTCTTCCGCGCCGACTCCACCCTCGGCGTGCCTGGCCTCATGCGCGCATGGAAGGCCGGCAAGGTCGGCATTGCCAACGCGCCCGGCTCGGGCGTCGCCGACGACAAGGTGGTATATGCCTATGTGCCGCAGATGATCGAGTACTACCTCGGCGAGCAAGCTATCCTGCCCAACGTGCCGAGCTACCTGTGCATGAACGAGGCCGACCGCGACTACGTGCTCGCCAACCTCGACAAGCTGGTGGTGAAGCCGGCCAACGAATCCGGCGGCTACGGCATGCTGGTGGGGCCGAAATCGACGCCGGACGAGCAGGCGAAGTTTGCCGAACTGATCAAGGAGAACCCGCGCAACTATATGGCGCAGCCGACGCTGTCGCTGTCGACCGTACCGACACTGTGCGAGGGTGCGATCGAACCGCGCCACGTCGATTTGCGGCCGTTCATCCTGCAATCGAAAGATTTATACGTGACCCGCGGTGGCCTAACGCGCGTGGCCTTGCGACGCGGTTCGCTGGTGGTGAACTCATCGCAGGGCGGCGGCAGCAAGGATACTTGGGTTGTGCAGGGGGTGATCTGATGTTAGCCAGAGTTGCTGAAAACCTGTATTGGATGGCGCGCTATCTCGAGCGCGCCGAGGATACCGCGCGCCTGATCAACGCCACCACCATGCTGTTGATGGACATGCCGCGCGGCGCCAGCTTCGGCTGGGAAGACCTGCTTAAAGTGGTCGGGCTGGACGAAGCCTTCCACCAGCACTATGATGAGGCGAGCGAAAACGCCGTGATGAGCTTCCTCATCCAGGACGAGCGCAACCCATCGTCGATCTTCGCCTGCGTGCGTCTCGCTCGCGAGAACACCCGCACCTTCCGCGAGGTGCTGCCGCGCGAATCGTGGGAATGGGTCAACGAGCTCTATCTCTACACCAGCACTCACCTCAACCACGCGCTCGACCGCCGCAAGCGCTTCGAGGTGCTGACCGAAATTATCCGCCGCCGCCAGGCGGTGGTCGGCCTGCTCTCCGGAACCATGAGCCGCGACGAGGGCTTCCAGTTCATGCGGCTGGGGCGCAACGTCGAGCGCGCCGACATGACGACGCGCGTGCTCGACGTCAGCTACGCCATGAACCTGCCGTACCAGAACAGCCAGTATTACGATTTGATCTGGATGAGCGTGCTGCACGCGCTGTCGGCGCACCAGATGTACCGGCGCCACGTCAGCGTGCACGCGCGAGGCCACAAGGTGCTGGGTTTCCTGCTGAACGATCTGCAGTTTCCGCGCAGCGTGCGGCACTGCCTGCACGAAATCCAGTTCGCTCTCGACGAGCTGCCGGGGGCCGAGCCCATGCGCCGCCTGCAGGGCATGCTCAACCTGGTGGACCGGGCCGATTACCGCGCGCTGGCGGAGAACGGGCTGCACGAATTCTGCGACGACATTCAGGCCCGGCTGGCTGACCTCAACGCGGTCATCGGCCAGACCTATTTCCGCGCCGCCCATCCGCAAAAAATGTCGCAATCCCTCTTCAGCCTGGTTTGATCCCGTGACCGCATCGCTCAGTTTTCCCCGCTTCGGCGACAAGCAGA